>CANIJN010000140.1 GCA_947467625.1 Opitutia bacterium | reverse complement strand
TTTGGCGGAAGGGATTTAACGGCGAGGTCTCGGCGAGGGTGAGGTCGGCCGCGAAAACGTCGTAGCCGCGATTGGCGATGGTGCGGGCGAAGGTGACATCGAGACCGACTTCAAGGCGCGGGAAAATATCGTAGACGACGGAGCCGAAATAGGACGAGCGGCGCTGTTTGCGGCCATACGGAAAATCGACGCTGTCGCGGGAGACGGCGAGGGAGCCGGGCGAGTTGAAGAAAGTGAGATTGCGCACACCGGAGCGACCGCCGAAGGCACCGAGGCCGCCAGTGCCGTCGGCGCCGGGTGCAACCGAAGTGAAGGGGGCTGAACCGGGGCCGAGCAGCGGGTCGAGTTCGAGGCTGCGGACGGTCGGGGTAGCGCGGAAGACGGCGCTCCACGGGGCGAGCGCCGGCGCGGGGCGGCGCTGGAGGTAACGCAGCTCCGATTCGGACGGAGGCGTGCTCTGGTTGGTGCTGGCGTTGAAGCGCAGGCGGAGCGCGCCGCCGAGGAGGCTGGCGCCGTGAATGAGGGAAAGGGACGACTGGGGGGCGTCGTAGGAGCGGAGGGCGTTGGTGTAGGTGGCGGTGACCTCGGTGGCGTTGGCGTCCACGCCCGGACGGAGAATGATGTTGATGACCCCGCCAACGGGATTGCCGGTGTATAAGGACGAGGCGGACGCGGGGAGGACCTCGACTTGATGGACAAGACTGAGCGGAATGAGGTTTACGTCGGGGGGCTGGGCGCCGCTGCCACCGACGTAAACCTCGGGAAGGCGGCGGCCGTTGACGAGGACGACGGTTTCGTCGGAGGTGTAGCCGCGGAGGGAGAGGTTGTTGTTGCCGGCGGAGAAGAGTTTCGCGTCGGAGCTGGCATCCTGTTCGGGGGCGCGGGCGGCGGAGTTGGCGTCGAGGAGTTCGCGTTGGAGAAATTCGTTCAGGGTGACGACGCCGCTGCGGGTGATCTGATCGCGGTCGTAGACGGTGTAGGAGATCGCGTCGTTTTGGGAGCGGACGAGATCGAGGTTGCCGGTGGCGTTGCGCGGGGGAGATTGCAGTTCGCTGCGGTCGGCGAAGCGAGCGCGGTCGATGCGGCTTTCGACGACGAAAGGAGCGAGCAGCGAGGGATCGGCGGTGGGCTGAATGGTCTGGGGCACGAGGGAGACCATGCGATCCGCCAACACTCGGGTGTTGGTGAGCTCGAGGGTTTGATAGTCAACGCCCGTGGCCACGAGGCGGTAGAGTCCAGGGGGCAGAACGCGAAAAAAGAAGTCTCCGCGAAAATCGGTGAGCACGCTCTGCTGGGCTTCGAAGATTTTGACGCGGAGGCCCGGAGCGGGGTGACCGTCGGGGCGCAGCAGGCGACCACGGATCGAGCCGGTGGGTTTGACGGTGGCGGTGACGACAAATTTTCCGCCGCCGTTGTGACGAGCGGAGAAACCTGTGTTGGTGAGCAATTGACTCAGTGCCTCGACGGCTTCGAAACGGCCACGCAGTGGATTGGAGCGGGCGCGGTGGAGTTCGTCGGAGGCGAAGAGGACTTCGGTTTTGGATTGTTTGGCGAACTCCAGCAGCGCGGTGTCGGCGGCTTGGGCCGGGACGTAAAATTCGACGGATTCGGCGTGGGCGGTGAACGGACGCAGGGTGAGGACCGCGCTGAGAAGGAGCCAAGGAGGAAAGCGGAAGGACACGGAGACGAAGGGAAAGGTGCGAGAGAAGCGGCGAGGGCGCCGCGTCCCCGGGGGAAGGAAGCAAGAGAAAGACTCAGGGCTCGGTGCGGAGGCTCACCCGTATAATGCCGCTCGGATCGGGGCTCACGCGGAGTTGGGGATGAACTTGGACGATGAGATCGAGAAAGCCGGTGAGGTCGTCGAGGCTGTAGCGGCCGCCCAGGCTGAGGTTTTCGGCACCGGGGCTGACCGTGATGCCGCGGCCGTGGTAGTGGGCAAAGCGAGACACCGCGAGGCGCAGCGACACGGCGTTGAACACGATTTTTCCCTGGCGCCACGCGAGGGCATCCTCGACGCCCTCCGTTGTGAGCGTGAGTAAGGTGACGGAGCGGGGCGTAGCGGACAGGTGCTGGCCAGCGGTGAGCGACGACGGCGGACGCGGGCCGGTGCCAGCGGTGTCGCTGGGGCGGACCTGCACCGAGCCTGCGACGACCGTGACGGCGAGTTCGGAGACGGTGTCGGTGCGGACGTTGAAGACGGTACCGGTGACGCGGACGGAGCCGGTGGGTGTTTCGACGATGAACGGACGTGATGGGTCTTTGGATACGGAGAAAAAGGCTTCACCGGAGGCGAGACGGACGCGGCGTTCGTCGCGGGTATTTTCGATGCGAAGACTGGTCTGGGCGTTGAGTTCGACGCGCGTGCCGTCGCTGAGGGTGAAGGACTGGCGTTGGGCGACGGAGGTCGCGAGCGTTTCAACCGCAGGGGCAGAAGGCGAGAGGGTGAAGAAAAGGGCGACAGCGGTGGCCGCAGCGAGGGTGCCACCGGCGAGCGTGAGCCACGCCAAGCCCCAGCGGCGGCGCGACGGTTGCGCGGAGGCGGGCATTTTCACCGCCCCCGAAGCGACGACGGCGGGAAGCCATTGTTCAAGGTCGGCCGAGAACTGGCAGTAGTGGGAGAGCAGCGCGCGGTGGGCCGGTTTGGTGGCGAGCCACGTGTCGAGGGCGATGCGATCGGCGGCGTCGAGCGTACCGCCTTCGAGGCGGGCAGCCCAGAGGGAGGCCTGCTCGTCGGACGCGGCGTCGGTCAGGGGAAGTGTGTGGGTGAAGTTATTCATGAGCGGACCTCGTGAGTGGGTGAGGACGCGTCGGGGTGGTGGTGAAAGGATTCGACGGGGAGGGCGGCACGGAGCAGGCGGAGCGCGCGGGCGTGTTGTTTTTCAACGGTGCTGATGGCGATGCCGAGTCGGTCGGCGATTTCGCGATGGGAGAGGAGTTCGATTTTGCGCAGGAGCAAAACGGCGCGGCAGCCGGCGGGCAGTTCAGCGATGGCTTGCTCGAGGAGCGCGAGCTCCTGGCGGGCCATGACCTGGCGGGGAACGGAGGGGGAGGCGGAGGCGGTGGTTTCGTGAGCGGGATCGGCTGAGCCGGCGGTGCCTTCGGGTGAGATGCTGCGGCGCTTGAGTTGGTTAATGGCGAGGCGGCGGGCGGTGACGTAGAGGAGGGCTTCGGGTTTTTCGGCGGTCTGGTTTTCGACGGATGGATAGATGCGGAGGTAGGCGTCGTGGGCGACGTCTTGGGCCTCGGTGGTGTTGCCGAGGAGGCGGGCGAGGTAGCGACGCAGCGGGGAGAGGGTGGCGCGGTAGAGCGAAGCGAAGTCGCTGGGTGGCGCGTCGGGGGGCGGGGCCGGCGGTGGACTGCCGGCGGAGGAATCGGAACGGGGAGGGGGCTCACGCATCGCGGTGGGTGGGAGCGAAGCGCGTGGGTAGCGGGCTACTGAAAAGGGTGGCCGCGAGTCGTCGCGCGGAGCGAAGCGAGGCAGAGGAAGTGTGGAGAATGGTTTCACGCCGATCCTCTGCGACAAGCGAACTCAACGAATCCGCTATTCCCGTGGAAAAAGAACTCGGACGTGAATTCATGCCGAGGGCACGGTGAACGCGTGGGCGGGGGAGGCAAGGGCGCTGGTCCGGGCGCTGGTCCGGGCGAGATGCCGGTGGGTGCAGGTCGAAATCGAAACAGCACGGCGGCTGGAAAGCCGCCGGTCCGTCGGACGGGTGAGCTTTGCGGCGACCGACGACCGGGGGTTGCGCCGCGCCGGTCAGCGGAGCGTCGTGGGTTGGAGGGCGCGGTTGAGGAATTCGATGATGCGGGTTTGTTGGCGGAGTTTGACGAGTGGGTCGCTGATCATGTGCGTGCCCAGCATCGGGAGCAGTTCGTAGGACTTGCCTGCCAGGTAAAGCGCGTCGGCGAGCTGGAGCGTGTGTTGGAAATACACGTTGTCGTCGGTGAGGCCGTGGATGAGGAGGAGAGGGCGCGTGAGTTGCGAGGCGTAGGTGGTGACGTTGCTCAAGCGATAGGCTTCCGGGGAAAATTGCGGGAGACCGAGGTAGCGCTCCGTGTAGTGCGTGTCGTAGTTTTCCCAGGTGACGACGGGGGCCCCGGCGACGGCGGCTTGGAAAATATCGGGACGGCGAATGGCGGCCATGGCGGCGAAGTAGCCACCAAAGGACCAGCCGGTGACGCCCACGCGGCTCAGGTCGAGTTCCGGCAAGGTCTGCGCGAGCGCGCTGAGGCCGGTGATTTGATCTGCGAGGGCGATGTCGATGAAGTTGCCCTTGATGGTGCGCTCCCACGCGCGGCCGCGCCACGGGGTGCCGCGGCCGTCGATGCGGACGACGACATAGCCCTGGTCGGCCATCCACTGATCGGGGAGGTAGCCGCGCGCGGTGGCGGAAACCATCTTGCTGGTGGGGCCGGCGTACACGACGAGGATGACGGGATATTTTTTCCCAGCGGTGAAATTGCGGGGGCGCGTGATGGCGGCATCAAACGTCAGTTTGCCCGCGGTGCGGGTGAGTTCGGTGGTGGGCAGGCGCGGCAGCGGGGCAGCGATGGACGGGAGCGTGGCGACGATGCGATCGTCGTCGGCGGAGATGATTTCGCTGCGCCAGGTGCCGTCGAAGAGATCTGTAGTGCGAATCAGGAGACGGGACTCAGAGGAAAAAGTGGCGTTGTGCTGGCCGCGGCCGCGGGTGAGGGCGTGGCCGGAGCTGATGGTTTGGCTGTCGCCGTTCAGCGGAAAGGACCAGAGGTGGATCTCGCGAGGGTCTGGGCCGCCACGCACGAGGACGGCACCGGAGTCTTCGTCGACGTCGACGAGGCCGCGATAATTGAAGGTGGTAGGAGTGATTTCGCGGAGGAGGGCGCCAGTGGGGGCGCGGAGTTCGACTTGCCACGTGCCGCGGCGCTCGGTCGTCCAGAGGAAGCCCCCGCCGTCGGCGAGCCAGAAGGGCGGGCGGCGTTCACCGGTGGAGCCGGCGGCGTTGTCGTCGAGGTTGAGCCAGGCGGCGTCGGTCTCGCGGAGGAGTTCGGTGGTGGCACCGGTGGCGGCATCGACGGCGAGGAGACGCTGGTCGGTTTGCTCGCGGTTTTGGACGAGGAGGGTGGGCGGAGCGTATTTTTGCCACGTGACGTGGGCGAGATAGGGGAAGGCGACGTGGTCCCAAGGGATTGGCGTGGGGGCCGGGGTCGCTTGGTTAGCGCGGAGCGAGAGGAGGAAAAGGCGAACAGTGGCGTTGGGGGTGCCGGCGCGGGGATAGAAGAATGTGGTGGGAGCGGCTTCGGGGTGAAGGGCGTCGGCGACGTAGCGAACGGCGACAGCGGATTCGTCGGTCTGTTGGTAGAGGAGGCTGCGGGAATCGGGGGACCACCAGAAGCCACGGGGGCGGCTCATTTCCTCCTGGGCGACGAATTCGGCGGTGCCGTGGGAGAGGGTGGCGGTGGCGCCGGTGGTGACGGCTCGCGTGGTGGGTGGGGAGGCGGTGAGATCGATGACGTGGAGTTCGCGATCGGCGCCGGCGGCGGCGATCATGCGACCATCGGGGGAGAAGCGAGGATCGATCCAGCCGCGTCCAGGAAGTTCGGTGACACGGAGCGAGGCGCGTTCGACGAGGTAGAGTTTGCCGGAAAGGGTGACGAGGAGGTGGGTGCCGTCGCTGGAGAGTTGATAGGTGGTAAAGCCTTTCAGGCTTTGGCGGGAGCGCTCGCGGCGGGCTTTTTCTTCGGCGGACACGGCTTCGTTGGTATCACCGAGGATGTGAGCGGGGGTGAGGAGTTCGCGTTCGCGGCCGGTGGCGAGGTCGAGCTCGTAAAGTTTTAACGTGGGGTCGCGCGGAGCGGAGCGAAGGAAGAGGGCGTGTTTGCCGTCGGGGGTGAGCTGGGGTGAGACGGGGCGACCCAACGTGTAGTTCCTCGTCTCGGCGAGATCGCGGAAGTAGGCGAGGTTGGCGTCCTCGGCGGCGGATGCGGGGGAAGCGGGGGCTGCGATGGAACGGACGGAAAGGAGAACGAGAACGATTAAGAGAACGAGCACGAGGGTTCGGGCGGGAGAGGCGGGCGGCATGGCGGAGCGGTGGGTTACTCGCGCAGGCGCGAATCAATGATCAGCGTGACGGGGCCGTCGTTGACGAGGGAGACGGCCATCATGGCACCGAATTGACCGGTGGCGACGGGGCGACCGAGGGCGGCGGAGAGCAGGCGGCAGAACAGCTCGTAAAGGGGCAGCGCGAGGTCGGGACGAGCGGCGGCGTTGAATGAGGGGCGGGTGCCTTTGCGGGTGCTGGCGAAGAGGGTGAATTGGCTGACGACCAATACGGAAGGGGGTGAGAGCGGAGCGTCCAGAACTGAAGGACCGGATGACGAGTCCGCGGCGCGCGGTGGTGGAGCGACGTCGAGAAGGGAGCGGTTCATGTGGCCCTCGGCGTCGGGGAAGATGCGGAGCTTGGTGATTTTCTCCGCGAGCCATTGGGTGTCGGCCTCGGTGTCGGTGGGGGCGACGCCGAGGAAAACGAGGAGGCCAGGGCCGATGTCACCGACGACGGCGCCGGCGACGGTGACGCGGGCTGCACTGACTCGCTGGATGACGGCGCGCATGAATCGACGGAGGGCGGGTGCGGTCGCCGCTCACGGGCGTCGGCAAGCGACGGCGCGGCTACAGCATCGGCACATGGGGTTCGGTTTCGGCGTCGTAATTGATACCCGGGATGCCGAAGCCGAACAGTTTCAGGAATTCGGTGCGGTAACCGGCGATGTCGGTCTCGGCGGCGAGATTTTCGGTGGTGACGCCCGGCCAAATTTTGGCGACGGCGGACTGGATCTCGGGCCGCATTTCCCAATCGTCGACCCGGACGCGGCCGGATTCGTCGAAGGTGGGTTTATGGCCATTATACATCTGGGTGGCGAAAAGGCGCTGGATCTGTTCGACGCAGCCCTCGTGGGTGCCGGCGGCTTTCATGATCTTGTAGAGAATTGAAATGTAGAGCGGGACGACGGGGATGGCGGAGCTCGCCTGCGTCACGAGGGCTTTGTTGACGGAGATGAAGGCGCGGCCGCCACCGTTGAGTTTGAGGAGCCAATCGATGTGGCGGGCGGCGCGTTCGAGGTCGTTCTTCGCGAGCCCGATGGTGCCATTTTTGTAGATCGCCCAAGTGACTTCGGGTCCGATGTAGGAATAGGCGACTGATTGGGCACCTGGGGCGAGGAGCTTGGCATCCGCGAGCGCCTGCATCCACATTTCCCAATCTTCGCCGCCCATGACCGTAACGGTATCGGCGATTTCTTGTTCGCTGGCGGGCTCGATCGCGACGGTGCTGACGATGCCCTTGTCGGTGTCGACAGTCTTGTTGGTATACGGGGCACCGACGGGTTTGAGACAGGATTTGTGGACGACGCCGGTGGTCGGGTGAGTGCGGCGGGGAGAGGCGAGGGAGTAGACGACGAGATCGACTTGGCCGAGGTCGGCGCGGATGGCGTCGAGGGCTTGTTGTTTAATGTCGGCGGAGAAAGCATCGCCGTTGAAATTTTTGGCGTAGAGTCCGGCGGCGCGAGCGGCTTTGGTGAAGGCGATGGTGTTATACCAGCCGGGCGTGGCGGATCGGCCCTCCTCCGAAGGACGCTCGAAAAAGACCCCGAGCGTGGCCGCACCGGAGCCGAAGGCTGCAGTGATGCGGGAGGCCAAGCCGTAGCCGGTGGAGGAACCGAGGACGAGAACGCGCTTGGGACCGCCAGAGATGGGGCCTTGGGCCTTCACGTGGTCGATCCATTGCTGAACATGCGCGGCACAGCCCTCGGGATGGGCAGTGACGCAAACGAAGCCGCGAACCTTGGGTTTTATAATCATGCGCCCTAGAGATTTCGCGGGGCGGGGGCCGAGAGCAAGCGGGGAGTTGGCGCAGGGCAGTTGGAGCAGAAGCAGGGCGGTTGGTCGGCGATGGCGCGTCGGCTCGATGACGGGAAAGGCAAGGCAAGGATGACCACACCCCGCTCAGCCCAGAGCCCCTTACTTGCCGAGGAGCAGGAAAGGGCCAGCGGACTTCACGACGCCGCCTTTAACTTCCTGGGTGATAGCGTAGGCGGCGATGTTCGCGATCGGCTGTTTCGATTTAATCGAATGGCGGCGGGCTCCGGTCTCGGGATCGACGGTGAAGGTCCCGGCGTCCAAGGGATCCTTATACTGGGGATCGACGACCCAGAGTTGGTAGTCCCGATCGGTGGCGAGCGCGGGGAGTTTTTCAACGTGGAGCACGCCCTCTTGCTTGGCGGGATTCCAGACCGCGACGGCGATGGCTTGTGGCGAGTTGTGCAGCAGAGAAGCTAGGGCGGTGATCTTGAGGTTGGCGAGATCGCCTTCGCGTCTCAATTGCGCAGAGAGGTCAGCGGTCTGGGCGGTGAGCGTGGATACTCGCTCGGTCAAGGTCTTGAGTTGGTCTTCGTGGAGCGCGCGTTGGCGTTGGGCGAGAAGGCGTTCAGCTTCGAGCTGCTGACCGGCGCTCTGGAGGGAAAGTGCGTTGAAGGCTTGGGTGTCCCGCAGCAGCGCGGCGTTGGAGCGGCCAGAAGCATACAGTAGGCCGAGCCAAGTAGCGGCGAGGGCGCAGCAGGCGGCGGTGGCCCAGCCAAACCACGGTTGAAAGGCGAATGGGGAAAACGAAACCACGGGGGCGGGATCGCGCACTGACGCAGCATTGACGGATGCCAGCACGCGGGCCCGAAGGGCGGGCGGAGGCGTGGCGGTCGGGGCAAGGTGGGCGAGGGCGGCGCTGGCTGAGCGGAGTTGGCAGACGAGTGCGGCGAGGGCGGGGTCCGTGGCCAGCGCGGATTCGAAGGATGCGCTCACGCTGCCTTCGAGCAGGTCGAAGGCATAGAGTGCAGCGAGTTCTTCGTGGCGGTCGTCAATCATAGTCGGCGAGCGAGCGAGTCGCGGAGTTTGATGAGACCACGGCGGATACGCGCCTTCACGGTGCCGAGGGGTTCGGAGAGTTTTTCGGCAATTTGCTGCTGCGTGAGTCCGCTGAAGAAGGCGAGTTCGAGCGCGCGTTTTTGATCGGCGGGGAGGGTGGCGACCGCAGCACGAACCGCGGTGGCTTCGTCGCCGAGAATGGCTTGGTCGGCGGCGGCGGTCCCGGAGTGGTCTTCGTCGTAACCGAGGTCGGCTGGAGCCGAGGCTGTGAGGAGTTCGGCGCGGCGGCGGCGCATCCTGACCCGGTCAATCGCACGATTGCGGACCAGCGTCAGGGCCCACGCGAAGGCCGTGCCGCGCCCGGCTTCGAATGAGGACGCCTTTTCCCATAGTGTGACAAATGTGTCGTGGACGATATCTTGGGCTTCGGTGGCGTCGCGAATGACGCGCAGGGCCGTGGCGTAGAGCGGGCCAGAAAAGCGGTCGTAGAGTTCGGCGAAGGCAGCCTTATCGCCCAGTGCGACGCAGCGGAGGAGGCGCGCGTCCTCTAGCTGACGCTCGTCGGGTGGAGGGGTGGGCCCTACGTTGCTCATGCTTCCGTGAGCCCGCAGGCGGGGTTCGTCGCCCACCAGCGCCACCGCATAGGTGAACAGGTTGGGCAGAGGCGAGAGCAGGAGCGACATTTCCAATTCATACGTGCGTCAGCGTGGAGAAGATGCAGGCGAGAAAGGAATGGCGAGAATTTTAGAGAATCGCCTGCCCAATCAGGCCAAGCACGATGAGCAGTGCGATGGCGGACAAAATTTGTTTTTCGAGGCGAGTGACTGGGAGGGGCATGGCTGGGGGGCGGCGGTGAGAAGAGCGGAGGGATGGTCGCAGGCGAAAAGAGGATCTCAGTCACTGCGAAAACTTAATGCCACTCACTGAGGAGACTTTCGTCGGGAGAGGAGGGATCGCGATAGGCGCTATGCGGACTGCCTAAGCGATGCCATAACCAAAACAGTTTGCGATGGACCGAGGGTCGCGGGCGGCGCGAGGCTCCCGAGGTCGCTCCAGTCCGGCGATCGTGCCGCGAGTGCGCGAGGCCAGAATGCATGAAACCAGAATTGCAGACGACCGTGGCCGAGGGAACGAACGGGGTGAGCCCCTCGTTCACACCCTGACCGCAAACAGCTCCGGGTGCATCGTGCCTTCGGCGACCTTGTTTACGGTGCCGGTCATGCTGATCGAAACGTTGTCGCCGATCTCGATGCCAATTTGGCCGCCGGGCATGTGAACGGTCACGCTGCGATCGACGAGGCCGAGACGGTGGGCGACGGCGGCAGAGGCGCTGCTGCTGCTGCCCGAAGCGAGCGTGTAGCCGGCGCCGCGCTCCCAGATTTCAATTTGGATATTGGCGCGGTCGAGCACGCGGAGGAATTGGACGTTGGTTTTGCGCGGGAAATTAGGGTGCGTCTCCAAGTGCGGTCCGTATTTGTGCGCGAGTTCGGGTGAAATCTCCGGGAGCGGAATCACGCAGTGCGGGTTGCCGATGGTGGCGGCATTATAGGTGAACTCGCGGTCGAGGATGGTGATTTTTTCGTTCAGCACTTCCCGAGGCGCACCGGTGACGGGGATTTTTGTGCTGTCAAAACTCACCGAGCCCATCGCGATGGTGAGGAGTTGGCCGCCGTCCTTGATCGCGACCTGGACGTGGCCGCCGGGCGTCTCGACGGAAAAGTTCGGATGTTTGACGAGCTGTTGGTCCCACAGGAAGCGCGAGAAGATGCGGAGACCGTTGCCGGATTTTTCGGCCTCGGAGCCGTCGGGGTTAAAGATGCGCAGACCAAACTCGCTCTGTTGCGAAGGGAGCGGACCCCAGAGGATGCCGTCGGAGCCGACGCCGAAGTTGCGATGGCAGACGACGCGGATCTGTTCGACGGTGGGCGCGGGTGACCACGCGGGAAAATCGCGCGGGTCGAGGACGATGTAGTCGTTGCCGAGGGCGTGGTATTTATGGAAGCGCATGGAGGTGGAGGCGGGGAAATTGCGCACGGAATCCGCGAAAGACACGGAGAAATTACTCAAGCGAGTGACGAAATTTCGATCAGGGGTTGCGGTGCCAGGCGGCCTGACCACACGTGCCGTGATGACGGAAAAGGGCGGTGCGGACCAAGCCGGGGGGGCGGGGGGAGAGCCTACGTGACTGCGGGAGGCACTGTGTAACCGAAGAGACCGCGTTTCTTGATCGCGGCAACGACGGCGCCCGGGACCATGTGCTCCCAGGTCGGATCGCTTTCCTTGATCCGGCGCAGGACATCGCGGGAAAAAATATGCAAACTGTCGCGGTCGAAGCCGACGATGCATTCGATGTAGTGATTCTCAAGCAGGTGATCGTAGAGGTTGCGCAGGTGATCGGTGATGTGGACGTTTTTCGCGGTGATGAGCACGCTTGAGGCGAAGGCGTGGTGGGCGACGAAACCATGGATGGGGGTTGTCTGGCCGGTGATCAGGTATTTGTCGTAGGCCTGCTGGTGCATCGGATAAATGTAAAGTCGAACCGCGTTGCGGAAGAGGCGGCCGAAGGATTCCAAGATGCCGCCCTCCAGGTTCTCGTAGTATTTTTCGTTAAACAGTTCGAGGAGGTTGTTGATGCCCATCGCCACGCCAATCATCTCCTTCGTGTATCGGCGGAAATAGGACGTCAGGCGGTAATACTCGGAGTAATTGGAGATGAGAACGGTGAAACCAATGTCAGCGAGGAGGTCGACGCGGGACAGGAAATCAGCGGCGTCGAGTTCGCCGGCGGCGAGAAGGTTGTTCATGGTTATTTCCATGAGGACGATCACGTCCTTGCCTTTGACGTTGGGCTCCTGGACGAACTGGGCGGTGGCACAATTCAGCATGTCGACGTTCACGTGGGTGACAGGGCGAAAGCTGCCGCGTTCGACGAGAATGGCTTTTTTATAGAGCACTTCCGAAGGCTGGAGAACCTCGCCACCGGAGCCGAACATCACTGCGTTGGTGAGACCGTTTTGGACGAGGGCGAGCGACATGAGGCGATTATCGACGGTCGCAAAGGCCGGGCCGCTAAATCGGAGCATATCCACCTCGATGCGGTCGGGTGTGAGATTATCGAGGAGGGAGGCGATGAACTTGCGCGGGTCCGCATGGTAATAGAAAGCCCCGTAGATGGCATTGACGCCGATAATACCGAGGGCCTGTTGTTGCAGAACATTCTCTTTGTCCCACATGCGCACGTGCAGGATGATATCGCTGGGCGGGCCACCGGGCTCGGTCTGAAAACGAACACCCAGCCAGCCGTGGGCCTCGTTGGTGCCCGTGAAATTGCGTGCCGAGACTGTGTTGGCGAAAACAAAAAAAGTCGTCCGCTCGCCCCGCTCCTCCGCGAGGCGCGCAATCAGCAGATCGTATTCGTGGTCGAGCATGAGTGCGAGACGCTCTTGGGAGACATAGCGCGGGGCCTTGCCGTAAATAGCATCGCTGAACGACATGTCATACGCGGAGATTGATTTCGCGATGGTACCCGAGGCGGCGCCGACCTGGAAAAACATTCGGGCGACCTCCTGCCCGGCGCCAATTTCGGCAAACGTGCCATAGATGGGCTCATCGAGGTTGATCGTCAGCGCCTTGCGGTTGGTGGTGAGAAGTTCTTTCTCCTTTTGCTCGCTCATAATTGGCTACAGTAGATGGACGACGGCGGCGCGCAACGCGTTCGTGGCGCGGAGTGTGTCGGTCGCGTTAAGAATCGGCACAGGGGCAGCCGCGTTGAGCGGTGTTTGCAGACATCGTGATTCGACTGGAGGAAGCGAGGAAAGCGACTACTGTGCCAGCTACGCATGAAAAATTTCTTCACTTCGATGCTGGGCGCGCTGGTCGCACTGCTGATCTTCGCGGGCGGTGCGTTCGTGCTCGTCATCGGATTTGTCGGGGCGATCGCGGCGATGGGCGGCGGCGAGAAGGCTACGCCCGAGCTCGAGCGGGGTGCGTATGTGGTGTTCGACCTCTCGACGAACATCACGGATGCCCCACCGCCGATCGACTTTGGCTCCTTGGGCGTCGCACAAGACGATCACCTGCAACTCCGCACGGTCACGCGAGCGTTGCGCGCGGCGGCGAAGGACGAGCGGATTGCGGGCGTTTTTATCACCGGGGGGCTCCGTCCGGCGAGCTATGGTTCGGGCTATGCGGCCCTCAGCGAAGTGCGAGCCGGGATCGCGGCGGTGAAGGCGGCGGGGAAACCGGTGATGGCTTACCTCACCACGGCGACGACGAAGGACTATTATTTGGCGTCGGCAGCGAGTGAAGTCGCGATCGATCCCTACGGAGTGATTATGATGTCAGGGCTGGCGAGCGAGCCGATGTTTTATGCGGGCGCGTTCGAAAAATATGGCGTGGGCGTGCAAGTGACGCGCGTGGGTAAATACAAATCGGCGGTCGAGCCGTTCACGCGCACGAGTATGAGTCCGGAGAATCGCGAGCAGATTCAAAAACTGCTCAACGATATTTGGAGTGGTCTTTTGGCCGACATCGCCCCGAGCCGGGGGACCACCACAGCGCAGATTCAGGCGATCGTTGATCGCGAAGGCTTCATCCGTCCCGAACAGGCGAAGGACGGCCAGCTGGTGGACCGGATCGCGTATCGCGATGAGGTTTATGATGAGCTCAAAGCCAAGACGGGGCGCGCCGGGTCGAAGCAGCCGTTTAAGCAAATTGGTTTGGCGGATTATGCGCGACAATCGAAGGACATCGCGGATGTGCCGGCGAAGGCGTTGGAGGTCGCGGTGAATGGGTCGGGCAAAGGCCGCGTGGCGGTCGTTTACGCTGAGGGAGAAATCGTGGACGGCGAGGGCGATGCCGACCAGGTCGGCGGAACGCGGTTTTCCCGCGAGCTGCGCAAGCTGCGGTTGGATGACGGGGTGAAGGCCGTGGTGTTGCGGGTGAACAGTCCCGGTGGCAGCGCGGCAGCCTCGGAAACTATCCAGCGCGAAATTCGCCTCCTCAAGAAAGTGAAACCCGTGGTGGTCTCGATGGGCAGCTACGCGGCTTCGGGAGGCTATTGGATCGCGGCCTATGGAGACCGGATTTTCGCTGAGCCGACCACGATCACGGGATCGATTGGCGTTTTCGGGGTGCAGTTTAACGTGAAAAAACTATCCGGTGATTTCGGCCTGACCTTTGATACCGTGAAGACAGGGAAGTTTGCCGACGTCATCAGCATCACGCGCCCTAAGAGCGAGGAAGAACTCGCTGTTTTTCAGCGGATGGTGGACTGGATTTACGGGGAGTTTATCGGCAAGGTCGCGGAGGCGCGGAAAATCAAGCGAGAGGTCGTGGAGGAAATTGCGCAGGGCCGGGTGTGGTCGGGCGTGGAAGCGAGGAATCTCGAACTCGTGGACGAACTCGGCGGACTGGACGCGGCCATCGCGTATGCGGTCGCGCAGGCGAAGTTGGGCCCCAATTATCGTCTCGTGGAGTATCCCCATCCGAAGGAATTGTTCGAGGTTGTGCATGAGCTGATCGAGAAAATCGCACCCCACAACGTCCGCGCCCCGGGCTTGGCAGTAAAGCTCGCCGAGCAGATCGAGCGGGAGGTCAGCGTCCTCCGCACCTTTAACGATCCTCAGGGCGTCTACGCCCGCCTGCCGCTCAATCTTTCGCTCCGCTGAACCTCTTCTCATGACCCATACATTGATCCAAGATTGCGCCGCGACGGCGATTCCCGCCGGCGACGTGCTGACGCTGGTGGCCGGTACCGAGGTTTATATTACGCAGACTCTGGGCGGAAACGTGACCGTACGCACGGACCGCGGATTGTTTCGCATCGCCAAGGAAAACGTTGCCGCGATTGGCGGGTATGTGCCCGCCGCGCCGAGCGAAACTGCAGCGGCGGCCGGGGATTTTTCCGAGCAGATGGTGTGGGCGGCGCTCAAGACGTGTTTTGATCCGGAGATTCCGGTCAACATTGTGGACCTCGGATTGGTTTATGATTTGGCCATCGAGAAAAATGCTGCGGGTGGACACGTGGTCGAAGTGAAAATGACGTTGACTGCGCCCGGTTGCGGGATGGGGCCCGTAATCGCCGAAGATGCGCGCGAAAAAATCGCGCACTTACCCACGGTGGCTAGCGCCAAGGTGCACATCGTATGGGACCCGCAATGGACGCCGCAGATGATCTCTGCGTCGGGGCGCAAG
>CANIJN010000139.1 GCA_947467625.1 Opitutia bacterium | reverse complement strand
GGCCCTCGACGCGATGCTCGCGGGCACGACATTAACGGGGGTCGAGGATGCCAGAACCGGGGCGATTACCATCCGGCGAGGAGCTCTTTTTCCGCCAAAAACCAGCGCCGCCCCGCGCGTTGAGCCGTACTCCGCGCGGACCGCGGCCGAACCGTTGAATGAAGTCGTCGAGCTCTCCCCCTTCGAAATAACGGAATCCGTCGACGACAAGTGGAGCGCCACTTCCACGCTCCTCGGCAACCGCACCGGACAGGAATTGGTGAAAGTTCCGGTGACGGTGGATGTGCTCACTCGCGATTTCATGAACGACATCGGCGTGTTCAATCTGGAGGATGCCGCTGCCTTCGTCTCGGGAGTCACCGCGGTCCCGCGCATCGAGGCCAAGAGTGACAACGACCGGCTGACCTTTCGCGGCCTCACCAGCGGCGGCAGCGGCAACGTGTTTGCCCCGCTCTCCTCGCGCAATTTTTTCCCATGGATGGTGCCGTCCGACACCTACAACGTCGAGCGCTTCGACTTCGGCAAGGGCTCCAACTCCCTCCTGTTTGGTGACTCCGCGCCGGGTGGCCAGGCGACCACGACCACGAAACGCGCGCGCTTTATCACCGCGAATGAGGGGCTCGCCTTCTACGACAGCTTCGGATCCTACCGGCTGCAGTTGGACTTGAACCGTAAGATTAATCGTCAGTTGGCGATCCGCCTCAACGTCGTCAACCGCTCCGAAAAAAGTTATGTCGAGGGCAACTATCAACGCTTTCGCGCGGGCGACATCGCCGTCACCTACCGGCCGTTTACGAACACCGTGATCAGTTTCGAAGCGGAGCGCGGCCAGTTCCAGCGCCGCCGCGCCGACAACTATGCGGCCATCCGCGATGTCGCCGCCCCCGGCCGCTCCTTCGCCACCAACAACCGCTGGGTCTACACCTCGGATGGCGAGATCATCCACCGCACCAGCACCAGCCCCGCCGCGATCGATCGCACCGGCACGGGTGGCAACGTCATGTCGCTACTCGAAGGCCAGACCGTCGGCGTGCGCATGCCGGACGGCTCGCAAAAGCTCTTTCACGGCCTCGACCGCACGTTCAATCTCCGCGGCATCGGCGACTACCTCGACCGGCCCTACAATGTCGTCACCGCCATGGTCGAGCAGAACATCGGCAAGCTCTCCCTCCAGGCATCCTACAACCAGCAGTTTCAGCATCAGGATCGCAACGATGTCGCCTTCGGCGCTGGCGTGACCACGGCTCCGGTGATCGACGTCGATGGCGCCGGGCGCCCCTACATCGATATGCCGGGGAATATCGCGACCTACAAAGTCTTTGGTAACACCCTGAAAGCCGGGCGCCTCTCCGCCGCCTACCCCTTCGCGTTCGGCCGCGTGATGAAGCAATATCTCGTGTTAACCGCCACGCGCAGCCGCGACTACGCGGTCAACCGTCGCTTCGGGTTGGCCAACACGGCCGAACCGGGGCTCGCGGCCAACAACCTCCTGCAGTTTCGCGCCTACCTCGACGATCCCCGCGCCCTGAGCAATGGCGGTTGGGATCGTTTTCTCCTCGGTAACCTTCCCCGCACCGCCACCTTCCAGCCAACGGTGTTTGAGAGTTACCTGAATACCGGTCCGTTCATCGACGTTCGTTACACCCGCAACTATACCGCCTCCGCCTCAGGAGAATACTTTGGCGGCCGCCTGAACTCACTCGTCGGCATCAGTTATAATCAGCTCTCGCGAAAAAACCCAGTCGATGCCGCCTATGCAACCGACGCCCGAGGCTTCGTCACTTTCTTCAAGACCCCCGAGGAGGCCCCGGAAATGTATCGCTACGATCCGAAGTACACCCTCACGGCCAAGAGCTGGCTCGCCGGCCTCACCTACGCACTCTTCAAAAGGGATGCCGCCAGCGTCAGCCTCTACGGCATCTACTCACAGTCGTTCAACTTTCAGTCTCAGCTCACATTCACCGGACGGGATCTCGGTCCCAGCAAGGGCAGCACCTATGAGGGTGGGCTCAAAGGCGATTTGTTTCACGGCAAGGTCTTCTACACCATCGCCGCCTACGAGATCGAACGGCAGCACATGGGCTACGCGTGGACCCCGGACACGGTCACGCCTTCGCAATTCGAAGACCTTTTCAATCCCAATAATCTTCTGCCCAGCTCCCCGGCCTTTTTTCGGGTCGAGACCGGTCTCGGCAACGAGCGGCGCACCGTCGACTCGCAGGAAAAATCGTCCGGGATCGAACTCACACTCATCGGGAAACGCTTCTATGGCCTGCAGGCCCGCCTGACGTTTTCAAAATCCAAGGTCGAAGCTACGCGCGACTTTTCCGACTTTAAGCGGATGCTCGACGCCGCCGTCGCTCGCACGGCCGCCGCCAACGCCCCCGGCGGCGACCGCACGCAGGCGGAGAACGCGAGCTACCTGGCCAACGCCCAAAATATTTTGCTGTCCAATACCAACATCACCGTCGTCACCGGTCGTCGGAGTGCGCCCTACACCGGGAGCTTTGTGCTCGACTATCAGTTTACCCGACCAGCCGGGCTACGTCTCGGTCTGACCGGCGTGTGGACGCCCGACTATAATGTGGCGATTCTTGATGCCGCCGTCTACCGAGGCGGCGCCTCCTGTCCGCTGGGCCTCTACGTGATCTATGACTGCAAAATCTTCCGCCAGCGGACCAGCTTCCGGCTCGGTTTGAACCGGGTTTACGACCTCGCCCAGGGCAACAGCGACTATTACAAGACCGGGGCGAACAGCCTCAACGCCGCCACCGGCAGGCCCAACTATATCTATCGCTATACCGATCCCGTCAGCGCCACCCTCAGCGCGACCGTAAAATTCTGAGCATCGACCCCTATGATTATACCCTTCCCGGTACTCCGATGGCCTGTCGTTAACGTGGCTGCGTGTGCGCGAATCCTGGCGCTGGCGATGCTCAGCGTGGCTGTTCCCGTCGCGTTGGCTGCGGTGCCGGGGAAGGCGCTGCCGCGCTGGGAGCGAGGAATGCTCGACATTCATCACATCAACACCGGCACGGGAAACTCGGCCTTCCTCGTACTGCCGGACGGCACCACTGTGCTGTTGGATGCGGGCGCCGGCTATCGGGAAGAAAAGGTCAAATCGCGTTACGATGCGCCCCCGCGCCCCGACGCCACGCTGCGCCCCGGACAGTGGATCGCGCGTTACGTTCAGCGGATGCACCCGATGGGGGCCGCGGGCGAGTTGGACTACGTTGTCCTGACTCATTTTCACGGGGATCACATCGGCGGCTTGGAGCCCGCCTCGCCGCGGGCGCCCGCTGGCACCTACCGCTTGACGGGCATCACGGACGTGGCCGAGGGGGTGCGCCTGCACACGCTGCTCGATCGCGGCTGGCCGAGGTATGACTATCCCGCCCCGTCCGGCGGTGAGTTGATGCTGAACTATCGTGCGTTTCTCAAATGGCAGGTCGAGCACCGAGGGCTCCGCGTTGAAACGTTTGCTCCTGGCCGGTCAGACCAACTTGTCCTGCGGGGTGCACCGCAGGATTTCCCCACGTTCGAAATTCGCAATCTCGCGGCCAACGGCCGGGTCTGGACCGGGAGTGGCACGGCCACCCGGAGTCGCTTTCCGGAGGGAGCCGTTCCGAGCGAAAACAACTGTAGCACGGCCTTGAGACTTTCTTATGGGGCATTTTCGTATTTTAGCGGTGGCGACATGTCCGGCGTCGCGAGCACCACGAGAGGGGCTTGGGACGAAATGGAATCGGCCGTGGCTTGGGTCTGCGGCCCGGTTGATGTCGCGTTGTTGAACCATCACGCTTCACCAGGAGACGCCGCCAATGACTTTTTCCTGAGCGTGCTCCAACCGCGGATACACGTTGTTTCCGTCTATGCCGCGAGCCAGCCGGGTCCGGACGTCCTCCGTCGCCTGCTGTCGGAACGTACGTACCCGGGGCCGCGCGACATCTTCACCACCAACTGGCAATGGCCCGGGCGCCGCGACCACATGGTCAAGCTCTTCGGCGAACCCGACACGGCGTGGTTGTTCGACCGGATCAGCCAGATCGCCTCGAACCAAGGGCACGTTGTGGTGCGGGTCGATCCCGGCGGGGCGCACTACCGCGTGATCGTGATCGACGATCAACGGGCCGACGGAGTCGTATTATCCGTGCACGGGCCCTTTGCGGCCCGCAGCGTGCAGGCTCCATGAAGATCCCTCATTTGAAGATAATTCTTTTCGGGACCGTCCTTTTCGCCTGCTGCCCCCGCCTGATGAGCGGTGAAGATATCGTCGGGAGTGAGATCGCGCCCTGGGTGCCGGGGATGCTCGATATCCATCAAATCAGCACCGGACGGGGTAATGCCGGCCTTTACATTTTTCCGGATGGAACGTCGCTGCTGGTCGATGCCGGCGAACTTCCGCGCAAGACCGCGCGACAGACGCCGGATCGACCGGATGGCACGCGACCGGCCGGTGAATGGATTGCCCGGTATCTACGCCATACACTCGCCCGAGAGCTACACCCGACGATTGACTACGCGCTCATCACGCACTTCCACCCCGACCACATGGGCGGGATTTCCGGCAGCCAGCCCCAGGCGCTCCACGGTGACTACTCACTCACGGGCATGACTTGGATGGGTGAATCGTTCCGGATCGGCAAGATGCTGGACCGCGGTTGGCCGGACTACGCCTACCCGAAGGCAATCGCCGATATCGCCACGCGGAACTACCGCAGCTTTGTCCGGTGGCAGTCCGCCCACAACGGTATGAAGGCGGAACGATTCCTGCCGGGCCGCAACGACCAGATCGTCCTGCAACGGGATCCCGTAAAGTTTCCTCACTTTGAAGTGCGCAACATCAGTGCGAACGGCGAGGTTTGGACGGGGGTGGGGAGGGAGACGCGGCAGCATTTTCCTGCACTGGCAGATGTGCCGCCGGCCGACTGGCCGAACGAAAATATGTGCAGCATCGCTTTTCGTGTGAGCTACGGGAAATTCGATTATTTCAGCGGGGGCGACCTCCCTGGGATCCCGCAGGAAGGGTATCCGTTGTGGCACGACGTGGAAACACCCGTGGCGCAAGCGGTCGGCCCGGTCGAGGCTGCGCTGCTCAATCATCACGGCTATATTGACTCACAAAACGAGTTCTTCGTCGGCACCCTCCGCCCGCGCGTCTGGATCATCTCCACGTGGGATTCGGGGCATCCGACCGCGCGGGTTTGGCAACGCCTCCGGTCGGAACGCGTTTACGCCGGGCCCCGCGATATTTTTGCCTCCGATCTGCACCCGGGCACCCGCGATGTGGTCATGGGCATCGAGAAACTGGCGAGTGATCGCGGGCACGTCGTGCTGCGGGTCGCACCCGGAGGCGGAGACTACCGCGTGGTGATTGTGGACGACGCCTCCGAGAGCCACGTCGTCAAAAAAATCTTCGGCCCCTTCCCGTCGCGGTGACAACTTTATGAACATTCCTTGCTGCTCTCCCCGGCCTTTCTACTGGGCGTGCTTTCACCACTTGGCCGCTTGGATGCTGCTTGCCGCCCTCTCCGGTCTGGCGGGCATTGCGGCCGAGCCGGCGAGGAATTTCACCGCGGCGCTGACGGGTAGCGTCGCCGGCACAGTGAGCAACGCCGGCACGGGTAACCTCCTCGAAGGCGCGCACGTCGAACTGCCCACCCTGGGAATCGTGGCAGTCGCGGATCGCACCGGTCGCTTCATGCTCACTGGTCTTCCGGCCGGCACCCATGAGATCGTCGCCAGCTACACGGGCCTCGATTCCAAGCGCGTCACGATCAACGTCACGCTCGGGGAGCAGGCGATCCGAGACTTCGATCTGACGGCATCCATCTATCGGCTGGGCGCATTTACAGTGAATGGAGAGCGGGAAGGGACCGCCGCCGCCCTCACGGCTCAGCGTAACGCTGAGAACGTCAAGAATGTCGTCGCGATGGATACCTACGGCAACCTGCCGAACATGAACGCCACCGAATTGGCGATGCGTCTGCCCGGCGTCGCCGGCATCCCCGGCGATGAGGTGGTCGAAGGCGTTACCATTCGCGGCATGAGCCTCGGCCTCAATACGATCACCATCGACGGAGGCATGATGTCGAGCTTTCAGGCCATGTCGCGGCAGACGCGGATGACGGCGTTTACCGGGGCCATGTTCGAACAACTTGAACTGATCAAGGGGCACACGCCGGACCGGGGGGCGGATTCGCTGGGCGGAACGATTAACTTCAAGACCCGTTCACCGTTGAGCATGAAGGAAAAACGCCGGTTGACTTACGCCCTTTCGGCGCGCTTCGCACCCTCGTTTACCGAGCAGATTCCGATGCGGCGCGACCATCCCAGCCATCCGCTCCTCAACGCGTCGTACCAGGAGGTGTTTGATGTTCTGGGCGGTGCGCGGAACCTCGGCGTAGCGGTCAATCTGTTCTACAGTGAGAACGTCTTTGGCAATTTTCGCACCACCCGCGATTTCGAGAACACGCTCACGACGCCCGCGTATCTGTGGGACTACCGCACGGAGGACAACTTCAACAACCGTAAACAAGCCAGCCTCAGCACCAAATTCGACTATCGGCTTTCGTCCGGCACCACGCTCACGCTCAACGTGATTTACAACGACGCGTTTGAGCCCGCGCGCCGCCGATACACCACGCGGGCTTTCACCAACCAGACGGCGCCCAACGCGACGACCTCTGGCGTCATTCCAGGCTACACCTCCCGCATCACCCAAGTCCGCCCGGTGGCCGCCTCGCTCATCGATGTGACCTCCACCTTGGCGGAGCGCTTCCAGCGCCTGCGGCACGCCGACCTCGGCGCGGAACACACGTTCGGCGCGGTGGCCCTCGACACGGCGGCACTGGTCAGCCGGACCCGTTACAGCATCGGCAACAACGACGGCGCCCTGATAAATCGGGTCACGAATATTGGTTGGATTCTCGATCGCACGCAGTCGGATCTCTACCCGCGATTCACGCAAACCGCCGGAGCCGACATCACCAGTCCCCAAAGCTATCGGCCCGCGCCGACTGCGCTGAGTAGCAACAAAGGGATCCAAAACGAGCATCTGGTGAAAGATCTCCGCGCCAACATCAGCCTCCGACTCCCCACTGAGGCGTTGGCTGTTTCATTGAAGACCGGCGGCCAGTGGCGCCGGCAAACCGTTACGGATGCGGATGACCGCCGGCGCTGGAACTACACCGGCACCACCGCCCTCGCCAACGACCCTGCGCTCATCACGTGGGATGAAAAGAAGACCGGCCGGCGTATTCCCACGTGGGACTTCGCTCAATTCATGCAGGACGGAGAACCCGTCACACCGACTCTGTGGCGCGAGGATCTCTATTATGCCCAAGCTCAGAAATACACCCTGTCCCGCAGTGTGACCGAGACGGTCACGGCCGGCTACATCATGACGCAGGGCAAAGTGGCCGGCACTGGTTTTCTGGCTGGGGTGCGCCTCGAGACGACCGATACGAGCAGTTATGGTTGGGTTCGCTCCCGCGTTGCCAGCACCGCTGCCCAGCAGGCGGTGGACCCCATCGGATCCGCCCAGCGTGACTTTGCCAACAATCGCCGCGAGATCGAGGGCCGTTACACCAAGTCATTTCCGAGCATTCATCTCAACCGGAACCTCACCCGCAATCTCAAGGCCCGGCTGAGTTGGTCCACGAGTTTCGGCCGGCCCCCGATGACCAACGCCGTGCCCAACGAAACCCCGAGCGAGGCGAACCGAACGCTCACCATCAGCAACCCGGCTCTGTTGCCGCAGTCCGCGACGAATGGGGATGCGACCCTCGAATACTATTTCGAGCCGGCGGGCGCTTTTTCCGTCGGCTGGTTTCACAAGAAAATCACGGACTACATCGTGACCGGGATCAACTCAGGCACCATCGGGACGGGCGTGAACAACGGCTACAACGGTGACTACGATGGCTTCACGCTGCTGTCGTCGGCCAATGCCGGCACCGCGTTCGTGCAGGGCTGGGAGTTTAGCTACGTGCAGGCGTTCAAGTTCCTGCCCGGACTGTTGAAGGAGCTGAGTCTTAACGCCAACTACACGCTGCTCAACACCCACGGGAACTTTGGCGGGAATATCAATCTCGGTAATGGCCAGATCCCGCGTTTCATTCCGATGACGGGTAACCTCAGCCTCTCGTGGAGACACCGCGCCTTCAGCACCCGGGTGCTCTACAACGTGACGGGTGATTACCCCGAGTCCTATGCGATCGCGACGATCGCGCGGAACCGCTGTGTGATGAGACGAAAAATCGTAAACCTCGGTGTGGCCTACGAACTCCGACCCCATTTAAGCCTGACCTGCGATGTCGCGAACCTCTTCAACGCCCCGCAGAAATTCTATCGCGGCGTTCCCGATCAGTTGGACACCGAGATCATTCAGGGCACGACGCTCACGATTGGCATGCAGGGCCGATTCTAAGGCGGCCTCTATGCGGCGGCTGCGATCGACCCGCCCCTTGGCGGGCCGTTTCATTGCTGCCAACAACCGTTGAGTTTTCGTGAGGGAGCGCGCACGGCGATTTCCACGTGAGCCGCCAGTGTCGCGTCCCGTTCGATTCGGAAAAATGCGTGAAACTCAGCAACGGCCGACGCGCGGCCACGTCCGGCTCGACGCCACTCCACTTCGCTGCCCATCTTGCGACCACGGTTTCATTTCCCGAAAAAATTATGTCCACCCCATCGTCTTCGATTCCCTCGCTCGCCGCGCTCTCTCGGCGCCGCTTCCTCGCCGCGACCGCTGCCGTACCTGCGGCCCTCGCTTTCGGCTCCCTTGCCGGCCGCGCCCAAACGGCCTCGGCTGCCACCGCGCTGACGGCGAAGCCGACCAAGCCGAAAAAATATCCCATCGGCATCGAGCTCTACGCCGTCCGTGGCGAACTCACTAAGGATCTCCCCAAGACGCTCCAGACCGTCGCCAAGCTCGGCTACGAGTGCGTCGAGTTCTACTCGCCGTATTTCGGGTGGACGTTTCCGTTCGCCAAAGATGTTCGCCGGCAGCTCGAGGATGTCGGACTGCGCTGCTACTCGACGCACAATAGTTTCGCGTCGTTCACACCCGGCGAGACGATGGGCCGCGCGATCGAGCTCAACCAAATTCTTGGCGCGAAAACCCTCGTGCTCGCGAGCGCCCCCCGCACCGCTGTCGGTGCCGAGGGTTGGAAAAAACTCGCCGGCGATCTCGCCATCGCCACGGCGGAACTCGTGAAGCACGGCCTCTCTGCCGGTTTCCATAATCACGCCAGCGAGTGGAAAAAAATCGAGGGTGAGGCTCGTATCATGGACTTACTCGCGGCCGGCACGCCGCAGGAATTCGTACTCCAGTTCGACGTCGGTACCTGCATCGAGGCGGGCGCCGATCCCATCGCCTGGATCAAGGCCCACCCCGGCCGTATCCAGAGCGTTCATCTCAAGGACTGGGCGCCGGGCACGCGCGCCGAGGAAAAAGGTTTCCGCGTCCTCTTCGGCGAGGGCGTCACGCCGTGGAAAGAAATCCTCGCCACGGTCGAGTCGGTCGGCGGCGTGGAGTTTTATCTGATGGAGCAGGAAGGCAGCCGCTACTCCGAGTTCGAGACCGCTGAGCGCTGTCTCGCCACGTGGAAAAAAATGCGCGCCTGATCGCGCGCCACTCGCTCGTTCGCGCCGCGTCGTCAAAAACGCGGCGCATTTTTTTCCTCCCTGCATCGTTCCGCCCAAGCGTAGTGGCCTTGAAGGCCCAGGGATATTTTGGCTGGGCACCGTTTGGATCGAAACGTGAGTCGCACTCCGCATTGGGGTTTCGTGGCCCCTCGTTGTTTCAGTGAGTTGATTGCTTTTTAGAGCGGGAAGATCGTCGCCTTCGACGGCGACGCCGGCGGGGCCTCGCTGGTCTTGCAGGATCACTCCGATGAATTCGCGCTTGAGCGACACGTGCACGACGTGACGGCCCTCGCGATCGACGCCGATGCTGCGCGTTGGCGTGAACCGGGTGTCGATTGCGATTGGGTAGAGCGTCTTGAAACCGTCGGGCTCCTGCTTGCCGCGGAACGCAGCGAGCTATTTTCCGGCGCGCTCGCAGCGATGGAGGGTGCGTTTGCCCTCGTCAGGTTTTGGCGATTTCGACTTTGGCGTTTTTAAATTTTAGAAATCGTGAAATCGTGAAGTTTGGCAGTGGTCATTTGGCCCCTCGGAATTTCAAACCAGCGATCACTCACCCCTGAAGGGCCTTTGAGCGCATGGCTCGAAATCGGAAATTACAGAGGCGCGATGACCGATGCGCGATTTCAAGATTAGCGGTCTTCAAGCGTGGCGTCCCTTGAATGTGAGTTCGGCGACGCCGCTTTTGTCGAGATGGCCGAGGTTGAGGGCGACCATCTTGTCGAACTGCTGTTTCGTCGCGCCGGCGAGTGGCATAGTGAGGCCGGCTTGGGCCCCGAGAATCCACGCGATGGTGGAATCCTTGGCCGCGTGTGCGCCGGAGAAATAGCAATCGTGTGCGCGGTTTTGCATGTCCTCGCCATCGGTCTTGAGGACCTGCGAGTTGGCACCGGTCTGGAGGAAAACCTCGCGCAGCATGTCGAGGTTGAGCCCGAGCGCGGCACCGAGGCCGAGGCCCTCGGCGAGGGCGCAGGTGTTGATGTTCATGACCATGTTGACGAGCGCCTTCACCTGCGCGGCCTGGCCGGTGCCGCCGATGTGGCGGAGCGCGCTGCTCAGTTTTTCGAGGATGGGCTTCACCAGCGCAAACGTCGCGGCGTCGCCGCCGCACATGAGATAGAGCGTGCCGGCCCGGGCCTGCGGGATCGACGAGGCCATGCAGCCTTCGAGGGTCACCGCGCCGACCGACCGGGCGCGGCGCTCGACTTCGACATGCGTGGCAGGCGTGAGCGTGGCGCAGTTAACGAAGGTCTTGCCGCTGGCACCCACGAGGAGGGAATCGCCTTTTTCGGCAAACACGCCGAGCTGCGAGGCATCGTCGGTGACGACCGTGAAGATGACGTCGGCGGCCGCCGTGACTTCGGCCAGCGTGCGTACGCTCGTCGCGCCGATCTCGGCGGCGAGGGCGTCCGCGGATGGCGCGTGGACATCGTGGACGGCGGTGACGGCGTAGCCGCAATCTTTGAGGCGGCGAGCCATGTTGGCTCCCATGCGGCCGACTCCGACAAAGGCGATGCGTTCAGTATTCATAGGAAGGAAATGATGGGAAAAAAAGTAGGGGCGCAGCTTGCCGGCGCCTGGGATGAAAACGAAAAATGGGCCACGGCAAGCGACGCCCCTCAACGGACAACTGCTGACGGGAGTTTAATTGAGCTCAGTTGCGTGGAATGCCTGCCTGTCATCGAGCGCGTTGAGTTTGCGCGGTGAGCTGGTCACGGAATTTTCCTCCGTGTAACGGGTGTGGGCGCGGATCGCCTGGGAGAGCGCCTCAGCGTGGTGGTCATCGAGGATCGCGGGGGTGGAACGGTGGACGCGGTTGCGGTCGAGGTTTACGCTGGGCTGCGCTTTTACCCGAGGCTCGAACTGCCCGGAAGTGGGCTTGCTGGCGGCGAGGTTGCCGCGGGACTCGATCGAGACCTCGAGCCAAGCGCAGGGGAGAGCCCGACCGCCGAGCGGGCCGGAGACGTTGCGCGGAATCAGGAGAACGTGAGGCATATCGATTATAAGTTGGATCAGGTTTGAGCCACTAGACGGAACGCGCGCGGCTGCCAGCCGCGGAAGCACCTGTGCTAAAGTGGAGGGAGAACGGGCGGAGCGGGCGCTACCACCATTGACCGAGATGCGGAGTGAAGGGCGACTCCGCTCTTGTTTGCAAGCATCGCGACGGGCGCGGCGGAAAATTGCGCGCGTGGCTCCCGTCAGAGCTGCTGCGGGAACGGGAGCGCGACGCCACGACGCCACGACGCCACGACGTCGTGCGGAGGCGGCGCGCGCCACATGTTTAATCGCATCAACGCCAAGGCCGATCCCGCCGAAACGACCAATGTCGCTGCGCAGCACCGGGACATCGTCGCGAAACGCGCCGCGCTCAGGCGCGAGCAGCACGTCCCGACGAAACTCTGCCCGATTCGTGTGCTCGACGCGGACCGCTCATCGTCGCCGCGCCTGTTTCTTCATTTTGAAACGACGGCACCGGGCGCGACCTCCATCGAGGGGCCATTTTCCGGCATCCTCACATTCCCGCGCAGCCTGCTGGGCTCCGAGCCGTGGGGATTTTGGATTTTTGCGGCGATGGCGGTGATGGCCGGGCGTTCGTGTGGCGGGGCCCAGCTGGGCCAGAAACACGGGGCTGGTCAGACCGCCGTGGGCCTCACGGCCGAGATCCGCTGATGGGAGAGGGTTCGCGCTTGGAACCGCCCTGGTGCACTCCACGTAGCCTCGTCGGTCGCACTGGTAGGCGTTGTCGACCGATCGCGCGTCAAAAACTGGCCTCTCATCTATCATGGCAGCTCGCCGCCTGATCATCCCGCTTGTCATTGCGGCGATGCGACCGTCTGATCGAGAACTTGAATCCGATGAATCTGGGGCACGATGTTTCGCGGCTGAAGCCGCGCCAAAAGTTAGTCCGCCGCCTCGCCGGCACGAATCGAAGCGGCGTCACAGGGAAAATAGGCGGGGGGGCCTAACCATGTGGATTGTGCGTCTCGCGCTCCGTCGCCCCTACACGTTTGTCGTAGCATCATTGGTGCTCATTTTGATGACCCCGTTCGTCTTGCTGAGGACGCCAACGGACATTTTTCCGGCGATCAACATCCCGGTCATCAGCGTCGTCTGGCAATACGCGGGGCTGAGCGCACAGGAGGTTGAGCAACGCATACTCTACAATCACGAGCGCTCGCTCAGCGCCACGGTCAACGACATCGAGCACATCGAGTCCAACGCCTACAACGGCGTCGGTGTCATTAAGGTCTTCCTCCAACCCGGCGCCTCGGTGGATGCGGGCGTCGCGCAGATCACGGCCATTGCACAGACGATCCTCCGTCAGATGCCGCCCGGTCAGACGCCGCCGTTGGTCATCCGCTACAATGCCTCCTCGGTCCCGATCCTCCAATATGCGATCAGCAGCCGTAAGCTCTCCGAGCAGGAACTTTACGACGTCAGCCAAAACCAAATTCGCGTCGGCCTCGCCACGGTGCAGGGAGCTGCCGTGCCCTGGCCCTATGGTGGCAAAACGCGGCTGATCGCGGTCGATCTGGATCTGGAGGCCCTCAAGGCGAAGAACCTCGCGGCGCAGGATGTGGTGAACGCGATCAATGCTCAGAATTTTGTTTTGCCGAGTGGCACGGCAAAGATCGGTGCGACCGAGTTTGAGGTGGAACTTAACACGAGCCCGCGGGTGCTGGATGAACTCAACGACCTGCCGATCCGGACTGTGAATGGTGCCACGATCTATGTGCGCGACGTGGCGCAGGTCCGTGACGGCTACCAGCCGCAGTCTAATATCGTCCGCCAAGATGGCGTGCGCGGCGCCCTGCTCACGATTCTCAAGAGCGGCTCGGCTTCCACGCTCGACGTGGTGGCCCGCGTAAAAGCGGCGATGCCGCGCATCCTCAAAGCGCTACCGTCCGAGGTCGAGGTTAAGGAATTCGCCGACCAGTCACTCTTCGTCCGCGCAGCCATCAGCGACGTGGTGAAGGAGGGCGTGATCGCCGCGTCGCTCACGGCGCTGATGATTTTGCTCTTTCTCGGCTCCTGGCGGAGCACGGTGATCATCGCGCTCTCGATTCCCCTGTCGGTGCTGGCGTCGCTCGCGGTGCTCTGCGCGCTCGGCGAGACGATTAATCTCATGACGCTCGGCGGTCTGGCGCTCGCGGTGGGCATCCTCGTGGACGATGCCACGGTCGCGATCGAGAACATCCACCGGCATATGGCGACGGGCAAACCGCTCGAGGCCGCCATCCTCGACGGCGCCGAGGAGATCGCGCTGCCGGCCTTTGTTTCCACGCTGTGCATCTGCATCGTGTTTGTGCCGATGTTTTTTCTCAGCGGCGTTGCGCGCTACCTCTTTGTGCCGCTCGCGCAGGCGGTCGTGTTTGCGATGCTCGCGAGTTATCTGCTTTCGCGGACGCTCGTGCCGACGCTGGTGATGTGGTTTTATCGCAATGCCGATCACTACGGTGAATCCGCCGCACCCGCGACGGGTCTGCTGCGACCGTTTGCGGCGATTCACCGCGGCTTTGAGCGGGGCTTCGCTCGGTTTCGGGCGAGCTACCGGGACGCGCTCGCGGGCCTGCTGGAGCAACCGCGTGCATTTGCCGCGCTCTTCCTGACGTTTTGTCTCGGCTCGCTGCTGTTGATCCCGCAACTCGGGCAGGATTTTTTTCCGTCCGTGGATGCGGGCCAATTTCGCCTCCACCTGCGTTCCCGGTCCGGCATGCGCATTGAGGAAACGGCCAAGTTGGTGGACGAGGTCGAACAGGTCATTCGCGACGAGATTCCCGCGGGCGAGCTGGCCGGTATGCTCGATAATATCGGCATCCCCACGTCCGGCATCGCGCTCAGCTATAGCAATAGCGGCCTCATCGGCACGGGCGATGCCGACATCCTCGTCTCCCTGCGCCCGGCACACGCACCGACGCCCGAATACGTGCGACGTTTGCGCGTGCGTCTAAATCGCGATTTTCCTGGGACGACCTTCTATTTCCTCCCGGCGGATATCGTCAGCCAGACTTTGAACTTCGGCCTGCCGGCGCCGTTTAATATCCAGATTGCCGGACGCGATCAGGCTAAAAACCGCGAGATCGCCGCGCGATTGGCCGAGGCGGTGAGAAAAATTCCCGGGGCTGTCGATGTCCGTGTGCAGCAACCGGCAGATCAACCCAAGCTGCGGTTTGCGGTCGATCGGCAGAAAGCCAGTGAGATGGGGATCACCGAGCGCGATGTGGCGAATTCCGTTTTGCTCGCGCTGAGCGGCAGCAGCCAAGTGCAGCCGGGGTTTTGGCTCAATCCTCAGATGGGTATCCAGTATTCCATCAACGTCCGCGCGCCGGAGCGCGCTTTGGATACGCTCGAGGCGCTCAATTCGATCCCGCTCAACGCCAGCCGCCCCGGCGAGGGCGACGGCCAGGTCCTCGCCAATCTCTCTTCCGTCCAGCGTGCCCAAGGCGCGCCGGTGATCACCCACTACAACGTGACACCGGTGATCGATGTGTTCGGCGGCG
>CANIJN010000138.1 GCA_947467625.1 Opitutia bacterium | reverse complement strand
TCGCCGGTGCGGTAATCCCAGAGGTAATTGGGCTGCGGAGCGGCGTTTTGGAAATCGCGCTGCGTGGTGAACCAGCCGAGTGCGGTCTCGGAGTTGAAGAGGCTGATGTTGACGCCGAGGTTGCGGCTGCCGCCAAACGCGTCGAACACTTCTTGGTAGCCGAGGTTGGCGAGGGCGTGGATGCGCTGCTGCTCGCGGAGGGGAATCTGCTGGGTGAACGCCGGCGCGATGCGGGTGGAGAGCGTGTAGGTGACGCGGCGTTTTTCGCGCATGGAGAGCGGCGAGCGGCTCTTGAAATTGATGGTGCCGCCGAGGGAATCGGCGCCCTTGTCGGGCGTGTGGCCCTTGATGAGCTCGACCTGATCGAACATCGCGCCGGTGATGTTGTTCACGAAAATCGAGCGGCCGGCGCCGCCTTGGCCGGTGAGCATGGCGCCATCCATCGTGACGGTATTGAGGCCGGAGGTCATGCCGCGGACGGTGAAGCCGGAGAGATTTCCGCCGGCGTCGAGTTCGCCGTAGATGCCGGGGAGGCGGATGGCGACTTCGCCGGCGTTCATGTTGGGGAGATTGCCGAACGAGTCGGTGGCGGCGACGTTCTTGAGGTTTTCGGCGTTGCGTGCGGCGGTGATGGCGGCGGCGCCGCCCTCCCGCTCGCCGGTGACTTTGAAGGCGTCGAGTTTGTAGATGCCCGTGGTGAGATCGAAGTTGCGGATGGCGGGCTGATCGGCGGTGACGGCGACGGTGGCGCGCGTGGTGTCGAGGCCGGTGTAGGTGACGACGAGTTCGTGGGTGCCGGCGGGGACTGCAGGCAGGAGGTAGCGGCCGGTGTCGTCGACGAGGGCGGAGACGCCGAGCGCGGGAATTTCGACGCGGGCGCCCTGCAGGAGGTTGCCGGTGGCGAGATTGGAGACGTTGCCGGAGATCGAGGCGGCGAGGGCGCAGGCGGAGAGGAAGAGGGAGAGGGAGAGAAGGAGAGAGGGGGAGAGGGGGAGAGAAAGTGAAAGTGAAGGTGAAAGTGACCGGGGGAGACAGCGGAGGAATGCGAGGGGAGTTTTCATGTATAAAAGGGGGCGGTGGTTTTTGGGGACGGCGGGTGGGAAACCGCCGCTCCGTTTTAGAAGCGGCCGTTGATGCCGGCGGTCAGGGTGGTGCCGCCGAAGAGTTTGAACTGCATCCGATCGGAGAAGCCGCGATAGGCGGATTGGGGGGCGTTGGTGAGGTTATTGGCGTCGATCGAGAAGGAGACGGCGGGGCGCCACTGGTAGCCGAAGCTGAGGTTCACGACGGTGCGTGGGGCGAGGAAGCGGCTGCGGGCGGGAGAGCCGTCGGTGAACTCGGTGATGGACTCACCAGTGTAGTTCACGATCACGCGTGAGGTGATGCCGCGGTGTCTCCAGAAAACACTGACGTTGCCGATGCGGGGGACGAAGCCCTCGACGTCGCGGGTGTCGCGGCGGCCCCGGCCACCGTAGTCGCCGTGGGCCTCGAGGGCGGTGAGGTTGGCGGTGAGGCCCAGGCCCTTGAGCCAGCCGGGCAGGGAGGTGAACTGCTGCTGGTAACTGAGCTCCCAGCCCTGCACGAACGCGGTGCCGGCGTTGGCGCTGGAGAGGCGTGTGAAGCCGCCGTATTCACCCGCGTAGCCGTTGTCGGTGCCGGTGCCGATGGTGCCCGTGTTGATCCCCGAGACAATGAAGTCGCGGATGGTTTTGTGGAAGAAGCCGGCGGAGAAGCTGCCCACGGGCTCGAAGTAATACTCGAGGGAGGCGTCCCAGTTTTTCGCGGTCTGCGGGAGGAGCGACGGATTATTGACCGTCAATGTCTGGGCGGTTTCGTTGATGGTTTCGTTCGGAAGAAGGCTGGTCATCGGTGGGCGGCCGAAGCTCGTGGACCAGCTGAGGCGGGCTTTCCAGTTGGGCGAAATATCTTGGGTGAGGTGGAGGCTGGGAAATGATTTGGTGTAACTGCCGCGGAGCTCGCGGCGGGTGTTGTTGTAGTCGCGCAGGGCGGAGCCGATGGGATCGGCGGTTTGCTGCGCGACGGTGCTCGGGACGCGGGCGCGGACCCAGCCCCAGCTGTTCGTAGCGGTTTCCTCGACACGAACGCCGGTGAGAAAGCCGGTATTGGCGACGCGGCCCTGCGCCATGACGTAGCCCGCGGTGACATCCTCGGTGACGCGGCGGGTGCCGGTGAAGAGACTTTGCTGGGCGAAGTAGCGGTCCTCGTTCCAGAGGGAAGGTGTGATCGGGTTGCGGTCGGCGAAAAACTGCGACGCGGCCCAGAACGGAACGATGAGGCCGGTCTCCCGGCCGGTGACGTTGCGGATCGAGGGATCGGACGGGAGGGTGGTGCCGAGGTAGGACCAGCGGCGGTTGCGGTTGATATCGTGGGCGAACTGCTCGCGCCAGTGGACGCCGGTCTTGAAGAACGTGCGCAGTGCGGGCACATCGTATTTCAGATTGGCGCGGGCTTCGCGGACCTCGTGGTTGTTGTCGACGTTGTTATTTTGGAAGAAGCCGTTCATCCGGTAATTTTCCGGTTTGGTGATATCGGCTCCGGCGGTTTGGGTGAAGCGCGGGTAGAGGTCGGACTGCGTGCGATCGAGCATCCAGCCGAGATTGTTCACGCGCATGGTGAACTGGCCGCCGTCGTTGCCGAAGCCATTGTTGATGTGCGTGGAGCTGAACGCGCCGCCGTAGTCGAGGCGGAGGCGGCCGAGCTCGTGTTCGGCGCCGAGATCGAAGGTGCGCGTGCGGAGATAGAAATTATTCGGACCCTGCGTGAGGATATCGAAATTGGAGGCGGTCGACTGGCGCACCTGCGTGATGCGGTCGGTGTAGCCGGGCATAATGCCGGCGGTGGCGTTGGTGCCGGTGACGGGCAGTGCGGGATTGAAGACGACCTGGTTGGTGAAGGCGCGGGTGGTGAAGCGCAGCTTGCCCATTTCATTCGCGTCGTTGGCGATGGTGTTGAGTGAGAGCTTGGTGTTGGGGGAGAGGCGGTATTCAGCTTTTACGTTCACGCTGGCCTGCTTGCGGTTGTTGTATTGGTCGAAGGTGTTGTAGTCCCAGAGGAACGCGGGGCGGTTCGTGGTGTTTTCGAAATCGCGCGTGGTGCTGTGGGCAGCGCCGACGTTTTCGCTGTAGAATGTGTTTACCACGACACCGAGATTGCGTTGGCCGCCGGCGACATCGAAGACCTCGGCGTAGCCGATGTTGAGCAGCGGGTGGCTGCGGTGGTCTTCGCGCATCTGAATCTGTGCGGTGAACGGCGGGGCCCAGCGCGCGGCGAAATTGTAGGTGACGCGGCGTTTTTCGCGCATCGAGAGCGGCGAGCGGCTCTTGAGGTTGATGGTGCCGCCGAGGGAGTCGGCGCCCTTGTCGGGCGTGTGGCCCTTGATCAATTCGAGGCCCTCGAACATCGCGCCGGTGAGATTGTTGATGCGGCCCTGGCGCGCCATCGCGCCCTGGGTGGAGAGCATCGCGCCGTCGAGGGTGATGTTGTTGAGCGTGGGGCCCATGCCGCGGACGGTGAAACCGTCGATGCCGTTTTCGAGGTTGAGTGCGGAGGACACGCCGGGGAGCAAGATCGCGAGCTCGCTCGCGCTCATGTTGGGCAGATTGCCGTAGGAATCCATGGCGACGACGTTCTTCACGTTGGCGGCGTTGCGTTGGGCGGTGATGGCGGCGGCACCGCCCTCGCGTTCGCCGGCGACGGTGAACGCATCGAGTTTGTAGATACCGGTGGTGAGGTCGAAATTGCGCGAGGCGGGGGCGGCGTCAGAGACGGAGACGGTCGCGCGGACGGAATCGAGACCGAGGTAGGTGACGATGACCTCGTGGGTGCCGGCGGGAAGTGCGGGCAGGACGTAGCGGCCGGTGTTGTCCGTCAGTGTCGCGAGACCGAGGGCGGGCACGGCGACTTGGGCTCCTTCAAGGAGATTGCCGGTGCCGAGGTTGGAGACGTTGCCGCTGAGGGTCGCGGCGTGCGCGGAGGATGCGAAGGCGAGCGCGAAGAAAATGCGGGAAACAACACGCAAACCGGTCCGTTTTAGCCCGCCTAGTGACAGTCGGGAATCAGGGCTGGGCGAAGTGCTGGTGTTCCCGGCTCTCGTGAGCAGGGCTACGCTGGCGACAGGGTGCGGGGGCAGAAGCGAGAAACAGTTTGGGGTTTGCATGGGGCAGGGGTTTTTGAGCCGCGCCCGACGCGGATGGTTTGTTGGCGGGCGCGGTGCGGGAGCGCGGTGCGAATCGGCGGTTGGAAACCGCGGCTGCTTCGGTCAGGGCAGCGTCTTCAGATAGACGTTCTTAAACTGGATCGTCATGGGTGGACCGACGTGGAGTTGGAGGGCGATGACGCCGGACTTGGCGATGGTGGTGTCGGTATCGGTGACCTCGGCGGTGACGACGCCGTTGACGGTGTGGCGGAGTTGGTTGCCGTTGGCGGTGATGACGAGCTCGTTCCACTCGCCGAGTTTGTAGGCGGCGGCGATGGCGGCGGTGGGCGTGGCGCCGGGGAGTTTTTCGACAGCGGTTTGTTTTTTCTTGGCGTCCTTCTTCTTGGCGTCGGGGACCATGGTGGTTTCGCCGATACGAATTTTTTCACCGGCGGTCATGAGAATGCCGCGGCCTTTTTCCTCGTAGAGCATGCCGGTGTATTTAAACGGGGAGTCGATATCGGCCTGATAGCCGCCGACGACGAAGGTGGCGGGGTCGATCAGCTTGCTGCGGTATTGGACGCCGGAGTTGGCGCGGTTATCGGGGTTTTGCGCGGTGAGGCGGAAGGCGACGCGGAGCTCGAAGTTGGCGGGTTGGGAGCCGGTGTAGACGAGGAACGTGTTCGCTTTGATGCCTTTTTCGGCGGTGGTGACGCCGGTGAGCGCGCCGTCGCGGACGGACCAGACGTCTTTATTGCCGTCCCAGCCGGCTAGGGATTTGCCGTCGAAGATTTCTTTGAAGCCGGCGGGAGCGGCGGCGTGAGCGGAGCTGAGAGCGGCGAGCGCGGTGAGAGCAGCGAGCGCTAGGGCGGGGAGGAGGCGGGTTTTTTTCATGGGAGGAAGGATTGAGATGGGGAGACGGAGCGAACGATGACGAGAGCGAGGAACGAGAACGATTCGGTGAGGACTGACGACGGAGAAAGGTGAATGAGAAAGGCGGGAGGGGCTCGGTTAGTGTTTGTGGACGGCGGGGGCCGCAGCGGGGGTGAGCGGGTTGGCTTTGAGATAGGCTTCGACGTCTTTGGTGACGACGAGTTGACCCCACATAATGCCCGAGTGACCGGGGAAGGTGCAGACGTATTCGTAGATGCCCTCGGCCCGGATCGCGGCTAGCTTGAGGGTCTCGCTTTGAGAGGGCTCGAGTAGCTTGGTGGCGGCGATGATCGCGCGGTCTTCGGTGACCCAGGCGCGGCCTTGGCGGTCGGTGTGGCCGGCGGGCAGCTCCATCGCGGCGAGGCCGACTTTTTCGCGGCTGCCGGCGGTGACGATGACGAGGTTGTGCGGCATGACGTCGGGGTTTTCGAAAATGATTTCGAACGCGCGACCGACAGGGACAACGAGACGGGTAACATCGTAGCGCATCTGTTCGTGGACGGCGCGGACGACGAAGACGGGGACGCGGAGGGTGGTGAGCTTTGAGCGGAGTGCTTCGGCTTCGGCGGCAGGGAGTGAGCCGGCGAGCTCGTCGGCGACCTGGATGGTTTCCACGTAGTCGCGGCTGGTGCGCTCGCTGGGGTGGGTCTTGGCGGCCCAGGCGATGAGCGCGTTGGCAGCTGGGGCGGTGGCGAGGGTGGTCCACGCGGAACGGGGTAGGTCGCGGATGCCTTTCGCGGCGGTAGGGACTTGTTCGTTACGGGCGATGAGGGCGTTGAGGGCGGCGAATACTTTTTCGGGCTCACGTTTCGAAGCGACGGCGCTGCGCATGGCGTCGCGCTGGATGGCGGCGACGATGTTGTCCGGGCCCGGGATGTCGGTGATCCGCTGGGCGAGGATGGGCATCACGCGGTCGTAGGCGGTGGCGCGAAGTTTGGCGTCGGGGATGAAGGGGAGTCCGCCGAGGAGACTGGCCTGCGAGAGCGGAGATTTGAGCGACTCGGTCCACACCTTATCGAGTGTGCCGTCACCGATGGCGACGGCGGCCCACGCGTAGGTGCGGCCCTCGGCGGCGTCGGCTTGGGCGAGCTTGAGGAGGGCGGCGCGGTGGACGAGGAGGTCGGCGGCGGGCTGGGCGACGAGGAGCCGGCCGACGGACTTAGTGTCGACCTCGGCGGGCGAGTTGAGGACGTCGAGGAGGAGGCTGACGCGGGTGGCGTTGCGGGCCTTGGCAAGACCGGTGAGGGCGTCGGCGCGGGCGGCATCGCCGATGCCGGAGCGGCCGAGGATGTTTTCCAGGACATCGGGCGTGGGGGCCATTTGGGTGAGTTCGGCGACGCTGAGACTGCGCAAGAGGTAGCGGATGCTGGCGGGATCGCCGCCGCCGACTTTGGCGCCATCCTCGATGCCCTTGCGCCAGAAGGGGCGGAGCTGACGGAGGGTTTCGCCGATGGTGTAATCGAGGTAGTAGTCGATGGGCTTCTTGGTCGCGGTGAGGGCCACTCCGACGGATTCGAGGGACGAGAAGAAGCTCGCAGCGCGAGCGGCGTGAAGACGGACGCGGGGGCTGTCATCGTTGGCCCGCTCGCCGAGGAGGGCGAGGGCGTTGGGGACGCGCTCGCGCCAGTAGGAGATCACGCGGGTGGCGGCGGCGCGGGCATCGGCATTGGGCGAACGCAGGACGCGGCCGAGGAGATCGACGTCGACGACGTCATGCCACTGGTGGAGCCAAAGAGCCTCGGTGAGATGGTGGGCGTAGTCGGGGCTGGTGGTGTCGAGACCGGCGGCCCATTTTTTCGTGGCGGCGATGACGGCGGCGGACGGATGTTTACCGAGTTCGATTTTGGCGAGGTTGCGGATCTGGTTCTCGCGGCGTTTGAGCAACTCGAGGAGGGCGGGGATGGGCTGGCCGTCGATTTTGGGTGGGACGGCGAGCGGGCGGCCTTCATAGGTGATGCGGTAGATGCGGCCGTGGACCTTGTCGCGGTTGGAATCGCGGAGGTGGCTCTGGAGGTGGCCAATGAGGGGATTATGCCAATCGACGACGTAGAGCGCGCCGTCGGGCCCGATATTGGTGTCGATGGGACGGAAGTTTTTGTCGGACGATTGGACGATGTCGGTTTGGCGGGTGCCTTTGATGCCGGCGCCGTCATCGGAGAGTTTCACGCGGTAGATGCCCTGGAAGCCGATGCAGTTCGGGTTGAGATAATTCCCCCAGTATTCTTCGGGGAAATGCGTGCTGGTGATGATCGTGCTGCCGGCGCTGGGGCGGGAGGGGCGGTCCCAGATGGTTTTCAGGCGGGGGTGTTTGCCGGGGTAGTCGAGTTTACCGGAGAACGCGGCGGCGAAGTAGGTGTTGTTGCCGGTGGCGTCGGTGACGATATCGTTGCCCCAATAGTCGAAGGCGCGGCCGTGGGGATTGGCGAAGCCGTAGGCGACGTAGGTCTCGAAGCGCCCGGTGAGCGGTTCGTAACGGTAGAGGGCGCCGTCGACGTTGCGCACGGGGCCGAACGCGGTCTCGACCTGTGTGCGGTGGAATACGCCGTCGCTGAGAATGATCGCGCCGCCCGGTTCATAGACGAGGGAGTTGGCGGTGTGGTGGGAGTCGGCGGAGTCGAGACCCATGAGGACGCGTTCACGCGTATCAGCTTTGCCATCACCGTCGGTATCGCGAACGAACCAAAGATCGGGGGCCTGCATGACGAGGACGCCGTCCTTGAAAAACTGGAATCCGGTGGGGCAATTCAGGCCGTCGAGGAACGTGGTGCATTTGTCGGCTTTGCCGTCGCCGTCGGTATCCTCGAGGATAATGAGCTTGTCCTTGATGGTGGCGGTGGGGGTGAGCTCGGGATACCCGGGCCAGACGGCGACCCAGAGGCGGCCCTTGGTGTCCCAGGCGAACTGGAGGGCTTTGGCGAGTTCGGGAAATTCCTTCTCGCTGGCGAAGACGTTGGCTTTGAGGCCGGGTGCGAGGGTCATGAGCTTGATGGCGTCGGCGGGATCTTCGAAGACATAAGTGCCATCGGCGTTGGGGCCGGGCTTGTTGGTGCCGAAGGGCGTCACCATCGGGATCGAGACGAGATCGACGGGGCCGGTCTTGCCGGCGGCGAGGGCCCAGGTTTTGCGCTCGTAATTGGTGGTGATCGCATCGCGCTGCGCCATCTCCTCCATCATGATCTGAGTATTGGTGATTTTGGGCTGATCCTTAACGGACTCGTAGGCGATCTTGGAGCGGTCGCCGTAGACGTTGTAACCGTCGACGGTGCGGTAGTGGGAGTGCCACCACGCGTTTTTCTGGGTGATGAGGCTGCGGAGTTTTTGGGCAGCGGGCGTGTCGAGGGCGGGGGCGGCTTCGTTGAAGAGGGTCTTGAAGATTTCGGGGGCGAGCAGGGCGTCGCCGGACTCGCTGAGGTGAATGCCGTTGATGGTGAGGGCGCGGCCGGCGCGGGCGGCTTCGGCGGAGAGTTTTTGCGACGGGGCGAAGAGATCGACGAAGGTTACGCCGGCCTTGTCGCCGGCGACCTCGGCCATGGCGGCGGCGTAGAGGGCGAGGTTTTGATTGTTGGTGGCGGGCACGGCGAATTCGGTGCCCGGGAGTTGTTCGTTGGCGATCGGGGAGAAGAGGACGATGCGGGGTGGCGCGATGCCGTTGTACGATTTTGAGCGGACGTTGCGGAGGTAATCTTCGAGCTCCTGTTTGAACTTGGGGAGACCCTCGGGACCGGCGAAGGATTCGTTGTAGCCGAAGAAGGCGAAGACGACGTTGGGCTGGACCTTGGTCAGCCACTCGTCGGGTGTGCCGAAATCTTTCGAACGTGCGCGGGCGACGAGCTCATCGCCCGCGGCGGCGAGGTTGCGGAAGGAGAGGTTGTGCTGCGGGAATTTTTGCGTGATGAGCGTCTCCAGATTGTTGTGATGCTGGATGCGGTCGGCGAGCGTGTTGCCGACGATGGCGATACGCTCGCCGGGGTTGAGGGTGATGGGCGTGTTGATCGCGCTGGGGGTGGTCGGAGCAGGAGAGGAGGCGACGGCGGTGAGCGCGGCTTTGGTGGAGGCGGCGGATTTTTTTTGGTTGGGGTTGGGTGGCGGCGTCGGGGCGGGCGGCGGGTTGGTGCCGACGGGGACGGTTTGGCCGAGGGCGTAGACGGCGGGGGTGAGTTGGTAGCGGAAGCCGTTGAAGCCGTATTTGCGCGGGGTGTACGGATCGACGAGCGTGACGTTGGCTTGGGTGGGGACGGGGAGATTGACGGACCAGAATACGGCGTTGACGACGAGACGGCGGAGCGACTCGTTTTCGAGGTCGGTGGCGGCGCCCATCGTGGTGGTGAAGATTTTGTTTTCCTTGCCGCTCTCGTGTTTGAAGGTGCGGGTCCAGGCGATGGGCATCGCGGGAGTGTTGAGTGGCTGCTCCTGTTTATCGGTGGAGCGTTTCTTGATGGTCTCGGCGGGGGCGTCGCCGGGATTCATGCCCTTGAGCACGAGGCCGCGGAGGAGGATCTTGGCGTCGGCGGGCGGATAAGCTTCGTAGACATCGCTGTCCCCGAAAACGTCGGTGACGCCGCGGAGGAGGGCGTCGGAGGCGGCGGAAGGCTCGGTGACGCCGCGGGTGGCCTCGGACTTGTGTTTACCCCAGTGGGAAATCCACGTTTCGCCGAGGACGTGTTTGCCGAAACCGCCGGGCCAAGGGGCTTTGCTGTTCCAGCTGTATTTCGCCCACTTACTATCGGCGGGAATATTGAAGGGATGGGTCGATGTGCGGAGGGCGATGAGCGGGACGCCGCGTTCGAAGGCGGAGACGAAGCGCTGCATGTCGGCATCGAGCCAGTTGCGGAAACGCAGGCCGAAAATGATCGCGTCGGCGGAGTCGAGGGCGGTGGAGTCGGCGAGGGATTTTTGGTTATTGGGGTTGATCGTACCGTCGGGGTCGAGGGCGAAGAGCACGGTGCATTTGAAGCCGTGACGCTGGCTCAGGATTTTCGCGAGCATAGGCATCGCTTCCTCGCTGCGGTATTCTTCATCGCCCGAGAGGAGGACGACGTGTTTGCCCTGGGCTTTGACGCTGGCGGGGGGCGTGAAGACGAGGCTGGTCGGGGCGGCGGCGCGGAGGAGCGAGGCGGAGACGAGGGCGAGGAGGGCGAGGGTACGGAGGAGCATGGGAAAAGAGAAGACCCTCAACGCCCCACGTTGAACCCTGCACGCTGACGTGCAGAGACGCGGGGTTGGGCGTTGAGGGTTGAGCGTTAGACTTTGAGGGGGAGCGTTCGCGCGGAACGCGCGGTGGGCGCGGTCAGGCCTGTTTTACTTTTTGCCACCGGCGGGACTGGGCGGACTTGAGCACGGCGTCCGTGACGTAGTCGGTGGCGAGACCGTCCTTGAAGTCGGGTTTGCAGCCCTTGCCGCTCTCGAGGCCGCGCACGAACTCGACCATGGCGTGGACGAAACTGTGTTCGTAGCCGAGTTGGAGGCCGGGCACCCACCAGTTGCCGCAGTAGGGGTGGTCTCCGTCGGAGACGTGAATGCTCTTCCAGCCGCGTTCGGGGCCTTCGTCGCTGTAGTCGAACACTTGCAGGCGATGGAGGTCGTGGAGATCCCACTTGAGCGACATGTTGGCCCCGTTGATTTCAAACGTGTAGAGTGCCTTGTGGCCGCGGGCGTAGCGGGTGGACTCGAAGAGACCGAGGGAGCCGTTGTTGAAGTGACAGTGGAACAAGCACGCGTCGTCGATGCTCACCTTCTCGACCTTGCCGGTGAGGGTGTGTTTGCGCTCTTTGACAAACGTCTCGGTCATCGCGCTCACGTCCTTGATGCCACCGTTGAGCCACATGGCGGTGTCGATACAGTGGGCGAGGAGATCACCGGTGACGCCGGAGCCGGAGACCTTGGCGTCGAGGCGCCAGAGGCCGGTGCCGCCTTGGGGCAAGTCAGCATTGATGGTCCAGTCTTGGAGGAAGTTCGCGCGGTAGTGATAGACGCGGCCGAGCTTGCCGGCGTCGATGAATTGTTTGGCGAGGACGACGGCGGGGCAACGGCGGTAGTTATACCAGACCATGTTGGGCACGCCGGCCTTCTCGACTGCCTTGAGCATTTTTTCGGCTTCCTTGCCGTTGAGGCCGAGGGGTTTTTCGCAGAGGATCATCTTGCCGGCTTTGGCGGCGGCGATGACTTGCTCGGCGTGGAGATTGTTGGGGGTGGCGATGTCGACGACGTCGATATCATCGCGGGCGATGAGTTTTTTCCAATCGGTCTCGATGGATTGGTAGCCCCACTTGTTGGCGAACTCCTGCGTCTTCGCGGCGTCGCGACCGCAGACGGCCTGCGGGACGAGTTCGTAGCTGGAGGGGAAGAAGTGGTTGACCTGATGGAAGGCGTTGCTGTGGGCGCGGCCCATGAAGCTGTAGCCGATGAGGCCGATGCGGAGTGGTTTTTTGGGCATGGGGAGAGGGGAGGGTGAAAGGAAAAGTGAAGGTGAAGGTGAAACGGAATGTCATCGCGAGGGGCGCGAAGCGCGCCGTGGCGATCCAGCTGGATTGCCGCGGCGCTGCGCTCCTCGCAATGACACGGAAAATCAGCCGACCCAGCCGTGGTTGTTGCGGACCTCGATCATGGCGGCGAGAATGTCGTTCCACGTTTGTTGTTTCATGAGCACTTCGTTGGAGAACATGCAGCCGTCCCAGCAGATGTGTTTCATTTTTTTCGTGACCTTGCCCTTGCCGTCGCGAAGCCAGTAGCCGGAGTCGCGGGCGATGTTGAGTTTGCCCTTCGGATCGGTGGCGAGGCAGTGGCGGCCGGTCTTTTCGTGCGAGCCGGAGCCGTAGGTGCTGCCGTCGTTTTGCGCGACATGGAAGTCGATCGTCCACGGGCGGAGCGCTGCGGTGAGCTTGGTCATCGCGGCGTGAAACGCTGCGGGCTCGTAGTGGTAATTCTTGGGCACGATGCGGTGCGCCTCGGCGTTGGCGCCGAGGGTGTAGAGGTGGGTGTGGGACATGTCGGCCTGGAAGCCGACGACCTTCGGCATACCGACGGCTTCGAGGAGATTCACCATGTGTTTCCACGAGTGCATACCGCCCCAGCAAATTTCACCTTCGGCGGCGAGGCGCTCGCCGTTGTCCTTGGCGATCTTGCCGGCTTCGCGGAAGGTTTGCGCGATGAGCTTGGTGGTGCCCTTCGGATCTTTGTCCCAAGCGGTGACGCCTGTGGCGCTGTCGATGCGGACGATACCGTAGGGGCGGACGCCGAGCTCGCGGAGTTTTTTCGCGATGCGGATGGCCTTGCGGACGTGGGTGACGAAGTTGGCGCGGGCTTTTTCGTCGCCGCCGGCGGAGGCATCGAACCAGACGGGGGCCACAACGGAGCCGACGACGAGGCCGCGTGCCTTTACTTTGGCGGCGAGGGCCTTGATGCCGTCGTCGGAAATATCGATATCGGTGTGGGGGTTGTAGAGGAAGAGATCGATCCCGTCGAATTTCACGCCACCGACCTCGGCTTTGGCGGTGAGGTCGAGCATGGTGTCGAGTTCGATGAACGGCTCAGCGCCGGGAGAGCCCTTGCCGACGAGACCGGGCCAGGCTGCGTTGTGAAGTTTGGGGAAGTTATTGGCGGGCATGTTTGGGGGGAGTTGAGGGTTGGGCGAGAAGAGTGAAAGGGCGGAAGAAGGCGGAGGTTGGAGGCTGATGGAAAAACCGTTCTCGTTCCTCGTTCTCGTAATCTTTCTCCCGACCGGTAGTGCAGCGAAAAAAGAGAACGAGAACGATTACGAGGAACGAGAACGAGCGGGGTTCAGAATTTGTTGTGGCGGTAAGCGCCCATTTTGGGGGCGGTGGGGTTTACTTCGGGGCCGAAGTAGCGCAGGCAGACCAAGGGTTCGGTGCTGCTGGTGTTTTCGAAGGTGACGCCGGCTTTGGCGCCATCTTCGGTGCAGAAGTACTCGTCCTCGGTGAGTTCGTGGAAACGGATGAGCTTCGGGCTGACGAGGGGCTGGCCGTTGATCTTGCCGGAGCCTTGGACGCAGATGAGGCCGTAGGCGCCGGTATCCTTGACGGTGCACGTGGTGCCTGGATCGACGGTGAGTTCTTTGGCGGTGAAGAGCTGTTCGCCATCGACCTTGCCGTAAACGATCCAGCGGTCGACGTAGCCCTCGCTGCGGGTATCGGCGACGGGGACGGGCTCGAGGTAGTGGTTGTCCTTGAAATTCGGATCCACGTTCTTCTCCCAGTCGAGCTGGTTCACGATGAAGTCGACGTCCTGGTGCTTCGACTTGGGCATGTCCTTCACGAGGAGAGACCACGGAACCTCGCGGCCCTCGACGAGGTTTTGGTACATACCGAAGACGTCGGAGCCCCATTGCGGCTCGTAGGTGCAAAGGGAGCCGGGCGCGTGAAGGATGCACGGATCGATGAGCCAGCCAGAGCCGACTTTGAGGCGGTAGGCTTTCGAGAGGTCGAGGATGCCGTTGTCTCCCTTGTTCCAATTACGGATGCACTGTTTGACCTGTTCTTTGGTCGTGCCGGGCTCGAAGCCCATGAACGTGTAGGGGAAATTATTGCCGACGGGATTGTGCTGGGGCGGGAAATAGTAGGACTCGGGTTTGCCCTCCTGGCCGACGAGTTTCGCCTGCGCGGCGCTCTGGTGCATGTGGTGCGGGATCGGCCCCATGTTATCGAAGAACTTCGAGTAGACGGGCCATTTCTTGTATTTTTTCCAGATGGCGGAGCCGACCAACGTGGCTCCGGTATCGGCGACGGCTTGCTGGAGGGTGAACTTCTTGTTGCCGACGACGCACCAACTGAGGCCTTCGTCCCATGCGCGGCCTTCGTTGGCGGTGACGGTGGTCGAGGCGAACCAACGTTCGTCGATGCCGCCGCGGTTCAGGCCGTAGGCGTAGGTGTCATCGGGGTGGAGCTTGATCCGGAGGCCGGGCTGGAGAAATGAGCGAGGGACCCAGGCGGGTGCGAGGCGGAGCAGACCGCCGGTGGTGGCGAGCTCGGCCTCGACGAGGCTTTGCGTAGATTTCTTGACGGGTTTGAGATCGAGGACGGACGGAATCATGGTGTGATGAAGAGTGGGGGGATGAGAGAAGGAGAGAAGGGAGCGACGGGTGAGGAAGGTGAAGTGGAAAGCGGACGCCGATGCAGGCGGGAGCGGACGGGTTTGGGTGGTCGCGAGCCGAAGGTGAAGCTTAGACCATGGCCGTCTGACCGACTAGGAAGGCGACGGCGAGTTTTTGTTTAATTGCGCCGGGTGCGGCTGGGGCGCGGCGGCCGCGGGGCGGGTGGTGCGCTCAACTCTGGCAGCGCGTGCGGTAAGCGCGTGGGGTTTCGCTCATGATGCGGCGAAACTCTTTCGTGAAATGGCTCTGGTCGGCGAAACCGAACTCGTTGGCCACTTCGGCTAGGCTTTTTTTTGAAAAGACGAGCGCGCTGCAGCTCATGCGCACGCGGATCTGGCGCACATAATCGTGGGGCGAGCTGCGGTAGGTGGTGCGGAACTGGCGTTCGAAGGCACGCACCGATAATCCGCAGGTTTTGGCGAGGTCGCGATTGGTGATGGATTCGCTGAAATTCTGGCTGACGAAACGGATCGCGGCGCTGAGGGGGGAGTCGGCCGGGGTGCCGGGTTTTTGTTCGTTGAGTGGACGCGTGACGCCGGCGGTGCCGACGACCCGGCCTTTGGCGTCATGGACGGGGATTTTGGAAGTGACGCACCAGCGGGCGGTGTGGTCGAAGCGGCCGACGAGTTCGACGCGCGAGATGATGCGTTCGCCGGCGAGGACACGCTCGTCGTCCATGCGGTATTGGTGGGCGAGGGCGAGACCGCAGAGATCGTAATCGGTGCGTCCGATGACCTCGGCGCGGGATTGAAGGCCGAAGTTAAGGTAAAACGCTACGTTGACCCATTGATAGTGGCCGGCCTCGTCTTTCATCCAGAGCAACGAATCGGCGACAAAATCGAACAACTCGATGACCTCGGACGCCACCGCGCCGATGCGGGTGAGGGTGGCAAGCGTGTGGGGGTCGCTGTTCATCGGGTAAAGACCCCTTAAAACAACCCTCGCCTTGGTGGAGACGCAATTTTTTTATGCCTTCGGGCACGGAGCAGCGTCGCCGCCGGTGGGGGAAGTC
>CANIJN010000137.1 GCA_947467625.1 Opitutia bacterium | reverse complement strand
TGGCCGTGGTCTCGGCGGTGGTGAGGCCGGGCAGTTCGTCGATCGAGAGTTCACGTAAGTAGGCCCGGCCGACAGCCGTCGTGAAAAGCTTGGCGCGCGCGGCGGCGTATTTCTCGTCGCGGACCTTCATCTTTTGCAGGGACGGCCAGACGTAGGCGAGGAGCTTGGCGAAATCAGCTTCGTTCAAGGTGAGGCCCGCTTTCGCCACCCTTGCCTTCACCGTCGCGACGAGCGCGGCCGGGACATGGGCTGCGACCCACCCGCCGGCGTCATCGGCGACGGTCGTCTGCGCGAGTTCGGGCGAGAGATCGAACGTGATGTAGCTCGCGAGCACACACCCGGTCACGAGCGCGTCTTCACGCGAGTCAAATTTTCCGCCGATGGGCTGGTGGTCAGCGTTGAAGCTCCACGCAATCCCGCGACGGTGGAAACCGGTTTTCAGTTTCGAGAGCACACAACCGTGGCTCATGCCTTCGACGCTCTGCCCTTGGTGGCCCTCGGGCACGTGAGTGCCGATGAACGGAAAAGGCACCGTGTCGAGCTTACCCGCGAGCATGACATCGGTGTCGTAGACGAGCTCACGCGGAATCGAATTCTGGTTCGCCGTCACGCCGAGACTCAACGCGCTCATCGCCCACTCGACGGCCGGCCAGTGCAGGGTCGTGAAACGCGCGCCGATCCCGAGCGTGCTGCGCCCGAGCTGTTCGGTGGCGGTGGGGAAAATCGTCGAGGCCGCGTGGTGCGCCTGGATGAGATTCTTCAGTTTCAGCAGGTTCGCAAAGGTCGCGGGAAACACCGTCGTACCATCCGTGAGCGCCACCGCGTCGTGCAACGTATCCGCTTTCCCCGCGTCGCCCTGCAGTCGCCACGCGCAGTCGCCTTGGACGTTTTCCACGAGAGTGAACGCGCCCGCGGCTGTATCAAAGCGGCTCTTCGCGTAAACCTTCATCGCCTTGCCGGCGCGGAGCTCGTCGCGCAGCGCCGACCAATCGAGACAAAAGTCGGGCGACACGCAGGGATTCGTCGCAATGCGAAGTTTGTTTTCGAGGAGGAAGCGATTGATAGCGGACATCGTTGAAAAGGGACCGAGGAAAAAAAGAGGCGCACACACCCAGGGTCGAGACAAGTTTTGGTTGTTTATTCCGGCGCCCGCTCGGTCGGACCGTCGGTCTTCCGCGGTTCAAGGGCCGCCAGCAGGCCGCTTACTTTTTTCAGAGGCAACGGCGTCCACGGTCATTTTGGAGATTGCGCACGCCCCGCCGCGCGCTCTGCTCGCCGCTTTCCACGCATGTCCGCTGTCGCCTCCCCGGCCACCACTCAACCCAATCCCGACCATGTCCTCCGCCTCGCGGCCGAGCTGAACATCAAGGTCTATCAGGTCGCGGCCACCGCCCAACTCTTCGCCGAAGGCGCGACCGTGCCCTTCATCGCCCGTTACCGCAAAGAGGTCACCGGCGAACTCGACGAGGTCCAGGTACTCGCCATCCGCGACCGCCTCGAGCAGATGAAGGCCATCGACGAGCGCCGCGCCGCCATTCTCTCGTCACTCAAAGAGCGCAACCTCCTCACGCCCGCGCTCGAGAAATCCATCAACGCCGCCGACACCCTCGCGGTCCTCGAAGACATCTACCTCCCCTTCCGTCCGAAGAAACGCACCCGCGCCACCATCGCGAAAGAGAAAGGCCTCGAACCCCTCTCCGAACTACTCTGGGCCCAAGACCCGACCACCGACGCCCTCGCCGCTGCGCAGGCCTACGTCGGCCGGGACTACACCGCTGACGACGGCAAAAATGTCGTTTCCAAAATCGCCTCCACCGAAGAAGCCTTCGCCGGTGCCCGCGACATCATCGCCGAGCGCGTCAGCGACGACAAAGACGCCCGCGCCAAGCTCCGCGCCGTTTACCAAAAAGACGCGATCATCTCCTCGAAAGTCCTCACCGGCAAAGACAGCTCCGTCGAAGCGTCTAAGTTCAAAGACTACTTCGAGTGGAGCGAACCGCTGAATAAAGCCCCCTCGCACCGCGTCCTCGCCATGCGTCGTGGCGAAAAAGAACTTTTCCTCATGATGCGCGTGCAACTCCCCGACGAGGCCACCGCCTTCGCCGAAGTGCAGCAGTTCTTCGTCAAATCGGCCGTCGGCGCTCCGCCCGCAACACTCAATTCCTGCGCCGCGCAGGTCGTCCTCGCCGTGCAGGATTCCTGCAAACGTCTCCTCTGTCCCGCGATGGAAACCGAGATGCGTCTCGAATCCAAAAAGCGCGCCGACGAAGCCGGCATCAAGGTCTTCGCCGATAATCTTCGCGAGCTCCTCCTCGCCGCCCCTCTCGGCCAAAAAGCCGTCATGGCCATCGACCCCGGCATCCGCACCGGCTGTAAAGTCGTCATCCTCGATCGTCAGGGAAAACTCCTCCACAACGACGTCGTTTTCCCCGACCGCATGGAGGTCGAGGCCAAGGAAAAGCTCACCGGCTTCGTGAAGTTCTTCAACGTCGAGGCCGTCGCCATCGGCAACGGCACCGCGGGCCGCGAGACCGAAGCCTTCGTCCGCACGCTCGGGCTCTCCGGCGCGATTCCCATCGTCATGGTCAACGAATCCGGCGCCTCGATTTACTCCGCGAGCGATGTCGCCCGCGAAGAGTTCCCCGACCACGATCTCACGGTGCGCGGCGCCGTCTCCATCGGCCGCCGTCTCATGGATCCGCTCGCCGAGCTCGTAAAGCTCGACCCAAAATCTATCGGCGTCGGCCAATACCAACACGACGTCGACCAAGCCGCGCTCAAACGTTCCCTCGACGATACCGTCGTCAGCTCCGTGAACGGCGTCGGCGTCGAGCTCAACACCGCCTCGAAACAACTCCTCAGCTACGTCTCCGGTCTCAACGCCGCGACCGCCGCTGCCATTGTCGCGCGCCGCAACGAAAAGGGCCCCTTCAAATCCCGCGCCGATCTCAAGGAGGTCCCGCGCCTCGGCCCGAAGGCCTACGAGCAGGCGGCCGGCTTCCTGCGGATCCGCGATGCCGCGCACCCCCTCGACGCGAGCTCCGTTCATCCGGAACGTTACCCGCTCGTAGAGAAAATGGCCGCCGACCTCGGCACCACCGTCCCCGATCTAATCCGCGACGGAAAACTCCGCGCGAAAATCAAACTCGAAACCTACGTCACCCCCGAAGTCGGTCTCCCCACGCTCACCGACATTATGGCGGAGCTCGCGAAGCCCGGCCGCGACCCACGTGAAAAGTTCGAGGTCTTCGCCTTCTCCGCCGATGTGCACCGGCCCGAGGATCTCAAGCCCGGCATGAAACTCCCCGGCATCGTGACCAACGTCACCGCGTTCGGTGCCTTCGTCGACATCGGCGTGCACCAAGACGGCCTCGTCCACGTCAGCCAGCTCGCCGACTCGTTCGTGAAAGAGCCCTCCGCCGTCGTGAAGCCCGGCCAAAAAGTTCAGGTCACCGTCACGGAAATCGATCTCCCGCGCAACCGCATCGCCCTCTCGATGCGCAGCAATCCCACCCTCGGCCCCAAGACCGCCAACAGCGGCAGCCCCGGTGGTCAGCGCTCCCCCGGCGGCGGCCCCCGCCCCGGCGGCAATGCTGCACCGAGCGCTCCCCGCGCCCCCGCCGCAGTGAACAACGATTGGTTCGCCGCCGCGCTGAATAAGAAGCGTTGAGCCGCACCAGACGCACTCCGTCGGCGCCCACGTCCTCGCCCAGGGGCGTCTCGAAATTGCCGGCCCCGTTCTGAACGCCCGTGCACCCGCGCCGAAGGTTATCGGCGGGACGCTTATCGGGCCCTTGATCTTCTCCGCGCCGAACGCGCCGGCCGAATCACCGCCTGCGCCCCCAGTCCGAGGCCGTGAGGATTTTCCCGATACTGTTTCCGGATACTCACCCGGACGTGAACGCATCCCACTACGCGCGGCTTGATTTGCGCCGTAGCCCCGATTGTCTCGCGCTTCCTCCGTTCACCTTTGGCTACTCCTTCTCACCCCTTCCCCAGCCGCGTATCCTCCGTCCCCGGACGTGACCAAGGCCTCTTTGCCACCACCGCCTTGGCGGTCGGCACCACCGTAGAGCGCTTCGCCGGCCCCACCGTTTTGTGGCGCGACGTGCCCGTTTCCGAGGTCTGCCACGCGATTCTCCTCGAGGGCGAAGAATGGATGGTCCCCACCACCGCCGCCCGTTTCATCAACCACTCCTGTGCGCCCAACTGCACTGTCGATGATACGCTCGCCGTCATCACCCTGCGCGCCGTCGCCGACGGCGAAGAACTCACGTTCAGCTACGACTCCGTCACCATGGCCGAGTGGCTCGCCGCCCCGTCCTCATTTTTCTGGGACGCTCGCTGGACGTTTAAATGCCGCTGTGGCGCGCCCGCCTGCGTCGGCCACGTGGATCGTTACCGAGTGCGCGGCTACGAAAACTCGACCCCCGTCACGCCCGGCACCAAGCTCCGCCTCGGCCCCGTCCCCGGCAAAGGCCGCGGCGTCTTCGCCACCGCGCCCATCGCGGCCGGCGAGCTTTTCGAACGGGCCCCGGTCATCATCAGCCCCGATACCGAGTGGCCCGACCTCGAAAAAACCCAGCTCTACCACTACTGTTTCGAGTGGGGTCCGGAGCACACCCACACCGCGATCGCCCTCGGCTACGCCTCGCTCTACAACCACTCCTTCACCCCCAGCGCCCGCTACCTGCTGCAGCTCGACGAGCACCTCATCCATTTCGTCGCCCTCCGCGACATCGCCGCCGGCGAAGAAATCGTCATGAACTACAATGGCGAACCCACTGACCTCACCCCGGTGTGGTTCGAATTAAAATAACCCCGCACGTATGGTCGCCCGCCCCTCGCCCCACCGTCAGCCAAAAAAATCCCGCACCCTCGGCCCCGTTGCCGACCTCGAACGCCATCTCCCCGCCGACTGGTGGCGCACGCTCTTCAACGCCACCTACGTCAAGACCGACGGCGACGTCGTAGAGAACGCCGCCAACACCACCGCCGACGTCGACCTCCTCCTCGCCGCCACCGGCCTCAAGCCCGGCGCCCGCGTGCTCGACCTATGCTGCGGTCAAGGCCGCCACAGTCTCGAACTCGCCAGCCGCGGCTTCAGCCACCTCACCGGCCTCGACCGCTCGCACTACCTCATCCAACTCGCGCGCCGCCGCGCCCGCGCCGCACGCCTCACCGTCAATTTCCTCGAAGGCGACGCCCGCTCGCTTCCCGCCACCGACACCCCCTTCGACGGCGTCGCCATTCTCGGCAACTCCTTCGGTTACTTTGATTGCCAGGCTGAAGACCTCGCCGTGCTCGCCGCCGTCCGCGCCGCGCTGCGTCCCGGTGGTATCCTCGCGATGGATATTTCTGACGGAGATTGGGTGCGGGAAAATTTTGAGCCCCGGTCGTGGGAATGGATCGACCGGCACCACTTCGTCTGCCGCGAACGCATGCTCTCCGCCGATGGCACGCGCCTCGTCTGCCGCGAAGTCGTCACCCACACCGAGCGTGGCGTCCTCGTCGATCAATTCTACGCCGAACGCCTCTACGCACGCGAACAACTCCACACCCTCCTCCTTGCCGGCGGTTTCGTCCGCCCCTGCGATCACGGCACCATTTTGAGCGGCTCCGACCGGAATCAGGATCTCGGCATGATGTCCCATCGGATTTTCGTCACCGCTCACGCCCCCGGAAAACGTTCCACCCGCTCCGCCCGCACCCTCGCGCGCCACCCAGATATTTCCGACGTCGCCGTCATCCTCGGCGACCCACGCCTCGCCGATGCCGTGAAACTCGACGGTAAATTTCAGCCCGAAGATCTGACCGCCGTGCAGCACCTCAAAACGGCCCTCGCCCAACTGCCCGGCTACCGTTTCCGATTCCTCGACAACCACGCCACCCTCGCCGCTGATCTCCGGGCCCACCCGCCCGCCTTCGCCCTCAATCTCTGCGACGAAGGCTTCGTCAACGATCCCCTCCACGAACTCCACATTCCCGCACTCCTCGAGATGCTCGGCGTCCCGTGCTCCGGTTCCGGTCCCGCATCGCTCGCGATCTGCTTCAACAAAGCTATCGTCAACGCCGCCGCCGCCACGATGGGCATACCCGTGCCGGTCGAGCTCTACGTCGGCCCCGGGGACTCCGCTCCGCGGCCCACGAGCTATCCCGTCATCGTAAAGCCCGCCTGCGGCGACGGCAGTGTCGGCATCACCGCCGCGAGCATTGCGCAAAACCGTGCCGAGCTTACCAGCACGCTCGCCCGGCTCCGTACCGAGCTCCCCGGCCGCGCCTTTCTCGTGCAGGAACTGCTCACCGGTCCCGAGTATACCGTCGGACTCATCGGCAATCCTGCGCAGGGCTTCGAGCAACTCCCCGTCATCGAAGCCGATTACTCCCGGCTTCCCGCTGCCCTGCCCCACATCCTCGCCTACGAATCCAAATTTCAGCTCGATTCCCCGTACTGGACCGATATCCGCTACGTCGCCGCCCAACTCGATGATCGCCGGCTCGGCCTACTCCGCGACTACTCGACGCGACTCTTCGAGCGTCTCGATTGCCGCGATTTTGCGCGTATCGATTTTCGCGCTACCGCCGACGGCACCCTGAAACTCCTCGAAGTTAATCCGAACCCCAGTTGGCGCTGGGACGACGATCCCGCTATCATGGCCGACCTCGCCGGCTGGAGCTACGCGGAACTCCTCGGCCGCCTGATCGCCGCCGCTCAGGCACGCGTGCACGCCTCCGCCGTCCCCGCCAAACTAGCTGGGCCGTAATGCCGGCCCAGCCACCGCGGGCTCGCCGCAACGTCCTCGGTTCCCTTCGTCTGCGGCGGCCTCCCCGCCTACCTCGAGTGCTTCGACCGCGACCGCTCGATCGAGCAAAACCTCGCTGTCAATTTCTTCCGCGAGAGCGCCGCGCTGGCCCGGGAACCTGAGTTTCTCCTCCGCGAGGAACTCCGGGATGTCGCCAACTACCACGGCGTCCTCCACGCCATGGCCGCGCTTGGCGAAACCACCAACGGCGGCATCGCCCGCGCCGCCGGCCTCGGCGACCGCGCCCTGCCCTACTACCTCGGCACGCTGATGGAGCTCGGTTACGTGCGCCGCCGTCATCCGCTCCACGGTGCCGCCAACACCGCGCGCGAGACCCGTTACGCCATCGCCGATCCGCTCCGCCGTTTCTGGTTTCGTTTTGTCTATCCCAACCTCAGCCGCATCCCCGTCCTCGGCCCCGAGCGCTCGGTGCGCGAACTCGTCCGTCCTCACTTCGACGCCTTCTGCGGCGAAGCCTTCGAACGTCTCTGCCGCGAAGCGATTCCGCTGCTCCACGCTGCGGAAACAATCACCGCCACCACCACCATCGGCGAATTTTGGGCGAAGGATGTGCAGATCGACACTGTCGCCCTCCGCGACGATGGCGTGATCGAATTGGGCGAATGCAAATGGGGCGCGGTGCGTTCCCCTACCGCTGTCCGCGCCGAACTCGCGACGAAAATTCCGTGCTTCCCCAATCGTCGCGCCGCCACCGTCCGCCTCCGCTACTTCACGCGCGACCGCGTGCGCCCGCCCATCGCTGTCAGCGGCGCACCTCACGAAACCTGGCACCACCTCGCTGCCCTCTACCCGGACGTCTAACATGAGCTCACGGAAACGGATCGCGTGAGGGCGGGTGCTTGCCGCCACGCCATATTTTTTCGTCGCGCAGCGGCCCGTCGGCAAGCAACGGCCCTCCACTCCACTGCCTGTATCCCGCTCAGCCTTCCCGGAATCCTCCGCACCACTTTGTCTGGCCCCCCATGCCTCTCACCAAACAACCCGCGTGCGCCGTATCCATCTGTAATGGACGGCCGCACTCCGCACCGACGCCGTCGAAGCGTCCGCCTACCTCTTCCGTCCCAACGATCACGTCGTTCGCGTCCGCGCCGACCTCAGGTCCGACCACCGCGACGCCGGTACCATCACCGGAAAACTCCGCCGCGAATTCGCGACCGCAGACTCGACGCTTCGGACCACCGTAAACCTCGGGCGTTCGCTCCGTGGCCACCCTCAGCGGTAAGGTTGATGCAACGCGACTGGCTTGCTCTTGGCCCGCAACCGCAAATTCAACATCTCGACCCCGAACGCGAACGCCATGGAGAAATAGATGTAACCTTTCGGGATGTGCTGCCCGAGCGCCTCGCCCACCAAGGTCACGCCGATCAGAATCAGGAAACTCAAGGCCAGCATCTTCAGCGTCGGGTGCCGGTTTACGAAATCGCTGATCGCACCCGCAAACACCAACATGACACCCAGCGCGACCACCACCGCAGTGATCATGATCCAAAGTTGGTTCGCCATCCCGACTGCGGTGATCACGGAATCAAGCGAGAAGACCACGTCGAGGATGAGGATTTGCACGATCGCCGCCTTGAACGAGGCCACCTTGCCACCGGCCGTCGAGTGACCGTCCTCGCCCTCCAGTTTTTCGTGCACCTCGACGACGCTCTTGCCGATCAGGAACAGGCCGCCGAGTAGCAAAATCAAACTTTTGCCGGTGATGTCCGCATTCAATACCGGGAGCACGAAGAGAACCTTGGTCAGACCCATCAGCCAAGAGATACTACACAGGAGCAGAATTCGCGTCACCAGCGCGAGCATCAGTCCGAGTTGCCGCGCCTTGACTTGCTGCGCCTGCGGTAATTTTCCGGCGAGAATCGAAATGAAGATGACATTGTCGATGCCGAGCACGATCTCGAGCCCAGTGAGGGTGAGCAGTGAAATCCAAACCTGCGGGTCGGTGAGCCATTCCATAATGCTGAGCAGTGAGTGTAGCCCGCTCTCGCGGTCAATCCGACCGTGCGTAAAGTTTCCGGGCCCGACTCACACGCCCAGCCACGCGAGCCCAGCCCGCAACCAGAGCGGAATGACGAACACCCCGAGAGCCGTCGTCCCGAGCACGATCTGCACCGCCGTGCGCGGATGCCCACCATAGACCCGCGCAATGATGATCGAGACCAACGCCACCGGCATCGCCGCCTGCACGAGCATCACCCGCTTCAACTCGATCGAGCAGGGCAGATATTTTGCCGCGACCAGCATCACCACCGGGAGCACACCCAACCGCAAAGCTATCGCCGCACCCGTCACCTTCGCGTCGAATAGCCCACCGGGCGTGTTGAGATAGTTCGCCAGATTCACGCCCGTCATGATGAGGCCGAGCGGGATCGCACACACCGCGAGGGTGTGGATCGTGTCCATCAGCAGCGGCGGCAGCCACGGCGTCACGCCCCCGAGATTGCAGGCCACCGCCAAGGCGAGCGCGATCAGCATCGGGCTCACCAATTTACGCCACCCCTCGCGAAACGAGAGTCCGCTCAACACCAGCACGCCCACCGTCCAGATCGCGATTTCGACCCCCACATTGTGCACGAGCAACACGCCGCGGCTCTCCGGCCCCCAGAGCCCAGCCATAATTGGCAGCGGCAGGTATCCGTAATTAGTTACGCCCACCGCCAGTGCAAACGTCCGCATCCCCGTGCCCACCTGTAGACCGATCCACTGCGCCACCAGCAGCCCCGCACGAATCCCGACCACCGTCATCACAAACCCCACGAGCGGGGGCAGCAGCAGATTTCCCGGTACCCGCAACGCCGCGTTACTTGCCACCGATTCAAACACAAAACACGGGGAACACACATTGACGACGAGCCGCATCAGACTCGTCTCCGCCTCCCCCTCGACCCAATGCATGCGCCGCACCACGACCCCGATCGCGATCACCGCGAACACCGGAAGCACGAGCATGAGCAATTGCCAGTAGGACATCATGGAAAACCCGAGATCAGACTCATCCGCCCACCCGCCCGCAAGCCGCCATCACACGCCAGCTACTCCGCATCGTCGACGTCCGTGATCATCACCCGCTTGACCGCATGGTCGAGCCAGTAGGTAAAAATAAATCCGTCCGACATCACGTGAGACAATTCTCGGCCATCGGCATCGGTCTCCCTAAAATCGGACACGAGAAACGGATCGGCCGCCAATTCGTGCGACCGATCCAAAAGCTTCCGTTGCCGACGGCGCGGCAACGAAATGAAAAACGCCACCGCTGTATCCGAAAAAATCGGCCGGTAGCCCAAAAACTCAGCCACGGGCAAATCGGGCTTCCAGCGTCTCGATGCTGGTGAACTTCCCCGCCTGCATGTTGCGAATCTTCTTCGCCGTCGCCCTTTTCCAAGAGGGCGTGCCGTGCCTTAGGCGAATCATATAAGCCTGCAGCTCCATCCGCTCGCGCTGCGAAAGCCGCGAAACATGCTGCTTGAGTTCGAGGAGGCTCATGTTTCTGAAATTGAGCAACTCGGCGCTTCGGTCAAGCGGACACCATGCGATCCGGCACGCGCCGCACCACGACCCCGATCGCGATCACCGCGAACACCGGAAGCACCAACATGAGCAGCTGCCAGTAGGACATCATGCGGTGCTGCCCGCCATCCCCTGCCCCGCCAGCCATCCCGTCGTCCACGCAGACTGGAAATTAAATCCGCCCGTCACCCCGTCGATGTCGAGCACCTCACCCGCGAAGTGCAGCCCCGAGCACACCCGGCTTTCCATCGTCTTGAAATCCACCTCCGCCAACGTCACGCCACCACACGTCACAAATTCGTCCTTAAACACACTCTTTCCCACCACCTTTAGCTCCGCCGCAGTGAGCTGCGTCGCGAGTGTGCCGAGCGCAGTGTTGCCAACCTGGGCCCACACCGTGGTCGCCGCGATCCCGGATGCAACGACCAGTCGTTCCCACAGCCGCTGCGGCATCGCCAGCGGACTCCACGTCGCAATCTGCTTCTTGGGATTCTTGTCTCGCACCGCCAACAGTTCCTTCACCAGCGACTCGCGGGTGTGCGCGCCCGTCCAATTCACAGTCAACAAAAACTCGTAGTTCACCTCCGCCAACTCGCGCGCGCCCCAGGCCGAGAGTTTCAGAATTGCCGGCCCGCTGGCCCCCCAGTGCGTGATCAACAAGGGCCCGTCCGTCTTCAGCTTCGTGCCCGCCACCGTCACGACCGCATTCTCCACCGACACCCCGGACAGCCCGATCAGTCGCGCATCGTCGATGTGAAACGTAAAGAGCGAGGGCACCGGCGGCTCGATCGTGTGGCCCAACGACGCTGCAATCGTGAGACCCGCCGACGACTTGTTCCCCCCCGTCGCGAGCAGCAGCCGCTCGCACCGCACGCCCGAATTGTCCGTCAAGGTCACCCAGAAATCACCCGCCCCGCTCGCGCCCACCCGCTCCACCTTTCGCACGCCCATGCTGGTAATCACCTTCACGCCCGCCGTCTCGGCTGCACGGGTCAGACAATCTACGATCGTCGCCGAATCATCCGACACCGGAAACATCCGCCCGTCAGCCTCGGTTTTCGTTTCCACACCGCGCTCAGCGAGCCAGGCGACCATATCGCGCGGCTGAAATTTATGAAACGCCCCCATCAGTTCCCGTCCGCCGCGCGGATATTTTTTCACGAGTTCCCGCGGCTCGAAACACGCATGGGTGACATTGCAACGCCCACCACCCGACACGCGCACTTTCGCGAGCGGATGCGCCGTCGCCTCGTAAATCGTCACGTCACCCGCCGCGCCCAGTTGCTCTGCGCAGGCGATGGCCGCAAAAAATCCCGCTGCCCCACCCCCGACAATCACCGCGCGCCGTTTGTCCGTCATTGCGGCACGCTGCGCACTGCCCGCTGCCAGAGCCAAACCTTTTTTATCACCGCTCCCCAGGCGCCCGCCACCATCCGCCCACAAAAAAGCCGTTGCGGGCTGCAATCCGCAACGGCGACACCAACCTCTGAAATTCGGGAAGCAGGCTGCTCCTTAGTTCTTCTTCTTACCGCCTCGGCCGCCCTGTGGCATCGCGTCAAACTTGGTTTGCTGGTCGCCGGTGAGGACCGCGCGGATTTCCTTGTTCGAAGCGGCCCGGAGTTCCATGCCCTTGGTCTGACGATCTTCCGCGGCGACGGCAGCCATGTCTTTGGCCGACTTTTCGAGGATCGCGGTGATCTTGGTCTTCTGGTCGGCGGTGAGTTTGCCGACGGCCTCTTCGATGGACGTGATGCGCGCCTCGGGGGTCATTTGACCGCGGCCTTTGCCTTTTTCTTGGGCGGATGCAGTGGAAACGAACGCCAGCACGCCAAGCGTGAGGACGGAGATCAGGATTTTGACTTTTTTCATGGGTGAATCGGAAATAAAATTCCGGAATGGATTATTGTTTTGAACTGAAAACCTCCTGCGGAAGCAGCGGGGTTGTGGCGCAAGACGGCTCGGCCCGTGCGGAGTTACGCGATTTTCGCGGGGGCTTGCCGCCGGGTGTTCCGCCCGCCAGCGTCCCGGCCCATGATTGAGGTCTCCGGTCTCACTAAACGCTACGGCGGCTTCACTGCCGTCCGCGACCTGTCGCTCGCTGTCCAGCCCGGTGAGGTTCTCGGACTCGTCGGGCCCAACGGCGCGGGCAAAACCAGCACCCTCCGCTGCCTCGCCGGGATCATCCCCGCCACCGCCGGCAACGTGCGCATCGCCGGTCATGATATCTCCACCGATCCCGTCGCCGCCAAACGGGCGCTCGCCTTCTTCCCCGACGAACCGCGCCTCTTCGACTACCTCACCATCCGCCAGCACTTGAACTTCGTCGCCCGCATCTACGGTGTCGCCGACCACGAGGCCATCGCCGGTCCGCTCCTCGAGGAACTCGAAATCGCCGACAAAGCCGATCAACTCCCCGGCGAACTCTCCCGCGGCATGAAACAGAAACTCGCCATTGCCTGCGGCCTGCTCCACCGCCCGAGCGTGATGTTCTTTGACGAACCGCTCACCGGACTCGATCCGCTCGGCATCCGCCGCATGAAGGACTCGATCTTAAAACGCGCTCGGGAGGGCGCCGCCGTCATCCTCAGTTCCCATTTGCTCCACTTGCTCCAGGAAGTCTGCTCGCACGTACTCATTTTGAAAAAAGGCGAGAAAATCGCCCACGGGACCCTCCCTGAAATCTCCGCCCAATTTGCCAATGGCGAATCCATCGTGAGCCTGGAGGAGATCTTCATCCGCGCCACCGGCGGCTCGGAACACTGAGCTGTCAGCGAACTCCGTCCTCCGCCTTCCGATGCTCAGAGCCCTGCTTTACCTGCGGCTTACGTCGCTCAAGAACCAGATCATCTCGCGCGCCAAGCGCCTGCGTCAGCTCAAATACCTGCTCGGCGCCCTCGTCGGCGGCGCGTACGTCTACTTCCTGTTTTTTCTCAATTTCGGAGGTGCTTCCGGATCCCGAGGTGCCGCCCGCACCGCCGCCACCCAGGCCCTTGCCGCACTGCCCTCGCCCGAGGCCCTCACCCAAACCCTCCCACTCATCGCAGCCGTCAGCGCCGTGCTGCTCTTGGGTATCGTGATACTCGCCTGGGTGATCCCCTCGAATTCCCGCGGATTGCGTTTTACCGAGGCGGAAACCGCCTTCCTTTTCCCTGCTCCCATTTCGCGCCGCACCCTCATCCATTGCAAACTTCTCAGCTCCCAATTTTCCATCCTGTTCACGTCGCTTTTTTTCACCCTCATTTCCAATCGCTGGACCTTTCTCGGCGGCAATGCCCTGACGCACGCCGTCGGCTGGTGGTTCGTACTCTCCACGCTCAATCTTCATTTCACCGGCGCGGCGCTCACCCTCTCGCGCCTTGTCGAGGGCGGCGTCAGCCCCCTGCGCCGTCGTCTCACGGTGCTCGGCGGATTGGCCGTCGTCGTGGGACTGACCGTGGCTTGGGTGTGGCGTGATCTCCGCGCACCTGACGCCGAAGATTTCGCGGGGGTCGCACCGTTTACCGCCTACCTCCTCGGCCTGCTCGACCACGGCGTGCTCGGCACACTGCTCGTGCCTTTCAAGTTCGTCGTCGGCCCGTTCCTCGCTCCGGACGCCCGGACCTTTCTGTTCGCTCTGGCGCCCGCCCTGCTCGTAATGCTCGCGCACTACAGTTGGGTCCTGCGAATGGAAACCTCGTTTGAAGAGGCCTCGCTCGCCGCCGCCGAAAAACGCTCGGCCACGCTCGCCTCCGTGCGCGAGGGTAAACGCGTGTTCGCCTCCACCCACACCCACACCCACGCCCGCCCCGGTCCGTTTTACCTCGGCTCCAGCGGCCGCCCCGAGCTCGCCTTCCTCTGGAAAAACCTTCTGTCGACCGCGACCTACTTCAATCTCCGTGTGCTCGCCACCGCCGCCGCGATCATTCTCGTGGGCAGCAAGTGGTTTCTGACCGGGACCACGCCCGACATCCGCGCCGCACGGGTCGTGGTCGGCATGATTTCCCTCGCAGCCGGCGCCTACGTTCTGCTGTTGGGCCCCCACCTCGCCCGTCAAGATCTGCGCGGCGACATGCCGCACGCCGACATCCTTAAGACCTATCCGCTGCGCGGCTGGGAGCTCCTGCTCGGCCAAATCCTCGCACCCGTCGCCATCCTCACCGGCCTGACTTGGCTCTGCCTCCTCGCCGCCGCCTTGACGCTCCAGCCGACCGGGCGCATGGCGCTCACCTTCACTCCGCCCGTGCTGTGGGCCATCGCACTGGGGATCGCCGCCGTCACGCCGTTCGTAGGTGCTCTGCAACTCCTGATTCTCAACGGCGCCACGATCATTTTCCCCGCGTGGTTTCACTCCCTCCGCGCCGCCGGCCCCGGCGGGGGCATCGAACTCATGGGGCAACGGCTCATCTTTGTTTTCGGCCAATTCATCGTGATTCTCACCGCTCTGCTGCCCGCCTCCCTGACCGCGCTCGCCCTGATCTTCGCCACGCAATGGCTCATCGGGGCCACCGCCGCCATCGCCCTCGCCACCCTCGTTGTGCTCGTCGTGCTCGCGGGCGAAGTCTGGTGCGCCCTCTGGTGGCTCGGCGAACGCTTCGACCGCCTCGACGTCTCTTCCGAACTCCGCCCGTGACCCACGCCGAACTCACCGCGATCGCCGCCGCTGTCGTCGGGGCCGCCCAACGCCAACTCCCGCCCGCGATCCGGCCGCTCGCCCGCGCTGTGCCCGTCCACTACGAACGCACGCCCGCCGCCGACGTCCTCGCCGAGGGATTCCCCGCCGACATCCTCGGCCTCTTCACTGGCAGCGCCCACGGCCAGGAACTCGCTCACGACAACCCCGCGCCCGCCCACATTCTCCTCTACGTCGACAACCTCTGGGACTACGCCGCGGACGATCTCGCTATTTTCCGCGACGAAATCCGCCTCACCTACCTCCA
>CANIJN010000136.1 GCA_947467625.1 Opitutia bacterium | reverse complement strand
TCTTTAGTGGCAATCAAGCGGGCGGGAGCGGACATGATTCTGACGTATTTCGCAAAGGCGATGGCGGCGGAACTACGCTAAGGGGCACGGGCTTTCCGGCCCCGCTGACGACCAGCGCCTTTTCTGGAGGATGGGATAGCCGGCGCGATAATATTGGCTGATCTTGTCGCGAACGCCTGGTCGGTGCTCACCACCACGGGTAGTGGGGTTGGCTGTCCGGGGAATCGGGGTGGCCAGCAGGCTGGCATGATTGAGACAACCGGGGCGACGCGGGGAAGGCGACCGCGAGCCAGGGGAAACTTAGTCAGGAATCACTCCGGGGGGATTTCGGAGACGTATTGTCGTATAAATACAAAACCCGCCAAGCCTTGCGGCAGAGCGGGTTAAGGATGGTGGCCAGACTCGGAATCGAACCGAGGACACGAGGATTTTCAGTCCTCTGCTCTACCAACTGAGCTATCTGGCCCCAAACAGAAGTGCGAACAAACGCGGAGGTATCCGGCGCGTCAACGGGAATTTCCGGTTGAATGTGCGCCTGGGTTAGCGGCGAGAGAAACCGAGCGACCTGCTCACGTGACGGACGCGAAGCGATCCGCAGGGGCGCGGGTTCCGCAGGGTTTCCGTTGAGCAAAATCTCCGACCGCGACGCTCTGGGTTGCTGAGCGTGATTATAGTGGCACTGGCACGAAGACGGCGCAGACCGGTTGCGGGACTGCGAGGAGGGGGCCGGTGGGGGTGAGACGGCCGGATTTTGGGTCGATGCGGAAAACGGCGACCGTGTTGCTGTCTTGATTTTCCGCGAGGAGCCAGGTGCCGGTGGGGTCGAGGGCGAAGTGGCGCGGGGTTTTGCCGAGGGTGGAGTGATGGTCAATCAGGGTGAGTTTCCCCGAGGTCGCGTCGATGGCATAAGCGACGATGGTGTCGTGGCCGCGGTTGGAGCCGTAGAGGAATTGGCCACTGGGGTGGATTTGGACCTCGGCGGTGCTGGTGCCTTTCGCGACGGATTCGCCGGGCGGTAGCGTCGAGATGGTTTGGAAATCGGTGAGGGTGCCGGGCGCGGCGTCGTAGCGGAAGGCGGTCATCGTGCAGAGCATTTCGCTGATGACGTAGGCGAATTTTCCAGTCGGGTGAAATGCGAGGTGGCGCGGGCCCGAGCCAGGTCGGAGCGAGGCGAACGCGGGGGTGTGCGCGGTGAGTTTTGCGGTGGCGGGATCCAGGGCGTAGAGGAGGACGCGGTCGAGGCCGAGGTCGGGGACGAGGGCGAAACGATTGTCGGGGGAGACGACGATCTGGTGGGCGTGCGGGGCGGCTTGGCGGGCGCGATTCACGCTGGAGCCGGTGTGTTGGCTGACGGACCCGAGGGCACCGAGGCGGCTGTCCGGTTGTAGGGCGATTCCGGAGACGCCACCACCACCGTAGTTGGCCACCAGCAGCGTGCGGCCGGTGGCATCGATGGAGAGGTGGCACGCGCCCGAACTCCCGTGAGTTTGTTGGTTGACGAGGGTGAGGGCTCCGGTGGTGGCGTGGAGGGCGTAGGCGCTCAGGCCGGTGCCGGGGGTGCGAGTGGAGTCGACGCTTTCGTCGAGGGCGTAGAGAAATTTTCCGTTCGGGTGGAGCGCGAGAAAGGCCGGGTCTTTGGTTTCGGCGGCGAGTTCGGCGGGCGAGAGGCGGCCGGTGCCGACGTCGAGGCGGGAGCGGTAGATGCCTGTGCTCGGGCCTTTGGTGTAGGTGCCGAAGTAGACGAAGAATTCTTTTTCGGCAGCGAGGCTGCTGTGAGCGAACGCGAGAGCGGCTAGGCTGGAGGCGAGCGTGCGAGGAAAGCGGAGGGACATGGAAGGGATCGGATTGGGGGGAAGCGGGGGCGGGGGAGGGGAATGGAGGGAGAAATGTCGTCGATAATAAATGACGGCCCCGGTCACCACGTGAGTTCGAGGATCCTGCCGGGGTTCAGCGGGCGGCTGCCGTGTTTACCGACGGGGCGGGTGTATTCGAGGATGTAGAGTTTCCTGCCGGCCTGGAGGAAATCGATGGGGCGGGCGAGGGGAGCTAGGAACGTGTTCACCCGGGCTTCGAAGACGCCAGCCGGATTGCGCTGCAGGTCGACGGCGAGGATGTCGTAGCCGTAGCTGCCGTCTTTGAGGAAATTGCCGAAACGGCCGATCAAGAATTTACCACGGAGGTTGGCGGGCCACTCGGGGCCGCAGAACACCATGCCGGCGGGGGATGAATGCGCGTCAAATGTGGCGATTGGTTTTTCGGGCGATCCGCCGGCGGCGGGGCCAAAGTTGCGGATGGCCGGTGTGACGACGAGCCCAGCCGGAACGTCGGGAGTGTAAGGGTAGGGTTTTTCGGAGGCGGAGGCGTCGGCGTATTGGTAGGGGAACCCGTAGTGTTTGCCCCGTTCGACGAAGTCCAGCTCCTCGGGGTAGTGGGCGTCGGGGCCGTTGCTGACGCTGAAGAGTTCTTGCCGGTCGTTCCAAGCAAAGCTCCAGGCGTTCCGGATGCCGCGGGCGAATACTTCGATCTTGGGCACGTCGATCGTTGGGTCGATGCGCCAGATGGCGGCGGTGTAGTCGGTCTCGCCGCCTTTCCAGTAGACGGTGTCGTTTTTGAAAATGCCGCCATCCACTTCACCGCCGTCGGTGCGGGCACCGCTGCTGACGTACATCATCCCGTCCGGGCCCTCGGCAATGTGGCAGACCCCGTGGTTGTAATAGCTGAAGCCCCACGGATAGCTGGTGCGGAGCCATGCAGTCATTTTCTGCGGGACGCCGGAGGAACCGAGTGGCTCAGAGCGGAAAATGACGACGCGGTTTACGTGGTGCGGCTGCTCGGAGATGCGCTGGTTGGTCACGAGGTAGAGGCGTTTCTGCGAATCGATGGTCATCCCGAGAACGCTGAGGTTGCCGGCCGCCAGTTCGGCGTAGTCTTTGGCTGCAAGGACGCGGGCGAGGTTGCCGGTGGCGGGTTCGAGGCGGTAAAGATCGCCGCTATTGGTGAGCACGAGGATCCAAGCCATGCCGGGCACCGTCGCGAGTTTCAACCCATGGACGGGGAGGCGGACGACCTCCCGGAGTTGGTAGCCTGCGGGCGCTTTCGGCAGGGGCGCGAAGGGATCGTTCTGCTCTGAATCGGTGGCGGCGAGGGCGGTGCGGACCTTTTTGACTTCGGCCGCGGTGACGGGCTCGCCGTGATTGCCCCAAGCAGTGCGCGCGTAGGTCAGGACGTCGGCGACCTGCTGGTCCTCCATCGCGGCGGGCGCGGGCATCACGCCCTGGTATTCGATGCCGTTTACGACGAGGGGGCCGCTGATGCCTTGGATCGCGATGCGGATGCTGCGCTCTTTGTCGGCCATCAAAAAATCGGACTGCGCGAGGGGAGGAAAAATGCCCTTGATGCCCTCGCCATTGGCCTGATGGCACGCGGCGCAGTTGACGAGAAAGAGTGCAGCGCCAGAGCCGGCGGGAGAGGCGGCGGAGACGGCGAGCGGGACTAATAGCGAGGCCGAGAGGGCGAGGCCAAGGGCGAGCGTGCGGGGTAGCATGCGTGCGTGGGTAGGGGAGCGACGGGGTGGGTCAAATCATTACGCGAGATGAGCCTCGTATTGCGGAAGCCCGCCCGCTACTTGACTGGGGATGCCCCAAGACCCCAACGCTTATTTCGACCAAGCCGTCCTCGACCAAATTGAACACAGCCCGATCGGGGCTGTGCCGTTTACGCCGACCTATCAGGACGCGCTGAAGCGCCTCTATGCCTCGCATCAGGCCTACGCTCACGCTGACCACAAGAACGGCCACGTCACCGCGCGATCGCTCGCCACGCTGCCGCATTTTCAGGCAAAGAATCTTGAGGAGCTCATCGCGGGACGCATCGGGGCCGACGCGCTGGAAACCAACGGGAGTATTTATGATCGCTACGTACAGTCACTGCCCACGGCGGTGCGGGTGCGGGCGGAAGGCTTCCGGGTAGCGGTGGCGGGCAAAGTCGCGCATCACCGGACGAAGCATGTCGGTGACGAAACAGTCAGCGTTGTGCACGACCCGATCCACACGCTGTTTCTCGTGCCGGGGACTGGGCCTCATCCCGGATTACCAGGTAATTATCTGCATGGAGCGGCGGTCCAGCTACTCGCGAGTGCGGACAGCCCGTGGTCCGTGCACCTGCATGATTCCGACGATGGTGACGCGTTATTTGAGTCAGCGACCATGGCCGAGTCTTTAGCGAAGTTGGTCGAGGTGCTGGAGAGTGCGCCTTTTAACATGAACGAGCTCGAAGCGCTGGGGTTCACGCTCAAGTGAGGAGGCTCGCGCGCCAAGCCGGGTGAACGTATGACGCTCGCCGAACTCGGGTGGACCGACACCCTCGCCAACGCCTTTGCGGCTCACGGGCTCGCGGGGCTCGAGCCCGCGCGCGTGGTGTGCGAACTCCGGAGAAATTTTTATGCTGTGCACACGGCCTCGGGCGAGGTGCTGGGCGAGTGTGGCGGGGGCTTTTTCCATGTGGCGCGAACGCCGGATCAATTTCCGGCGGTAGGAGATTGGGTGGCCGTGAACCGGCGCGAGGGCGAGCAGCGGGCCGATATTCACGCGGTGCTGCCGAGGCGGACCAAGTTTTCGCGCCGGGCTTCGGGCTCCGAGGAGATCGAGCAGATTGTCGCGGCGAACATCGACACTGTCTTCCTCGTCAGTGGGCTAGACCGGAATTTTAATCCGAAACGCATCCAGCGATTTTTGGTTGCAGCGCACGACAGCGGTGCGGTGCCGGTGATCATTTTGAACAAGTCCGATGTGTGCGACGACGCGGACGCCGTGAAGCGCGAAGTCGAAGTGCTGGCTCCGGGCGTGCCGGTGCTCATCACGAGCACGGCGACGCGGAAAGGCTTGAAGGCGCTCGCCGTGACGTTTGCGAAGCCGGGGCACACGGTGGCGTTTATCGGTTCATCCGGCGTCGGAAAATCCAGTCTCATCAACGCGCTCGCCCGTGATCCGGACGCGCTGCCGACTGGCGAGGTGCGGGAGAAAGACAGCAAAGGGCGTCACACGACCACCCGGCGCGAACTCGTGCAGACGCCATCTGGTGCGCTCGTGATCGACACGCCGGGGATGCGTGAACTGCAACTTTGGGGTGTGGAAGAAGGGATCGAGGAAGCGTTCGCGGACATCAAGGCGCTCGCCCTGACCTGTCGTTTCACCAACTGCGGTCACACCAACGAGCCCGGCTGTGCGGTGCGCGCGGCGCTGGCAGGCGGCGCATTAGCGGCGGCGCGTTTCGACGCGTATCGGAAACTCAAGGCCGAGAAAACGGCCGGCGCCCCGAAACTACGTAAGCCAAGCGCGCTCGCCAGCCGACCAAGTTGGAAACAGAAAGCCGAAGGACAGAAACCGTTTAGGCACCGGCAGCATCAAGACGATTGAGGCGCTGCCAACGCCGGGCTCGCGGGCGCGGCGGGCAGGGATGTTTGGTTGGTTGCTACGGGGGCAGTCACGTAGGGAATGCGGTGCGCGGGCACAGCGGTAATCTCAAGATAGACTTCCGAGGCGCCTGCGGTCACGACGAGGTCGATGGCGGCCCCCATCTCATTTAAGAGCTGCGTTTCCGCCGTGGCCGCGCTGGCGCCGACCCGGCAAGCGAACTCCCACAGATCGAATCCCTCGGGCAGTGTCTTGCGGCGTTCGCGTTTCACGTATTTCCGCACGTCGTGCTTGATGGACTCGACAACACGGGCATCTGCTTTGCCGGGCGCGTGGAGAGAAAAGGTCTTTTTCATTTGAGATAACGACTGTGAAGAAGGTCGCTGCGGGAGAGGAGCATTAATTGAGGAATATTTTTTCGTGGCTGGATTGTGGCGGCGGAATCACCCCGGACGGCGCGCGCGCTGGGCGTTTTGATCGTTACAAGATATAGTCTGAATAACGAGTTATCGGAGCTGGGCGACCGTGGAAAGAATAGGCGTCGTGTTCCCAGCACGCGGGCGATTGAGTGATTCTCCCATCCAAGAACGAATCCGAAAATCTGACACTGCGATAGGTCCCGCCACTCCGGTGGGTGCCCCGCAAGTTCCTTGGGCGGTATTGCTATCATGAGAGACGATTATCTGCAGGCCGCCTTGAAAATGATCGATGACCCGAACATCCTCGTGAACGTAATCTCGCGCCGGGTGAAGCAGCTGAAACGTGGTAACCGCGCGTTGGTGGAATCTCTCGAAAAACTTTCCCCAGAAGATACCGCACTCCGCGAGGTCATGGAGGGCAAGATCAGTTACGAACTAGCGACGAAAGAAACGCTCGTCCACGGAGGCCGATAAGTTTTAAGAATCAAGCGAGCCAAGGCGATCTGACGGAATAGCGGTACGTGCCGATTGTCGTTCTGCGTGGATTGCCCCTTGCTTGTTATCCAAAATCAGAGTGGAACAACGGGTGTTGTAGGTGGATCAGTCACCAAGTATCGCGCCTGGACGCCGTCGTCCGGTCCCGAGGTCCCCTTTAGTTAACGACGGTAATTAGTCCTAGATAAATCACATGGCCAAATCACAAAACTCCAAGAAGCAGACCAAAAAAGCCCCGGCGAAAACCCCGGCTCAGAAGAAGGCCGTCAAGGCCGCAAAGAAGACGAAAGCCTAAAGATTCTCGTTTTTTCGATCGATTAGTCGGTCCATTATTAACGGCACGGCGTTTCGCTGTGCCGTTTTTTTTTGGATTTGAATAGGTCATCGCGTCGCGGAGCGAAGTGGCTACCTCTGGTTTTTCGCGATAGATGTTTTTTCGCAACGGGCGAGAAACACGTTGGTGAATTCCCGTCATCGGTCGAAAATCTGCTTCCCGCGAGGTAGTGCGCTCGCTACAGATAATCATTTTTTAATCACCATGACGTTACAGACGCTTCTCCTTGCTAAAGCAGCCAATCAGGCACGCGGCCTCGCGATCGACGCCGTACATGCTTGTTCCTCCGGCCACCTTGGCCTGCCTCTCGGCTGTGCCGAGATTGGTGCCGTGCTTTTCGGGCACGCGCTTTCGCACAACCCGGCGCGACCACGCTGGCTCAACCGCGATCGTTTTGTCCTCTCAGGTGGTCACGGTTCGATGTTTCTTTACAGCTGGCTCCACCTCAGTGGTTACGATCTCCCGATCGAGCAGGTAGCAAAATTTCGCGCGCTGCACAGCACGACTCCCGGCCACCCGGAGTTTCACGAGACCCCCGGCGTCGAAGCCACCACCGGACCGCTCGGCCAAGGGATCGGCAACGCGGTCGGGATGGCGTTGGCCGGCCAGATGGCCGCCGCGCGGTTCAACACGCCGGAACACGAGCTATTTAATTATCACGTCGTGGCTCTCGCCGGTGACGGGTGCATGCAGGAAGGCGTCGCGATGGAAGCGTGTGCGTTCGCCGGCCACCAGAAACTCGATAACCTGATCCTCATTTACGACTCCAACGACGTCACCCTCGATGCGATGGCGATCAAGACGCAGAGCGAGAGTGTGGCGCAGCGCTTCAAGGCGATCGCGTGGGATGTGCAAACCATCGATGGGCACGATCTCGCCGCCATCCTCAAGGCCTTCAACCGGGCCAAGCGGAGCCAGAGCGGGAAACCTCAGCTCATCATCGCAAAAACCATTATTGGCAAAGGCATCGCCGAAGTGCAGGGCACCGCCAAGGGCCACGGAGAGGGTGGCGCAAAATTTTCCGCCACCGCTCGCGCTTCGCTCGGCCTCCCCGCCGACCAGCATTTTTTCGTGAGCGACGATGTCCGCGCTTACTTCGCCGGATACAAGGACCGCCTCGTACGCTCCTGTAACAAGTGGCACAAAACTTACAAAGCGTGGTGCGCGGCCAATCCCGAGAAGTCCGCTCTCCTCGACTCGCGCGATACGACTCCGAGCGCCGCTGTGCTTCTGGAGAAAATCCCGCTGTTCCCTGGCGATGCGAAGCTTGCGACGCGTGCGGCCGGTCGCGACGTCCTGCAGCCGCTCGCGGCCGCGCTGCCGTTGCTTATCGGCGGCAGCGCGGACCTTTACGGTTCGACGCTCAACTATATCGCTGCCGAGAAGGATTTCGACGACACCAATCGCTCCGGTCGCAACATCCGCTTCGGTATCCGCGAACACGGTATGGCGGCCATCGCGAACGGCGTTGCCTACGACGGTCTCTTTCGTCCGAGCATCGCGACCTTTTTGGTGTTTGCCGATTACTCCCGTCCAGCGATGCGCATCGCGGCTTTGGCGAAGCTTCCGGTCGTCTATATCTACACGCATGATTCCGTCGGCGTCGGCGAAGACGGACCGACCCACCAACCCGTTGAGACCATATCCGGGCTCCGCGTAATTCCCAATCTCGATGTCATCCGCCCCGGTGATCCCGAAGAAACCGCCGGTGCCTTCGCGGCTGCCCTCGCGCGCACCGAAGGTCCGACGCTGCTCGCTCTCACCCGCCAGAATCTCCCGACGCTCAACGAAATCCCGGTGACCTCCCGTCGCGATGGCGTGCTCAAGGGCGGCTACATTGCCGTGCTGGAATCTGCGCCGCTTACCCACATCCTCATCGCGACCGGCAGCGAACTCCAACTCGCCGTCGCCGCCTCCAAAACCCTCGGCGCCAGCACGCGCGTCGTGTCGCTGCCCTGCACCTCACGCTTCGACCGTCAGTCGGCTCAGTATCGCGAGAGCGTGCTGCCGTCGTCGTGCCGCAAGCGCATCGCGGTCGAAGCAGGTGTCACCGTGCTCTGGCATAAATACGTCGGCTTGGACGGCAAAGTGGTCGGCATCGATCGCTTCGGACTGAGCGCGCCGGCTCCGACGATCTTCAAGGAACTTGGCATCACGACCGAGGCTGTCGTGGCGGCCGCTCAAGCTCTCTAGTGCGCCGGTTTTTCCGTCGTATTCTCCAGGCCCGCCTTCGCCGGCGGGCCTTTTCACTGTCTGGTTCGCAGGTAGAATCTCAGTGCGATGCTGCCGACCACGCATCTCCCCGCGGGACGCCAGGAGGGGACGTTTATCCGGAAATTTTGCAGGGAAACGCGATGATCAGTTCAACGCTTGCAATCATCGTTAGCCACCTAACTGTCTGCCGCCTTACTTTATTTTCTGATGCCGCTGCTCCTGCTCAAAGACCTTCCTCGTTACGAGTGTTTGCTTGAATCAGCGAAGGATTTTCCTGACCTCGATCCGTCTGCGGCCGAGGCCTATCTCCATTTGCTGCGTGCGGGCGACGATGCGTTTGGCGTGTCCCAGCGGAATCTCGATGCCCACGGAATATCCCAAGGACGGTTCTGTGTTTTGATGCTGTTGTGGCGCAGCGTGCATTTGCCGGCGACCGCATCGCCCGGCGCGAAGCCGTGCGGGGATGGTCCGCGGACTCCGGCCGAGTTGGCCGAAGGAGCGAATGTCACGCGGGCCACGATGACGGGCCTGATTGATACTTTGGAGCGCGACAGCTTCGTGAAACGGGAACCTGACCCCGTCGACCGTCGTATGATGTCCGTCCGCCTCACCGCGAAGGCGGAACGATTTCTGCAAGATTTTCTGCCCGGCCATTTCCGGACGACAGCCCAGATCATGACCACCTTGAGCGAATCCGAGCGCAAGACGCTCGTCCGCTTGCTCACCAAAATCTCCACCCAAGCCGCTGAAATGGTCGGCGGTCCCGCCACGGTGGCGGCGGCTCCCTGCCTTAACGCTCTCTAATTCTTCACGCTCAAACCTAACTGCCATGATTAAGAAAATTTTTGTCTACATCGCGACCGTCTTCGGTCTGCTCGTTGTGATCGTCGCGCTCGGCGGCACCAAGAAATTGCAGTTCGCTGCGATGGGTGCGGCGGGTGCAGCCTTCGATCCTCCGCCCGAAACGGTCACGGCCCAGGCGGCCACCGAAGAAACGTGGGAGAATGTCCTGACCGCCAACGGCTCCGTGGCTCCTGTACAGGGCGTGATGGTCGGCGCCGAGGTGCCCGGAAAAGTGGTCTCGATCAATTTTGATTCGGGTGCCAATGTCGCGGTAGGTGATTTGCTCGTGCAACTGGATGTGAGCACGGAAAGTGCCCAATTGCGCGCGGCTGAGTCCGTGGCTGACTTGGCGAAAATCAATCTTGGCCGCGCTCGGGAATTGCGCGAGAAGGGCACCAACGCCAGCTCCGATCTCGACGCGGCCGAAGCGCAGGCGAAGCAAGCGGCCGCCGCCGCGGACAATCTTCGGGCGGTGATCGCCAAGAAGAGTATTCGCGCTCCGTTTACCGGACGACTCGGTATCCGGCTGGTGCAACTGGGCCAAATTCTGAGGGACGGTGAGTCGATCGTCACGCTCCAGACGGTCGACCCGATTTATACCAACTTTGCGCTGCCCCAGCAATTCCTCGCGTCGCTCAAAGTGGGCGAGAACGTGCGCCTCACCACGGATGCTTCGCCGGGTGAGACGTTTCCAGGGAAGATCACGGCGATTGCGCCGGAGATTGATGCGGTCACTCGGAATATTCGCATTCAGGCGACGTTTGCCAATCCTGCGGCCAAACTCCGCAGCGGCATGTTCGGTTCCGTGGCGGTGCTCCTGCCGTCAACCGGATCCAGCCTCGTCATTCCATCCACGGCGATTCTCCATGCTCCCTACGGTGATTCGGTGTTTGTGATCACCGATGGAAAAAACGCGAAGACCGGCGCGGCCGAGAAGACCATTCGCCAACAGTTCATCCGCGTCGGCACCGCTCGCGGCGATTTTGTCACGGTTGTTGCCGGCCTGAAGCCCGGGGAATGGGTCGTCACAACCGGGATCTTCAAGCTCCGTCCCGGTATGTCCGTCATCGTCGATAACGCCCTCGCTCCTAAGGCTGAACTCGCGCCGAAGCCGGCTAATTCCTAAGCGCGTTCGTTGCGCCCTGCCTCTGCTGCGTGTGCCTGCACCGACCATGAAATCTTCCTTCACCGACCTGTTTATCAAGCGTCCTGTCCTCGCGATTGTGGTCAATCTCGTGATCATCATCGCGGGTTTGCAGGCCTACCGTTCGCTCAATATCCGCCAGTATCCGCGCAGTGACAACGCCACCGTCACGGTCTCGACGGTGTATGTCGGCGCCAATGCCGAGCTCGTGCGCGGTTTCATCACGACACCGCTCGAGCGGGTCATCGCCGCAGCTGATGGGATCGACTATGTCGAGTCGAAGAGCCTCCAGGGATTTTCGTTCATCAGCGCGCGACTGAAGCTCAACTACGAACCCACGAAAGCACTCGCCGAGATCAGCGCCAAGGTGAATCAGGTCCGCAACGACCTTCCCCCCGAGGCCGAGATTCCTTCGATCAGCGTGCAGTCGGCGGATTCACAATTTGCGTCGGCCTACTTGAGTTTCGCCTCGGACATTCTCTCGCAGAGCGAGATCACCGATTACTTGATCCGCGTTGTGCAACCTCGTTTGTCGGCCGTGCCCGGCGTGCAGCGGGCGGAAATCCTCGGCGCGCGCACGTTTGCCATGCGGATCTGGCTGAAGACCGAGCGCATGGCGTCGCTCAATATCAGTCCGTCGCAGGTTCGCGCCGCCTTGGCTTCCAATAATTATCTGGCGGCAATCGGGTCGACCAAGGGGGCCTATGTGCAGGTGAATCTCACGGCCAACACCGATCTGCACTCGGCCGCCGAGTTCAAGCGCCTCGTCATCCGGCAGAGCGGCGACACCACAATTCGGCTCGAAGACATCGCCGATGTGGTGCTCGGGTCCGAAGATTACGACACGCAGGTGCGCTATTCTGGTCAGACGGCGGTGTTCATGGGCATCTTCCCATTGCCGCAGGCGAATACCGTCGACGTCGTCAAGCGAGCCCGCGCCGAACTGGAGTCGGTCAAAAAAGATCTTCCGAACGGCCTCGAGGCCCGCATCGGTTACGATGCGTCCAAATACATCAGCAACGCCATTCACGAAGTTACCGCGACGCTCATTGATACGCTGTTGATCGTGGTGGTCGTGATCTTTCTTTTTCTCGGTTCGGTGCGCTCGGTCATTGTACCCATTCTCGCGATTCCTGTTTCGCTCATTGGTGGTCTGTTTCTCATGCAGATTTTTGGTTTCACGATTAATTTGCTGACTCTTTTGGCCATCGTTCTTTCGGTCGGTCTCGTCGTGGACGATGCGATTGTCGTCGTCGAAAATGTCGAACGCCACTTGCGGGAGGGGCTCAAACCGCTCGACGCCGCGTTGCTCGGTGCGCGCGAACTCGTCGGACCGGTGATCGCCATGACGCTCACCCTCGCAGCCGTTTACGCGCCCATCGGTCTTCAAGGTGGTCTCACGGGTTCGCTCTTCCGCGAGTTTGCGCTCACGCTGGCCGGAGCCGTGACGATTTCCGGCATCGTGGCACTCACGCTCTCGCCGATGATGGCGGCGAAACTTCTGCGCGGTGGCGATCACGCCGAAAAAGGCTTCCCAGGGTTCGTCAACCGCCGATTCGACGCGGTGCGTCATGCTTACAGCCGGGTCCTTGATGGCACGCTGCGCCACCGTCCAGCCGTCTACTTGGTTTGGTTCGTGGTGACTGCGCTCACTCCGATCATGTTCATGTTTTCGCCCGCTGAGTTGGCCCCGGCCGAGGACCAAGGAGTTATTTTTGGAATTCTGACCGGTTCGGCGAACGCCACGACCGACCAAAAAATGATTTATTCCAAAGCGGTCGAGACCGCTTTCCTCGGGACGAAGGAGGCGGACTTTTCTTTTCTGCTCACGTTCGGCGGCGCGGCGGGCGCGGTCGGTGGGGCCGACGGTTTTGGCGGCATGGTGCTCAAGCCGGGCTCGGAGCGCGAGCGCAGCGTCTTTCAGGTGATGCCGGAAATTCAGCAAAAATTGAGTGCGATTCCCGGTATGCAGATTTTTGCGACAACGCCGTCCGCCCTGCCGGGCGGGAGTAATTTCCCCGTTGAATTTGTCATCGCATCGACGGCCGATGCGGAGCGTCTCCTCGAATTTGCCCAGCAGATTCAAGCGAAGGCGGCCGCGAGCGGCGTGTTTGCGTTCCCTCCGCTGATCGATCTGAAGGTCGATCAACCGCAGGCGGAAATCATCATTGATCGTGAGAAGGTTGCCGCGCTGGGTCTTAACCTCGCGCAAGTCGGTGCCGATCTAGGCTCCGCACTGGGCGGCAATTTCGTCAATCGCTTCAACATCGCCGGTCGGAGCTACAAGGTCATTCCGCAGGTCGCGCGGAGTGAGCGCCTCAATCCCGAGCAGCTCCTCGATCTCTATGTGACCGGACCCAATGGACAGGTGGTGCGCTTGAGTAGCATCGCGACGATTCAGAACAAGACCGTCCCGCGTTCGCTCAATCGGCTGCAACAGCTCAATGCCGTGAAGATTTCCGGCGTCACGACTCGTACGCTTGATCAGGCATTACAGGTGCTGGAGGAAGCGGCGCGTGAGGTGCTGCCTCCGGGCTGCGTCATCGACTACACGGGCGAGTCGCGCCAGCTGCGTACCGAGGGCAACAAGTTCCTCCCTGCGTTCATGCTCGCGGTCGTGCTGATTTTCCTCGTGCTCGCGGTCCAGTTTAATTCGTTCCGCGATCCGATGGTGATTCTCGCGGGCTCCGTGCCGCTCGCGATGTTTGGCGCCCTGATTTTCACCGTTCTGAAAATGCCAAATCCCAATATGCCTTTCTGGACGAATGGCTGGACGACCACGATGAACATCTATGCTCAGGTGGGCCTCGTGACGCTCGTCGGCCTGATTGCGAAGAACGGTATCCTCATCGTTGAATTTGCGAACCATCTTCAGGAGGAGGGGAAATCAAAGATTGAAGCAGTCCGTGAGGCCACGCTGACCCGCCTTCGGCCTATCTTGATGACTTCTGTCGCGACTGTCGCCGGTCACTTTCCGCTAACGCTGGTTTCAGGCGCCGGCGCCGCCGCGCGTAATAGCATTGGTCTTGTCCTCGTCGGCGGTATGGCGATCGGGACGGTCTTCACGCTGTTGATCTTGCCCTCTGTTTATATTCTTCTGGCTCGTGATCATTCGCATGATCGCGCGCCTGCACCAGTGGGCGCTCCCCGTCTCGATCCCGCAACCGCGGCCCCCGCCGCGTCCCAATAATTTCCATGCAACGACTCCGTCTCACGCTCTCCTTCGCCGCTGCGCTCGCCCTCATCCTCGCCCCGCTGAGCGCGCAGCCTTCCCCGCAATTCCCCGTGCCCCCGCAGCTCGATCTGAAGGGCGCGATGGGCTTCGCGATCGAGAATAACTTCGCGATCCGCCAGGCCAAGGAGCGCATCCGCCAGCAGGACGGGGTAGTCGTGGAAGTGTCGGCCCGGCAGATTCCGACCGTCGCCGCCAACGCCACCTACCAGCAAAACGACCGGGAGATCTCCTCGGCTTTCCCTGCCTCCGACCGCGCGTGGGCGATCAATCTCACCGCCTCACAGGTGCTCTACGCCGGTGGCGGCGTGAAGGCGTCCGTGCGGAGCTCCCAGCTCGTCCGCGAATCCGCCGTGCTCGACCTTCAAGCGACGATTAACGACGCGCTGCTCGTCGTGCGCACCAACTATTACGCCGTCCTCCTCGCCCGCGAGAAAATCACGGTCCAGGAAAAGAACCTCGAGCTCCAGCAGGAACAGTTGAAGACCGCGACCGATCGCTTCAACGCTGGCACCATTTCGAGTTTCGAGCGCCTCCGCGCCGAGGTCGCTGTCGCCAATGCCAAGTTCCCACTCATCACAGCGAGAAACGATTTCCGGCTCGCCGTCGAGTCACTGCGCCAGTCGCTCGGCTTCACCACCAACCTCCCGGACCAGATTGACAAGTTGCCGGTGTTTCTCGGCACGCTGGAATTCTCGCCGACGACGTTTGACTTGATCCCCGCGCTCGAAGCCTCGCGCGCCAAACGTCCCGAGCTGCAACGGTTGGCCAAGCTCGCCGCTTCGCGCGAGCAGACGGTCACGGTGGCGGCCGCGAACGCGCTCCCGAACGTCTCCGCATTTGGAGGCTGGGAAGTGCGCAAGGGTACGAGTAATGCTTTCCGGGAGTCCCACGACGGCTGGCGGATCGGCGTCCAATCGCAGTGGAATATTTTCGACGGGCGCGCGACTGCCGGTCGCGTGGCGCAGGCGCGCTCCGTGCTGGAGCAAACCAAACTCTCGCTCGCCGAGTTCCAACTAGCCTCCGACGTGGAGGTGCGTCGCGCGTTTTCCCAATGGCAACAGGCGGTCGAACTCGCCGACGCCTCGAAAAAGGTGGTCGCGCAAGCCGATGAAGCCGTGCGCCTCGCGACCGCCCGTTACAACGCCGGCACCGCGACGCAACTTGACGTGCTCTCCGCGCAAGTCGATCTGACCACCGC
>CANIJN010000135.1 GCA_947467625.1 Opitutia bacterium | reverse complement strand
GGGACTGGGTGGGGGACGGCTTGCTGGCGCTCGCCGCTACGGGGGCGGGTGGGTTAGAAAGGCGGACCGGAGTCCGCCGAAAGCTTAGAAGCCGCCGGTGACGCCGGCGGTGTAGGTGAAGCCGAGGTTGTTCGCGATGGCGAAGCGGCTCCAGTCGGGGGCGCCGTCGACGACGCGGTAGCGCGTCTTTTGGGCGTTGGTGACGTTGCGGCCGGAGACGAAGAGACGGGCCCAGCGGGTGACGCTGTATTCGACACTGAAATCGACGGTCGTGTAGGGCGGGAAAAAGCTGTCGCCGCGGATGGCGGGATTGGTCGCAGACGCGGCGATGTCGAGTCGCTGGCGATAGACGCGGCCGTTGCGGATGACGCCGACGGTCGCGCCGAGCTTGCCGCGGTTGTAACGCACGGAACTCTTGAACTGGTTTTCGTAGTAGTTCTGGAAATCGCTGCCGATGTTGCCGGCGGCATAGTTAAAACGTGCGAGGTGGTTGTGGTTGAAGCTGGCGGTGAGACTGAGGCCCTTGGCGAAGGCGGGGAGCCAGTGGTCGAGCGGCTGGCGGATGGAGAGCTCCTCGCCGTTTACCTGGCCGATGCCCTGGTTGATCCACGTGGTGCTCTGGAAATTGAGGAACGACGGTTCGAGATCGAGGGCGGCGAGTTTTTCGGGCGTATCCAGAAGTATGAGCTGCTGCACCTGGACGTTTTTGATGTCTTTGACGAAACCACCGAGGCTGATGACGCCGCCCTGCGCGGTGTAGTATTCGCAGTGGACCTCGTAATTATTAGCGGACCAAGGGCGGAGCGCGGGGTTGGGGCGGTTGGCGGTGCCGACGGCGAGACCGGCGTAGGTGCCGGTGGTGACGGGATTGTAGTCGAGACTCGTGCTCGGGATGATCGCGCGGCCGAAACGATTTTTGGCCTGTGTCTTGGCCCAGCCGATACGGAAGAGGAGGTTTTCGCGGAGGCTGTAGTTGAGCTGGAGGCTCGGGAAGTAGCCCTCGTTTTGGCCGGTGCCGCGCGCGCCCTTGCGCAGGTAGCGAGCTTGGTTGCCGGCGAGACTTTGATCGACGAGGCCGCGGCTCGTCACGTACCGCGCGCCGCGGTCGAGGCTGCCGAGGGCGACAGCTGCGGCGCGTTCGTAGCGCACGCCGCCGGAGTAGGTGAGGCGGTTGCGGAAAAGTGCGCCGCTGAACTCAAGCCATGGGGCGGTGGTGCGCTCGTTGACCTCGTAGGGCTCGGTGGTCGAGAAGCGGTAGGACTCGGCGTCGCGGTATTGAAACCAATCGGGATGCGCTTGGTAGAGCGCGTAGAGGCGGCGCATGCTCGTGCGCGTGACGGCGGGGAAGTCGTAGGTGGTGTCGCGTTCGGGGAGGACATTGACGGCGGCGATTTGCGCGGCGTGGTCGTCGGCGGTGGCGGCGAGGTGGTCGGGGCCGACGAAGGTCCAGAGGTTGGAATCGTAGCGCTGCACGTTGCGAAAAAGTTCGTCGAAGTCGTAGCCGAGGCGAACGGAGAACGGGTTCTGGGCGATTGAAAACGTGCGTTTGGCGCGGAGGCGGAGGGCGGCGATGGACTCCTCGGTTTTTCCGGAGCGGGAGACGGCGCCGCCGATCGTCATGTTGGCAGGGTCCTGCCAATTGATCTCGGGGCCCCTGATCGCAGCGGTGGTGCCAATGGCGGGGGTGAAGGCGAGGGACTTGATGGTGCGGGCGTTGAACTGGGGCCCGTTGTCGAGGAAGTTGAGGGTGATGAGTTGGCGGGAAGCGGTGCCGGTGCCGAGGCCCGTTAGCGGGAGCGTGGAGCCGGAGAGTGTGTTGCTGCCGAAGAAGCCGTCGTCGGTGTCGCGGAACGTGTGGCGCGAGCGGGAGAACGAGCCGGCGGCGTTGAGCTGCCAGTCCCCGCGGCGCCACTCGGAGTCGAGGGCGTTCGTGAACGTATCTTTTTGTCCATTACGCCACGCTTCGCGCAGGTCGTAACGGATGGAGCCGGTGCCGAGATTACCGTAAACGGAGTGCTCGTCGTTCGTGCCGGGGGCGCCCAGCGGGGCGTCGAGGACGGCGGCGGTCACGGCGGTACTCTGCGCACCCGTGTTCCAAGTGAAACGAATGTCGTCGCCCGCGCGCTCCTGGTAACGGCCGCCGCTGATGGAGTAGGCCACCTTGAGCTCGCGCGTCGGCTTCCAGTCGAATTTCGCGGACGCGCTGTCGGTGACGTCCTGTTTCGGATTGTCGTGCAGCCCCTCGGTGGTCGGGAGCGGATTGGCGGCGCTGACGGTGGTGAGTGGTTTACCGGCGGCGAGGCGGGCGCGGGCGGCGGCGGCCTGATCGGCGGTGCCGAAATTCACGGTGGGAAAGGACCAGTGCACGCGGGCAAGCACGTCGTTGTGGTTAAACGTGAGCGCGTAACCGAAAGTCTTGGACACGGGATCGGTCCAAGTGACCTTGAGATTGGGGCGCCAGCCGGGGACGCGGGTGTCGCGGATACCGGAGCGGGCGCCGAGGGCGAAGGATTCGTGGTCGGTCGTGAAGAGGGCGTTGTAAGTGAAGCGGGCGCGGCTCGCTTCGAAGGCGGAGCGGCGGATCATGTTTACGGAGCCGCCGATCGCGTTGGCGCTGTCTTCCGGTGTGCGGAGGAGGCGGACCTCGACGCGCGAGATGTCGGCCGAGGAGGAGCCCATCATCTCGAAATTCCGGTCGCGGTTGCCGGTGCCGAGCGTGGAGGTGGAGGCGGAGGCGGTGGGCAGGCCGTCGAAGCGGATCTCGGTGTTGACGGCGTCGAAACCGCGCACGCTGACGCCGACGATGTTATTAGCAAAATACTCCACGCTGACGCCGGGGAGCCATTTCATGAGTTCGCCGGGATTGGAATCGGGGAGCGTGCCGAACTGATCGGCGGAGATGACGCTCTTCTGGCTGAGACCGACGCGCTGCTCGTTGACGGCGATGGCAGCGGCATCGGTTTCTTTCTTCGATTGCACGGTGAACGCGTCCATTTTGACGGTGGAGTTGGTTTCTCCGTAGCGGGCCTGACTGGCGAGGGTGATATCGCGTTGAGCGGTTTGGCCGGCGGTGATGATGAGGGGGACTTCCTGATCGTCGAACCCAGCGAACCGCACGCGGAGGGTGGCAGCGCCAGCGGGCACGCCGGCGAGGCGGAAGGTGCCGCTCTCATCGGTGAGGGCGACGAACTCGGTGCCCTTGAGGGAGACGCGGGCGTTGTTGAGGTAGTCGCCGGAGACGGCGTTTTTCACGCGACCCTCAATCGTGCCGGTGGCGGGGGCGGGAGTTTGCGCGTGGGTGCCGAGCGTGAGGACGAGCGCGAGGCACGCGGTGAAAGCGAGGCGGAGGAGGGGACGGAGGGTAGGCATGGGGAAGAAAGGCGGAGACGAACGTTCAGCCGCGTGTAACGGGTGCGACGATGAAAATCATCGCGTCCGCCACGCGGGCTAACGCTCGGCCACGTTAGTCCGCGCTGACGTAGGCGAAACGCGGCACGCGCCGACCGTCGTCGAGGGTGACGCTTTCGACGAACATCGCTTGTGGCCGGATCCAGAAACCATGGTCGCCGTAGAGCATTTGATAGACGACGACGACTTCCTGCGTCTCCGAGTGGCGGGCGAGTTGGTGCACGCGATACTCGTTGCCCTTGTAGTGGCGGTAGCGGCCGGGGCGCGGCTCGGATGGGAGCGGCGGAAGCGGGGTGGACATGGCTATATTCGGCCGACTGGGCGGACTGAAGTCTGCCTTACTTGGCTTCCACGCGAAGAATACCCTTCATCAACGCGGAGTGGCCGGGGAAACTGCAGAGGTAGTCGTAGTCGCCGGGTGCGGTCGGGGCGTTGAAGAAGATGGTGTCGCTCGTTTCGGGCAGCACGAGGGCGCTGTGGAAGAGCACGTCGGCGGTATCAGGGACGTAGTTTTTCGCGGCACCGTCGACGCCGAGGGCCAGCGCGGCGTTGCCGACGGATTCGCCTTTGCCGGGGGCGCAGAGGACGACGTTGTGGAGCATATCGTCGGTGTTGCGGAACACGAGGCGGATGCGGGCGCCGGCTTTTACCGCGAGCAGTGCTTGATCAAATTTCAGGCCGGGTTGCGTACCGAGGACGATGGTCATGTCGCCGTCGTTACCCCATTCGGCAGGAGCTTTTGTCGGGTGTTTCTTTGTATTTGCACTCGCCACGGCGGGGATCGGCGCGACGCAGAGTTCGGCCTCTTTGACCTCGAGTGGGATGATGCGGTTGCCGTCGGGAAAACGGTTGAGTGTGTAGTAAGCGATGGGGTGGAGGAGCGGCTCCTTGCCTTGCGCGGAGCGGAGGCCGGCCGCTTTGATTTCGTGGATGTAGCCCTCGCGCAGACAGATGTTCGCGAGGCGCACGCTGAGGCCATCGGGGGCGACGACGACTTTGCGGACGGGGCAACCGGCACGGTTTGAAGGAGCGCTGCCGTATTCTTTATGCCAGAGATAAGTAAAACCGGATACGCTGTAGCTCTCGGGTTTTTCGGCGATGGCGCGATCGACGGGCGTGGTGAACGTGAGGACGAAGCCATCGGGTTGAGCTTTGATTTCCTTGATTTCAAACGGCGTCTCGCCGGTCCAGACGAGGCGCTCGATGCCGTGTTTCTTCGGGCCGAGGGCGCCCCAACCGCGTTCGGTTTCACCCGTGAAGAACGAGCCATCTTCGCTCTGGGCGAGGCGGATGATCCCGCAGTCGAAGCCGCTGCGGAAGGCGTAGGCTGCGCCCTGCCACACCCCTTTGATCTTCTCGAGGCTGATGCGGGCGATTTTGCTCTGGCCCTGGTCGGCGACGAAGAGCTGGCCGGCGAACGGACCGAATTTTCCGCCGCTGAGATCTTCGAGGACGCCGGAGTTGGAGATGCCGAGGACGGTGTGGGGCAACCAGACGGCGGGCGGTTTTACGCCAGGCAGGCGTTTGGCGACGTCAGGCATGGGTTCGTCGAAACTCGTAATATCGTCGGGGCGGAGTGACACGGGCGAACCGGGCTGTTTGCTCCAGACGAGGCCGGCGGGGTGACCGAGAAAATCGCCGCGCTCGATGTGCGTGAGTTTACCGGAGCCGACCCATTCGCCCTGATTGTCGGAGGCGAACCAATCCCCGCCGGAGGTGACTGTGAAGCCGGCGGGCGAGCGCAGGCCGGCCGCAATGGGCGTCATCTGGCCGTCGGGCGTGATCTCCATCATCCAGCCGCGCCACGGCACGGGAGCTTGCGTGGCGCCGCCGAAGGCGACGTTTAAGGTGACGCGGAGATGGCCGTTCGGTGCGAGGACGGGGCCGAAGGCGTATTCGTGGTAGCTGCCGGAGATCGGGATCTTGGCGACGGTTTCAAACACATCGGCGCGGCCGTCGCCGTCAGTATCTTCGAGGCGGGTGAGCTCGGCGCGTTGGGCGACGTAATAGCCTTTGCGCGGGGCGGGCGCGGCGATGATGCCGAGCGGCTCATGGAGGCCCGAGGCGAAGAGCGAGAACGTCAGTTTAGGTTCGGCTGCGAAGGCGCCGTCGATGAAATACACTTCGCCGCGACGGGTGGTGACGAGGAGACGTTGGCCGGGGAGCGGAAGGATACCGCTGGTCTCGAGGACGATGTCGGCGGGAACTTCGAGCGGGATGCGTTTCCAGTATTTGTTTTCGCGGGCGACGAGTTCGTCGCTGGGTTTGGCGAAACGTTCGGCCGGTGACGGGTTGTTCGGTTGGGCGAACGCGAGCGGCGCGAATGCGGTGACGACGCTGCACGCGGCGATGGTCGGAAGAGTGGAGAAAAAGCGTTTCATGGCGGCGGCTTTACCAGACGAGCGAGTAGGCGAGGGGGGCTTCGAGCGTGGATTTGGAGAGGCGAACAAACAGGAGCTGTTGGTCGCCGACCTTGCGGAGGGTCGGTTGATGGACGGAGTCGGCGGGCCAATCGAGGTAGTACTCGCGATCGCCGACGACCCAGCCGCCGCCGGGTTGGGCGGTAATGACAGCGGCTTCGGCGAGGAGCACTTGGGTTTCCCACGAGGCGAGGGAGCCCTTGAAATCGAGGCGGCGGGTGAGCGCTTTGCCGTCAGCGCTCGGAGCGAGACGGTCGCGGATGGAGACATCGGAAATTTTCGAGAGGAACACGGGCTGGCCGTTTGCCTCGAGGGTGTAGCCTTGGGACGAGTGCAGGGCGTCGGCGGAATCGGGCCAACCGGCCGCGCGGGGATAATCGATCAAGGCGACGGTGGGCTTGGCAGTGAGCGTGAGGGTGGGGCCGGTGGGTTTCGCGAGCTGGGGTTCGCCGCGGCCTTCCCACATTTCGGCGGTGTCGATCCATGTGCCGCGCCACGCGCGCAGGAGTGCGCCGGTTTCGAGATCGTAGGCGTAGTGGACGCCCTGGGGTGTACCTACGCTGGTGGCGTAGAGACGTTTTTTCGGCTCGAACGGTACGAACCCGCGTTGCATGCGGACGCGGTCGGCGGAGGGTTCGAGGGCGAGTTTTTTCTGGGCGTTGGTGAAACGGCGTCCACCGGCGGGTGAGGATTCGGCGCCGCCGAGCGAATGCGGGGCGAGGCCGGGGCCCTCGGCGATGATCTCGAGCGCAGGGCGATTATTGCCCGTATGGAGAAAGTCGAGACGCACGGAGTGCGTGCCGGCGGCGAGGGTGATCGTGCCGGCCTGACCGCCGCGTTCGAGCGGGGTGATGACGGGACGGTTATCGATGAGCAGGCGTACGGGCGACGTGGTCTCTGGAGTGAATGCATACTCGCCGGCGCGGGTGAGGTTCAGAGAGCCGGTGAGCACGAGGGCGAACTTGCCGGTCTTTTCGACGGCGGCCTGCGAGAAACGGTCGGGGACGCCGGTGGCCGTGGGTTGGCGGGAATCGTAGTCGCCGATTTTTGCGAAGGCGGACGAGTGGAGCTGATAGCCGAGCTTGTCTACCGAGAGGTGCGCGTCGGCGTCGAAGCGTTTGTAGGCGAGGTTGCGGATCGCGACGGCACCGTGGTCACCCTGAAACATGAGTGGACCGAGCGGGGCTTCGGGACCGTTTTCGAAGAGTGCGCTGCGGGTGGCGCCGGTGACCTCGACGTTTTCGTGAATGAGAAAACCGTTGAGGGTAACTTTGGTGAAGCGGGCGTTTTTCGTTTTCTTGCCGGTGGGGTCGAAGCGCGGGGCTTGAAATACGATGTGCAGCGTTTGCCAGAGACCCGGGGCGCGGCTGGCGTTGGCGCGGGGCGCGGTGCCCTCGTAGCCTTCCTTGCCGGCGCCGCGGGCGGCGTCCCAGCGTTGATAAATGCCGCCGCAGTCGGCGGGGGTCGGAGTTTTCTTCCCCCAGCTGTCGAAGAGCTGGACCTCGTAGCGGCTTTGCAGATACACGCCGGAGTTCGAGCCGGGGGCCATGAGGAATTCGAAAGCGAGCTCGATGTCGCCGTGTTCCCACGCGGTGAAGAGATGGCCGCGCGTTTCCTTGGTCTTACCGGGATTGCACACGAGGACGCCGGAGCCGGGGGTGGCGGTGAGCGTTTTGTCGCGACGCGGGTCGCCGGCGAGACCGGCGGCGAGCTGCCAGTTGGCGGTGACGGGTTTGAAGGCCGTGAGCGAATCGAGGGCGACGCGTTCAGGCGCGAGGAGCGACTGGGCGGGGGCGGTGAGGGTAGTCAGGAGGGCGGCGACCAAAGCGACACGCGCCAACACGCGGAGAGGGGGAGTCAAGTGAGGCATAGCGGAAAGTGGGGCGGTCAAAGTCGGCGAGGGGCCGGCGAGGGGGCAAACTGATATTTCTGTGATCGGCGATTGTCACGCGAAGCTTCCCCCGTTGTTTTTCCGTTCTCCCGTTTTCCTCGCTTCCCCGCTTTCTCATTATGCTCCGAATCGTTTTAACTGTCTCCGCCACCTGTGCACTGCTGGCTTTGGCGCGTGCGGGTGATGCTGCTGCTGCTCCGCGTATGGTTGCCGATGTGAGCTACCTCGCGGTGGACCGTGCGGAGAAACTCGATCTCTATCTGCCAGCCACGCCCACCAAGGGAACGCTTTCCCGGGCTGTCGTGTGGATCCATGGTGGCGGTTGGACGGGCGGATTGAAAACCGAGAACCGCGCGAAGGAAATCTGCACAACCCTGGCTGCGGCGGGTTACGTGGCCGTGAGCGTCGACTACCGGCTCGGTGCCGGCGCGTGGCCGCATAATCTACACGATTGCAAAAACGCGGTCCGTTTTCTCCGCGCTCACGCCGCGAAATATCAGCTCGATCCTGAGCGCATCGCCGTCGCGGGCGGTTCGGCGGGCGGTCACTTGGCGCTGATGGTGGGCTTCACCGGCGACCAGCCCGAGTTTGAGCCGACCGGTGTGGCGACGCCTTATCCCGGGGTTTCGAGCAAGGTGCGCGCGGTCATCGATCTCTACGGACCGGCCAATTTGCTCACGCGTCAAGAAGTCGACGCCCAAGGCGTACCGACGGGGAAGTTCCGCGCCGTTGGCCCCGCGTCGGTGTATGGCACTGATGACCCCGCAGCTCCCGTCTATGTCCGGGCTTCGCCGGTGACGCACGTCACGAAAAACGCTCCGCCCGTCTTGATTTTACACGGCCAGATCGACCTGACGGTCGACCGCGCGCAGTCCGAGGAACTTGCGGGCGTGCTCGCGAAGCACGGCGTCCCGCACGAATTTGTGCGAGTGGCGGGAGCGGGGCACACGTTCGATTTTGAAACGTGGAATAAAAAGCCTCTGTCGCGCGATCTTCGCCCCGTGGCTCTGGCGTTTTTAGAAAAGCATCTCAGCCCGTAACCATTGCCCTCTTCAAGGCTCCGCATACTCAGACTCCGCACCATGATACTCCCCTCTATTCAGTCCTCAGCTCCGCGTCGTCCTGACGCGAAAATCGTCGCGCTCGTCCTCCTCGCAGCGGTCTCTTCCGCGGCTGCCCAAACCGCAACGGCGGCGGCGGAGAAAACCACGCCGCCCCCCGGGAGCACGGTGACGTTGACGCCGTTCGAGGTGAACAGCGACCGGGACACGGGCTTTGCGGCCGCGAGTTCGCTCGCGGGCGGCCGTCTCGCGAGTGATTTGCGCGATACGCCAGCGGCGTTTTCGGTGATCAATCGCGAGTTCATCGATGCGCTCAATCTCACGGACCTAATGCAGGCGCAGAACTGGGCGACGGGTTCGACGTTTCAGTCGGACATCGGCACGAATAACTTCACGACCTTCACGGTCCGCTACAACACGCGTGGGGTGGGCGCGGGCCAGCAGCTCCGGAACTTTTTCCCCGTCAACAGCGACAACGACAGCTACGCGCTCGAGCGCTTCGACTTCGGGCGCGGGGCCAACTCCATCGTGTTCGGCAACGGTAGCCTCGGCGGCGTGAGTTCCTCGACGACGAAGCGCGCGCGCACCGACCGCGCGTTTCAGGATGTGAAGCTTACGGCGGGTTCATTTAGTATGATGCGTGCGACGATCGACGTGAACCAGCCGATCAACGACAAAGTCGCTCTGCGCGTTGCCGGCGTTGCGCAGCACGGCCTCGGCTGGCGGCAGAAGGAATTTGAGAAGCGCAAAGGTGTTTTCGCTACGACGACGTTGCGGCCCTTTCAAAATACCGTGGTCCGGTTTGAAGCCGAGGCGATCAACCGTGAGATCAACCAGCCCATCAATAATCTCCAGGATCAGCTCTCGGGTTGGAATGGGAGCACGACGTTCGCCACGCCGGCCGCGCTCAACGGCGCTTCCGCCGCGCAGATCACGGCGCTGCAAGCGCAGGGCGTCGCGCGCCGCGGCGCTAACTATAACGTCTACGATCCCTACAACGGCTTGAACGCGATCAGCAGCTACACCAACGAGCCGATCTCGATCGGCGGCGGCACGACGGCGACGACGCCCATCGCGGGCTTGGTGTCCGGCAGCGCACCGGCGTTCGGCTTGGCCAACACGAATCTCGTCAACGCGCTGAACGTCCCGACCAATCGTTTCGACTTGGTCGAAGCGCGCTCTGGTTTCATCCGCCCCTCCGAACGGTTTTCGATCAACCAGGACGGACCGCTGCTCGAAAGCACTTTTCGCGATTTCCAAGTGACCGTGGAACAAAAGCTCGGAGACTTCTATGTGGAGCTCGCCGGTGATGTGAACAAGAATTCCAACTACACAAACGGCGAGCAGAACCGCGGGGCCAACGCCACCTACCTCGATCTCAACCGCGTCCTCCCGAACGGCGCGCCCAACGCCCACTATCTGCAGGCCTACGGCGACGGAAATTTCTTCCGCGGTTTCCGCCACTACGACTATCACAACGTCCGCGCCGCCGTCGCGTGGAAGCAAGACACACGCTTCGGCAATTTCGCGATCAACACCATGGTCGGTGAAAACAAGAATCACTACACGCTCTCTTATCAGTGGCTCAGTCTCGCGCAGGGCACCGACACCCTCGCATGGATCAACGGCACCGCGGCGACGGTGAAGATCCGCCGCTATTGGAACGAACCCAGTCGCCCCTTCATCGACCTCGCCGGCAAACCGCTTCCCTATCTCGATCCGAATACCGGTACGACGACGACCGTCACGCCGCGTTGGGTCATCGACCACACGCGCTTCGATGCCGAGTCCGTCAACGACACCAGTTACCGCTACGGCCTCGCGGCGCTCAACGCCAAGTTCTGGAAGGATCGGCTGATCTTCCTCGGTGCTATCCGCCGTGATCGTTACCAATCCGGCTCGCAGCAGATGGCGGTGAGTGGAGACTACCCGACTGATCGCGATCCGCTCAAGCCGCTCTTCAAGCCGCAGGCGCCCGCCGATTGGTCAGCCCTCAGCTATGTGCCAGTCGATGCCGCCGGCCGTGCGCTGCCCGCCGCGCCCGCGATCACCCGCCCCCGTCTCACCGGCGGAGTCCGCGACCCACGCTACACCCAGTATCGGTTCCAAGACGATTTTAATGCCCCGGTGCTCAGCGGCTACGTGAACACCAAATCAGTTGGCACGGTGATGCATCTCCTCGACTGGCTAAGTCCGTCGGTGAACTACGCCGAGAGCTTCAATCCGCAAAAGGCCTACGCCTTGCTTCAAGGCGGCGGCATTATCCAGCCGACGATCTCCACGGGGTGGAATTACAGCACACGCTTTGAGTTCTTCCAGCGGAAGCTCGACGTGAATCTCACCTACTACACGAGTGAGGAGATCAATAATCCGTTCGGCGTTTCCGGGTTTCCGTTCAACTCCCTGCTCGAGGCGACGCCCATGGGCAGCACGGCCGATCTCAACAAGCGCGGGCTGCCGCGTTTCATCGGTGGCAGCGATCTGCAGGATCGCGTGGCGAGTGGCTACGAGGCGGAAGTCACGGTCAACGTGATCAAGGGCCTGCGCGTCACGGGTAGCGTGTCGCTCCCGAAAGTTTACGGTGCCAATGCCTACCAGCTCACGCGCGCCTACGTCGAAAAGAACCGCGAGGCCTTTAAGCTCATCGTGCAGGACACGGGTGCCCGGGTGGATGCCAACAACGTCGCCACAGTCGATCCCGCCATCCCCGCCAACCAGCTCTCGCCCGACGTGAATACCGCCGCCGACGCCTACAACACGATCTTCACCGCCTACAATAATCTGAACATCGCCCGCACCACGGGAAACAATCAGCCGCTCTACAAGTTCTTCAGCGACTATACGATTCAGGAGGGCAAGATCAAAGGCCTGCGCTTCGGCGTGGGCGTGCAATACCGGGGCCGCGAAGTCCTCGGCAATCGCGGGGCCGACACGATTGTGGACCCGGCAAATCCAACCCGCGCGATCGACGATCCGACGCGCAGCATCCTGACGCCGCTGATGTCCCCCAAAGGCGACACCACGGTGACGAGCACGTTCGGCTATCTGTGGCGCTTCGACAAACGCGCCATCCAACTGAATCTCGTGATCAATAATCTGCTCAATGATCGGGCAATCTATTGGACGACCTCGACCAATGGCACCGCCACGAGCGCGCTGCGGCCACGGGATGGAAACTACAACTCGCCCGCCCGCGAGACCGTGCCCGTGGGCTTCGGCCTGAAGCAGCCGATCAACTTCAACGTGTCCGCATCGTGGCGGATGTGAGGCCGGGCGTTGACAGCGGGGTGCGTAGCTACAGCGTGCTCACATGGCGACCATCACCGCGAAAGTCTTCAAAGCAGGGAATTCGAAGGCGCTGCGTCTGCCGCGCGGCCTGAACGTGAAGGCGAAGTCCTACGAGGTGACGCCGACGGCCACGGGCTTCGTGATTACCGATCCCGCCGCAGCGGCCCGGCAGTTGAAGGCGTTGAAAGCGCTGCGTGGCTCCGCGCCTGATTTTCCGGATCACACGCGATGATTTTCCTGCCGGACACGAATGTGTTCTCTCGTTACCTGCGCGATCGGGCGGAAGATGCGCGGCTGTTGGACCGCTTGGAGCAATCGCTGCCCGATTGCCGTTTGTCGGCCATAGCACTGATGGAGTTGGAATACGGCGCAGCGAAACGTCCGGAAGTGGCGGCGTTTCGTGAGCGAATCGCGCGTGTAAAGACGGTGTTTCCCCGGGTGGAGGCATTCGACGATGCGGCGGCCCACCACGCCGGATTTGTGCGCGCCTTTCTCGCCAACTTGAAACCGAACGCCCAGCCCATCGGCGTGTATGACGCCCTGTTGGCGGGCCATGCGCTGGCGCTGCGCGCGGTGTTCGTGACGAATAACACGCAGGAATTTTCCCGAGTGCCGGGTCTCCAGGTCGAGAATTGGCAGAGCGTAAGGTAGGCCAATGGCACGCGGTCCTAGTGCTCGCGCACTCGCGCTGGTAGTCGCGGAGCTGGGAGTGTTGCCGGGAGCGGAGGCGCAGACTGCGTCGCCGGCGGAGATTCGGCGCGAGGTGTTCTGGGCTTCGCCGCGTGCGGGGGTGGCGGTGCTCGCCGCGTGTTATTACGCCCGGCCGAGCGGCGGGGAAATGGTTTCACAACCATAAAAGTTTCCGCTCCACATTCAGGGAATTGGGGCGGAGCTGAAGCGACGGTGACGAGGTTCAGAGTTCGGGTCAGGAAGATGGGTGAGGTAGGAAGATTTATCGGAGGGCAGACCTTCGGGTGCGAGGTGTGATACTCAAACCCACGGGCAAGGACGCCTGTGCCACGTTCCGGAGAAGTTCAAAAATCAACGGACGTTGGTATTCGCCCGGCCTGCGGTCATCGAGCAATGGCATCTTCGGTCAGTCCCTGTTTTCTCTTTGCCTGCCGGAGAGCCCAGTTTACTTTTGCCAAATACCTCCCCTTTCACCCCTCCCCGATGGTTTCGCTCCTCCTATGAAATTCACACGACGTCATTTTTTGAAAACGACTGCAGTGGCCTTGGGCATGCCTACGTTTATCCCCGCCTCGGCGCTGGGTCGAGACGGCAAGGTGGCGCCGAGTAACCGCATCGTGGTTGGCGGCATTGGCATCGGCCCCCGCGGGCGTGAGGTGCTGAAACACTTTCTCAGCCAGACCGACGTGCAGTTTGTCATGATCGCCGATGTCCAAGAAGCGCGGCGCGAAGTCGTGCGCGTGATGGCGAACCGGCAATATAACAATCAGGACTGCCTGAAGACTCGCGACATGTATGAAGTCCTCGCGCGTCCCGATGTCGACGCGGTGTTGATCGCGACCGGTGATCGGTGGCACGCGTTGGCGAGCATGCTCGCGGCGAAGGCGGGTAAGGACATCTATTGCGAGAAGCCGTGCAGCATGACGGTCCGCGAGAGTCAGGAATTGGCGGATACGACCAATCGCTACGGGCGGATTTTCCAGTCGGGCACCCAGCGTCGCAATGTCGACAACTTCGGTTTCGCCGCCGAACTGGCGCGCAGCGGTAAGCTCGGAAAGATCCACACGGTCCACGCCGGAATTCTTCCACTCGAGGAAAGTTTCAAATGGTTGCCTGCGGAACCCGAGCCGGCCCGCGACGTCGTCGATTGGGACCGTTGGCTCGGCCCGGCTCCATGGCGGCCTTACAACAAAGACTACGTGCAGGGTCGCTGGCGCGGTTACTATGATTTCCATGGCGGTGCAGCGTTGCCGGAATGGGGCGCGCATACGGTCGACCTCTGCCAATGGGGCGCGAGTGCGGATCATACCACGCCGATCTCCTACGAGGCCGATGGGCAGACCATCTACGGGAAATACGCCAACGGCGTGAAGCTCGTGATGCGCCTCGCCGGTTTCAAAGGTGAAGGCAACTGGGTCGTGCCTGGCACCTGCCCGGTGCGCTTTGAAGGCGACGAAGGTTGGGTCGAGGCCGCGGACACCGGCAAGATCGCGGTGTCGTCCCCGAAACTTCTGGAGCGTGGCGCGCCGAAGGAAATGGCCGGCACCGATCCGTCGAAGCACGTCCGCGATTTCCTCGATTGTGTGAAATCGCGCGGCAAACCGGCCTGCAATGCCGACGTCACCCGTCGCGGTCACATTATCTCCCATGTCGCCTCCATTGGCTGGCGGCTCGGCCGCAAGGTGGAGTTTGATCCCGTTACCGAGACGTTTGTGAACGACGCTGACGCCAACCGTATGTGCAGTCGCGCCCGTCGCGCGCCGTGGCACGCCTGAACGCAACTCCCTTGGTGATCTTATGAAACTCATTCGTTCTCTCCTTCCCGCTTTATTGGTGGTGACGCTGGCCGGCCCCGTGGCGGCGGCGGTGTCCTCCGAGGCGGCGGCACTCGCCGTGCTCGCGTCCGATGCCGGGCTCCTGGAAAAAGCCCGCGCGTGTCAGGAACTCGGTGACATGGGTGGTCCCAAGTCGGTGGCGCCTTTGGCGGCGCTGCTGAACAAGGAGCATCTCGCCGACTACGCGCGCAGTGGCCTCGAAGGCATCAAAGATCCCTCCGCTGGAGCGGCGCTGCGCAAAGCGTTGCCCACGCTCGAAGGGCGCTTCCTCGCCGGAGCGGTGAACTCGCTGGGGGTGCGGCGCGAAGTCGCGGCGGTGCCCGAGCTCCAGAAATTGGCCCTCGATGCGAAACGCGGCGTGGCCGCAGAGGCGATTGCTTCTCTCGGGATGATCGCCAATCGCGATGCGGCCAAAACGCTGCAGCAGGTGCTGAGCGGTGGTCCCGCTGACCTGCGCGTCCCGGCGGCGCACGCTGCGCTCGTGGCGGCTGCGCACGTGGCGAAGGTCGGCAATGTCGCTGCCGCGCGCGAGTTGTTGGAGAGCGTGGTGAAGGCGCTGCCGCCCGGGCAGCTCGCGACGGTTGCTAAAAATCAAATCACGGCGCTCGGTGGCAAACCGTAACCTGTGAGTCGAGGGACGTCGCTCGCCGACGTGCCCCTTCGCGACGGGAAAATACGGCCGTCAAAGTCGTTCCGCCAATCTTTCCTTCTTTCTCTTTATCTTTCTCATTC
>CANIJN010000134.1 GCA_947467625.1 Opitutia bacterium | reverse complement strand
CGAAACACCACTCGCTGGCGCTCGCGGCGACCAGAAATCAAAAACTCAAAGGACGTGGGTATTGAGGGGGGAAATTCCACTCGCTGGCGCTCGCAGCTACGCCGGAAAATGCCGAGACGCCCACTCACTTAACGCTGATGAGGTCTCCCCGCGGTTCACAGAGTTCAGCGAGTCACACCAACGTCCTTTGAACGCTGGAGTTTTCGGTAAGCGCGAGCTCCAGCGAGTGGACGAATCACCACTTGCTGGCGCTCGCGGCTACCCGGCACATCACAGTCTGAAGCTTTTGGGCGATTGCTATCAGAACGTGCCCTTGAGACCGAAGCTCCAGAGCGAGCCGAATTCGACGCGCGTGCGGAAGCGCGCGACCGCTGGCGTGCTCGGGCCGAAAACTTTCACGTCGTCGGGGGCGTCGGCGACGTTGCGGATGCTCGCGTAGAGCGAGAGGCGCTTGGTGAGCGTGTATTCGCCGTTGAGGTCGAGATAGAGCCGTTTGGACCACCACGTGTAGGTGCCGGGCTCGATGCTGCTGCCGGCCGCGATGGCGCCGCGGCGTTGGAGACTGCGGTAGTTCCAGTTCGCCCGGAGGCTGTAGCGCTCGCGGTTCAGGCTCACGCCCCAACTCGCGGTGCGCGGCACAAAACCAGGGAAGTTGCCGGCGCCCTGCGGACCGATGATGCGTTGCGAGGCCCCGTTGACGAAAACCGTCACGCCGCGCGCCCAACGCGGGAGAAACGTGAGCGCTTGTTTGTAGCCGAGGTTCAGGCCTTCCATCCGCACCGTGCTGTCGATGTTGTATTGGGTCGCCACTGGGTAGCGGCCGTAGACGTTGGGATCGAGGCTGTAGAGTTCGAGAAACTCAGGGGTCGTCGGAAGAATGGTGCTGCCGAAGAAATTTTCGAAATCACGCCGGAAGCCGCCGAACGAGAGCTGGCCAACGCCCGCGAGGTAATACTCGAGCCGCGCATTAAAGGTCCGCGCACTCCACGGCTTGATGCTCACGTTGCTGAGCGTGATCTGGTCGTTCGGCGTGGGATTCTCCGGGTCGGGGAGCGTGACGCCGCCGGCGTATTGGTTGTAGTCGGGGCGACCGACCGACGTGTACCATGCGGCGCGGGCGATCAGGTCTTCACGGAGATTGTAGCTGGCATTGATGCTCGGGAACAGCGTGAGGTATTCCTTTTCGGCGAGCGCGCCGCGGTCGAGAAACGTAAGCTTCGAAACCCCGAGCGCGTCAGTGGTCGCGATGAGCGCGAGCGGCCGACCGTTGGCGCCGAGGATGGGCCGGCCCTGCGCATCGCGCTGGACGTTGCGCGTGGGATCGGTGAGCGGGCCCGCAGCGGAAACATTCGTCTGCTCGGCGCGGAGGCCGGTGACGACCTTCAGGCGGTTGTCGAAAAACGCGAGGTCGCCGCGCACGTAGGCGGAGGAGACGAGCTCTTCGGCGAATTTCGAGTTGGTGACGAGATTGCGGTAATTGGTGTTGGCGTTAGTGGTAAAAAAAGTCGGGTTGGCGACGTAGTGGTTATAGAAGAGTTCGCTACTCACGCCCTGAAACTTTGGAAAGCCGTAGTGGGGCTGGCGGTCGGAAAAACTTGGATCGAGAAACGGCAGCGCGAGATCGTCACTCGTGGTGGTGAGCGTGGTGCTGGCGACGCCGTCGCGGCCGACGTAGGTGTAAGCCGGCACGAAGAGGCGCTGGTCGCGCTCGGCTTGGCGGAAATCAACGCCGGCGCGCAGCGAGAGCGGCACGGGGCCGTAGAAGTCGCGCCGGGCGTTCGCGTAGAGCGTGCGCTTGTAGTCGTCGGTGCTGCGCGTGTTGCCGCCGGCAGCGGTGAGGACGTAATTTTTCAACGCGTAGGGATCGACGGGCGCACCGGCGGCATCGGTCACCGTAATGGTGTTCGGCCGGAGATAAAAAATGTCCGCAAACGAAACGGTGACGCCTGTCCGGCGCGCGGTCGTGGTGTCGAAGAAGCCGGACTCCACGTTGCGATTCCGGTTGGCGGCGCGCGAGTAGGCAAAACCGGAATCGAGTTTCCAAATCGGACCGTCGTGGCGCCACACGAGCGACGGCATGACCGTCCAGTTTTGGCGAGAGTTGCCGGTGGTGACCAGTTGCAGCGTGCCTTGGCCGGCGGCGCCGCGGGTGAAATCGAGCGAGAAATCACCGGGGTTCACGCGGCCGACATCGAAGGTGAGTTCGTTGTGGTTGATCCGGACATCGAACGTCGAATACGTGAACGAGAGCGCGACGCGGTCTTTGTTGGTGAACTTGTAGTCGGCGGTGACGCCGAAGGAGGAGCGGTTGGTATCCTTGCCGCTGTTGCGGATGACGGTCGACCAGAGGTAGGGCTTGTCGAAGGTCGTGTGGGGAAACGTGGTGCCGTTGGTCGCATTCTGCACGCCGCGCCAGAGATTCTGGATCTGCGGTTCGCCGGAGTATTGGCGGTTCATACCGGCGGAGAGAGTGAAGCCGAAGCGTTTGTTCACCGGCGCGAGGTAGGAGAGATCGAACCCCGGGTGAATCTTCCGCGTGGGACGCCGGGGCGCGGGGGTCTCACCCCAATGCTTGATGTCATCGCGCATCAAAAAATAAGCGCTGAAATTTCCCGCGGGCCGTGTGCGCTCGAACGAGCTGCGCGGGACGAGATTCACGGACCCGGCGAGGGCGTTGCCCTGCGAGTCGGGAGTCGGCGAGAAGGACACCTCGACGCGGGAGAGGTTGTTGATGGCCACTTGGTCGAGGCCGATGCCGCGCGAGGTGCCGCCGCCGCCGCCGCCGACCGCACTGGCGAGGCCGAAGCCGTCGAGCGTGACGGGGACGTAGATGGAAGGCACGCCGTTGAGCGAAATATCGCGGGCGTTGCCCCCGGCGTAGTCGATGTTCACGCCGGGCATAAATTTCATGAACTCGGCGACGTTGCCCTCGGCGATGTCGCCGAACTCGTCGGTGGCGACGACGTTTTTCATGTTGGGGGCGAACCGCTGCTCGTTGATCGCGAGGGCGGCGGCGCTCATCTCGCGCGAGGTGGCGACGACGAAATCGTCGAGTTTCACGACCGCGCCGTCGGCGGGGGACGCGCCAGTTTTTCCCGCGCCTGAAGCGGTGAGAGAAAGTTCGAAATCCCGCTGGGCGGTCTGTCCGGCGGCGACGGTGACCGCAGCCGAGGCCGGGGGAAATCCGCTGAAGAACACGCGCACCTGCGCCGCGCCGGCGGACACGCCATCGAGCCGGTAGAAGCCGCCGGAATCGCTGAGGGTTTCCTGAGCGGAGCCGACGACGGAGATGCGGGCGTTTTCGAGCACGCCGCCGGTGGCAGGGTTGGTAATGCGGCCTTCGATCGTGCCGGTGATTTGGGCACAGAGACGCACGGCGAGCGCGAACCAGACGAGAGCGAAGGCCAGGCGTGAGCGCACGCCCGGGCAGGGTTGGCAGGAGGGGATCATGCCCCGATTTCTCGACAGGTGTGCGGGACGAGTCAACTCCGCGGCCGATCACCCGTTCACACTCGCAGGAAAATCTGCCGCGCGTGGAGGAAGCGCGCGAGTGCGAGCATGATCGCGAGGCCCACCACGGCGATACCGAGATTGCCCCAGCCGGCGCCGAGCGTCGTGTCGAACCACGCGGCGAGGTCGCCACCGGCGAGACGCGCGGCGAGCTTTCGATAACCCACGATGCCGCTGATGAGATAGAGCGTAATGGGATTCATGCCGATCCACACGAAGGGCACGCACCAGCGTTTCCAGCCGCGCACATCGATCGCGTAGTAAAACGCCGCGAGCAGCAGCGCGCTGTAGCCACCGGCCACGAGCACGAAGGACGAGGTCCAAATTTTTTTCACGACGGGGAATTGCAGGCCCCATAGAAAACCGAGCGCGACCGCCGCAGCACCGGCGACGGCGAGCCACGTGACTTTTTTCATCTCGTCCCAATCGCGCCGGCGCAGCAACAGGCCGGCGAAAACGCCGAGCAAGCACGACACGACCGCAGGACCGGTGCTGAGCAGACCCTCGGGATCGTAATAGACATCGTATCTGCGGCCTCCGAGGTATTCGAAATCGAGATGGTTCGCGAGATTGCGGCCGGGATCGTAGACGCCGGAGACGCGGGCCGTGGTGGACGTGTAGAGTTGTTGCGCCTGCTTGAGCGTGGGCGTGGCGACGCCGAGCTTCGCGGGAACGGCGGCGCGATCCATCACGACATCGCGGATTGGCACGAACGTAAGCAGCGCCCAGTAGCCGATGAGAATTGCCGAGCCGATGGCGGCGAGCGAACGCGGCTTGAAGAAACAAAACAGCAAGCCCGCGCCGGTGTAGGCGAGCGCGATGCGCTGGAGCACGCCGAGCACGCGAATGTCGGGCCACTTCGTCTGGAGACCGCCGGCGTAGAAGAGTCCAATCGCGAAGAGCAGCGCGCCGCGGAACAGCACGCGTTTCACGGCGGCGGCGCGGCCCTCGCGCTCAATGATCTTCGGCAGAGCGAAGACTAACGAGGCTCCCGACATGAAAACGAAGAGCGGGAAAATCAGGTCGTAGAACGCGAAACCCGCCCAGTCCTTGTGGTGCAACTGGCCGGCGATGAGGCGGAGCGGGGCGAGGTCGAACACTTTGGCGAGCGCGGTGAACAGCGCATCGGCACCGAGGATCCAAAACATATCGAAGCCGCGGAGGGCATCGAGGGAGACGAGGCGTGGGGAGGCGGGCGCGGAGGTGACGGGAGTGCTCATACGGGGTGGGTACCGATAAGCAGGGGGCAAGCGGTGCAGGCGGTCAATGCGGGCGTGGTTTGACCGTAGGGGCGCCCCCCCCGCGCCCGCGTCCGGCTGGGCGGACGGCGGCGGGAAAACCGCCGCTCCGCTCGGAGCACGAAAGGCGAGTTCGCGCAGTCTCGACGCGTTTCGAAAAAAGCGTGTGCTACTCCCATGCACCTCTTCTCCTGTTTTCAGCGTGGGCTGCGGCTGGCCTTGTTCGCCGGCTCTACGGTGACGGTCGGTTTCGCCGCGGACAAGGCCGCCAAGGCTCCCGCCAAACCCGACGATCTCGTCGCGCAGGTCGGCGATGGCTACCGTGGCATTTGGTATATGAACCAACCGTTGAAGTCCGCCTATCGCTACAAATACTCCGGCGGCTTCGGGACCTATCCGCAGCAGCATGTGCCCATCGCGATTCACGTGGCCTCGCAGAAGAAAACGTTTTTCGTCTTCGGCGGGTCGGCGGGGAATGTATCCGAAACCAAGGACGAGCTGCAGCACTTCATTTCCTACTATGATCATGCGACGGGCACGGTGCCGCGACCGGTGCGGCTGTTGCAGAAACGCACGGAAGACGCCCACGACAATCCGACGCTCTCAGTGGATGCGGAGGGTTTTCTGTATGTGTTTTCGTCGGCGCACGGGACGTCGCGGCCTGCGTATATCCACAAATCAAAAAAGCCCTATGACATCACCGGGTGGGAGCTGCTCGTGACGTCGAATTTTTCCTACACGCAGCCGTGGTATTTACCGGAGTCGAAGCAGTTCCTGTTTCTCCACACCCTCTACAAGAACGGCCAGCGCACGCTGAACTGGAAATCCTCGCCCGATGCGCGGGTGTGGACGCCGCCGCAGCTGATCGCGCACATCGAGATGGGCAACTATCAGATTTCATGGCGGCAGGGTGACACCGACCGCGTCGGGACCGCGTTCGACCTGCACCCGGATCACGGGCGAGCGGGCACGGGGCTGAACTACCGCACCAACCTCTACTATCTCGAAACCCGCGACGCCGGGCGCACGTGGACGACCGTCGACGGCAAACCCGTCACGCTCCCGCTCACGAAGGCGGACAATCCCGCGCTCGTACGCGACTACCGCTCGGAGGATCTCAATGTTTACCTCAAGGATATCGCGTTCACGAAGGACGGGTATCCAGTCATTCTCTACCTGACGTCGAAGGGTTTTGAGCCCGGGCCAAAGTTGGGTCCCTGTTATTGGAGCACGGCGCGGTGGACAGGCACGTCGTGGGATATCCGGCCGTTCACGGCGTCGGATCACAACTACGACCACGGCTCGCTCTATATTGAGGCGGATGGGATTTGGCGCGTGATTGCGCCGACCTCGCCGGGTCCGCAGCGTGGCGGTACGGGCGGCGACATGATGATGTGGGCGAGCCGCGACCAAGGCCGCACGTGGCGCGTCAATAAAGTGCTCACGCACGATTCCCGCTACAACCACACCTATGCGCGCAAGCCGGTGAACGCCGATCCGGGTTTTTATGCGCTCTGGGCAGACGGCTCGGCGTTGGAGCCGACGCCATCGTCGCTGTATTTCGCCACGCAGAGCGGAGAAGTCTATCGGTTGCCGCAGAAGATGACGACCGAGACGGCGAAACCTGAGTTGGTGCCGTAGACTGAAACGGCTTGCTGGCGCTCGCCGCTACCGGCTCGGAAATTCACCGCCACACTCCGCCCTTGCGCGGGGCGGGAGAACGCGTCCTCTCTTGGCCGCATGAAGGTTTCGTTTACGACCAAAGAATACACACGTTTGCTGGAACTTGCCCATCTCGGCCTCTGGGTCGCGGGTGCACGCCCCGACGATCCCGCCACGATGCCGGAGCGTTACGCGGAGGTGTCGCAGAAGGTTTTTGGGCTCGCGGAAATGTTCGGCTGCGCCGACCTCGTGGAGTCGGACGTGAACGGCGAATTATTTCCTAATGAAAAACTCACCACCGGCCCCGTAGCGGAGAAGCTCGATAAGTTTGTCGAAGATGCCTTTTGGGGCGAGCTGGTCGGCCGTCTCGCCGAGCGCGATCTCCGCGCGGAACAGGGCAAGGACATCACCAAACTCGGCGAGGAGCTGAGCGAGGAAGAGCAGGACCGCGTCGAAGTGCTGGAAGATGCCTACTGGCGCGAGTTCGAGGCCAAGGGCGTGGATCATCTGGTCCTGCTCAAGGGCGGAAAAGGTTGATTGCCCGGCGGGCGACGGCACCACGGGCGACCGGAATTTCGCCCCGCCGGCAGAAAGGCGCCCTTGCCGCCTCCGCCGGACTTGCACCGCGCCTGGGTTTCGCAAAACGTTTCGCGCCGTGAAACTCGATCCTCTCCACCCCACCCGCCGCGACTTCATTTCCACGCTGGCTCTCGCTGGCGCAGCTCTACCGCTCACGAGCCGTGCCGCCGAAAAAAGCTCCGCCGCCGCGAAACCCACCCTGACTCCGGCACTCGGCGGACCCACGACGGTTCACGTCTTCTCGAAGCCACTGCACACGATGTCGCACGCGGAGACCGCCCAGCTCATCGCGAGCTGCGGCTACGGCGGCATCGACTACACGGTGCGCAAGGCGCAGGGCCACGTGCTGCCGGAAAAAGTCGCCGAAGATCTCCCTCGAGCGATCGACGCCGCCCGTGCGGCCGGGCTGAAGGTCGAGATGATCACGACCGATATCACCAGCGTGCGCGAGCCCCACACCGAGACGCTCCTCCGCACCGCGGCGAAACACGGCGTAAAATTTTACCGCCTCGGCAACTGGAACTACGACGCGAAGCTGGGCGTGACGGGAACGATCGAAAAACTTCAGCCCTCGCTCAAGGAACTCGCTGCGCTCAACGCCAGCCTAGGCATCCAAGGAGCGATTCAGAATCACGCGGGCACGCGTATCGGCAGCGCGGTTTGGGATCTCTACCACGTGTTGAAGGACATCGATCCGCGCGCGCTCGGCGTGCAATACGATATCCGCCACGGCACGGTGGAGGGCGCACAGTCGTGGCCGCTGCAGCTGCGTCTGCTCGCACCATGGATTCGCTGCACCGACATGAAAGATTTCAAGTGGACGCAATCGCCCGGCAAGGCCGTCATCGACAACGTCCCGCTCGGCGAAGGCATCGTGCCGCTCGACGCGTATTTCAAACTCGTGAAGGAGCTGGGGATCGGCGGTCCCATCTCGATGCATCTGGAGTATTCGCCGTTTGAAAAACCGCCCGCCTCGCTCAGCGCAGCCGACCGCCTCACGCAAATGACGTCGTTCATGAAAAAAGACCTCGCGGTGTTGAAGGGCTTGATGGCGAAGAACGGCGTCGCCTGAACGCGCTGGAGCCGACGGTCAGGCGGACTTCGGTACGCTCTCCGCTCGCGCGCTTTTTCGATCACGCAACGCCAAAAAAGGGCGGACTCAGGTCCGCCCTCCTTTCTGACTTATGACTGCTCCTCGTCCCATCACCCTCGCCGCCGTCGGCTCTAACTTCGAACGCGAGCCGCTCGTGCGGCCGTTTGGTTTCAAGGGCGGCTACATGTCCGAAATCTGGCAGAGCGTCGCGATGCTCCAGAGCGCGTCCGGAAGACGCGGCATCGGGCTGTGCTCGCAGGGCGTGCTCTGGAGCGATGCGCAGGTGTTCGCCGGACACTCCGAGAGCGGCGGCAACGCGCTCATGTACGCGATGACCGAGTGGGCGATCCAGCAGCTGAAGGGACAAACCTTCACCAACCCCGTCGACCTGCTCGATTCAATCAGGCACGACGTTTACGCCTACGGAAAAAAAATCACCGGCCATGCCGGCTTGCGCGAAACCTTCGCGCTGAATGCGCTCGTGGGCATCGATTTTGCAGCGTGGCAGCTCTACGCGGCGGAAAACGGCATCACAAATTTCGACGATCTCATCCCTGCGGCCTATCGCCCCGCGCTCGCGCATCGACACGCGAAGGTCGCGAGCATTCCGCTCATGGCCTACGGCATTCCCATCGAGGAGCTGAAGGCGGCGGTCGAGGCGGGCTACTTTTTCATGAAGATCAAGATCGGCCAGCCGGGAACGCAGGCCGAGATGTTGGAGAAGGACAAGGCGCGGATCAGCGCCATCCACGCCGCCATCGGCGATGCGCGCACGCCCTACACGGCGAATGGAAAACTGCCCTACTACTTCGACGCCAATGGTCGCTACGAAAGCAAGGACACGCTGCAACGCCTGATCGACCACACGCAGGCCATCGGGGCCTTCGACCAAATCGCGCTGATCGAGGAGCCGTTTCCCGAGGAGCTCGAAATTGATATCCGCGACATCCCGGTGCGCGTGGCCGCCGACGAAAGCGCGCACACCGACCGTGATGCGCTCCAGCGAATCCAGATGGGTTATACGGCGATCGCGCTGAAGCCGATCGCGAAGACCTTCAGTATGTCGCTCAAGATCGCGCAGGTCGCCCACGAGCACGGCGTGCCGTGTTTCTGCGCGGATCTCACGGTGAGCCCCCTGCTGATCGAGTGGAACAAGAACGTCGCCGCGCGCCTCGCCCCGTTTCCGGGCTTGGGTATCGGCTTGGTGGAGACGAACGGGCACCAGAATTATCGGAATTGGGAGACCATGCGCGGCTATCACCCACGCGCCGAAGCCCCGTGGGCGCGGACGCAGCGGGGCGTGTTTGAACTCGATGCGGACTACTACGCGCAGAGCGGCGCGGTGCTGCAGCCCTCGGCCCACTATGCAGCGATGTTTGCCGGAAAGTAGCTGATAGCCGCGAGCGTGAGCGCGTGGCCTAACGACGGTCCACTCGCTCACCCGCGCCGCTCCGAAAACAGCGGTCACGAAAACACACCCCATGATCACCCTGAAGCACGCCGAACTCTTCCGCTGCGATTTGCGCGCGCGCATGCCGTTTCGCTACGGCATCGCAACCATGACGTGGGTGCCACACGTGATCTTACGCGTTACGTTTGAGATTGATGGCACGACGCACACGGGGCTCGCGGCGGACAACCTTCCCCCGAAGTGGTTCACCAAGGACCCGACACGCCTGCTCGAGGATGAGGTCGAGGAAATGCTCGGAGTCATTCGTGCGGCGGTGAGCCAGGCACGCGCGATCCGCGGGGCGACGGCATTTGGATTTTGGCAGGAGCTTTACGAAGCGCAGGCCGCCTGGGCGAGAGCGGAAAAACTGCCGCCGCTGTTATCGAATTTCGGCACGTCGTTTGTCGAGCGGGCGCTGATCGACGCCGTGTGCCGGGCGCGGGGGGCGACGCTGGCATCGGCGTTACGAGAAAATCTCTTCGGGGTAGATTTGGGCGCCCTGCAGCCCGATCTTGCGGGATCGACGCCGCGCGACTGGCTGCCGGCAAATCCACCAACGGAATTATTTGCGCGTCACACGGTGGGATTATCGGACCCGCTGCGAGCAGCGGAGATCACACCCGAGGACCGCGTCGACGATGGACTACCCCAGTCGCTCGACGCCTGTATCCGGTTTTACGGACTGAAGCATTTCAAAATCAAAATTAACGGAGAGGCGGCGCGGGACCGCGACCGACTCGGGCGGATGGCGGAGATCTTAACGGAAGGGTGTGGCGACGAGTTTGCGTTCTCCCTCGATGGCAACGAAAGCTTCCGCGACGTGGCGTCATTCGAAGGCTATTTCCGGGACCTGCTCGCGACGCCGGCGCTCCGCCACCTGTGGCCGCGCCTGCTCTACGTCGAGCAACCGTGGCATCGGAGCGTGGCGTTGAGCCCGGCGATCGGGGAACTCGTGCGCACGTGGCCGGACCGGCCGCCGATCATCATCGATGAAAGTGATGCGGAGCTCGCGAGTTTGCCGACCGCGCTCGCGCTGGGCTACGCGGGTACGAGCCACAAGAACTGCAAGGGCGTTTTCAAGAGCGTGGTGAACGCGTGCATCCTCGCGCAACTGCGCTGCGATGGTCAGGCGACTGTGTTGAGCGGAGAAGATCTCGCGAATGTGGGCCCGATCGGTCTCCTCCAGGATCTGGCCGCGCAGGCCGCTCTCGGGGTGACCAGCGTGGAGCGCAACGGACATCACTATTTCGCGGGGTTGGGGCAGTTTCCCGAGGCGTTGCAACGGCACGCTCTCACGCACCACGCCGATCTTTACGTGCGGGCGTCCGCAGGCTGGCCTCGCCTCAATATCCGCCACGGAAAAATCGCTCTCGGCTCGGTCAACGCCGCGCCCTTCGGCGTGCCTGGTGACATCGATTTTTCCGCGTGCGACCGGGTGGAACTCGAGTGAGCAGTCCTCACGGCACCAACCAGAGATAAGCCAGATAGCTCGCGATCGAACCAAGCACGACCATCGCAACGCCGCTGACAAATCGCCGCTTCACAAAATAAATCAGCACCAGCCCGCTGAGCGAAACGAGGATCATCAGCACGGCGGATAAATCAACGACGAGCGACCAACCGGGGCCGGTGTCGCGACCCTTGTGAAGATCGTTGATAACGGCGACAAATCCCATGCGGATCTCCGAGAGCTCATAGTCGCCGGTCGCACGTTCGATCACCGCGTCGGCCATATAGCCGGCTCCCTTGAACGCAACCGCGCACTGCGTCTCTTCAATTCGAAATTCGGCGAGGACTCCCTTCACAGCGTGGGCACGTCGGAGGTGTTCAACAACTTCGAGTTTAGCGACAGCGCCATCGCTACCCGGGGCGACCCATTTTTTGTCGAGGGTGCCACTTCGTTTCACGGCAGTCAGGCGGTCGCCAAAAAACCAGTCGGCGTGGTTTAGCGTGAGACCGGTGACCGCGAAAAAAAACAAAATGCCGAAGCTCACCAGCGACAGATAGGTGTGCAGCCAGCGGAAGAGCGAGGCACTGCGGCGCTTCCAATAGCCGGGAGCGTGCGCGGAATCGGGGTCCATCGCGATCAGTGCGCGCTCGTCCTACGCCGGTAGTCGAACGACGCGGTCGTAAGTTCTGGATTAGCGGGGAATTCGTTGCGCGCGGGCCCCGCCGCCAAATCCAGCTCCCATTTGAGCACGTGGTGCGTGCCGTGCTCCCGTGCAATCTCGAGGAAGACCGTGTATTTTCCCCGAGGCACCGGGCGTCCGGTGGCGTCCAATCCGTCCCACTTCACGGAGTATTTTCCAGGGGAGCGCGTGGCGCTGGAAACAGTAGTGGTGAGGTGCGCGCCGTCGGCCTTTTCGCGGACTTGGTCGGCATGGGTCCATGAACGGAGTTCGGGCAGCCAGCGCTCGCCGTGATACCAGAGAGCCACCGTGCGGACCGGAAAATGAGCTTGGTCCTCAATCCAAATTGCGACGAACGGCCGTTTGGCGCCGCCGCGCCCGCCTCTCCCGCCCTTGCCGCCCTTGCCGCTTTCGCCGCCGCCCGGGCCGGGGGCGCCCATCGCCTGCGTGGCAATTTCGAAATTAACCGCGAGCTCATAGGTCGAGTCCCAGCGCTCAGCCGCGTTCTCAGCACCCGCTACCGATGGATTAATCGGCGCGAGGGCGGCCCGGACGTCGAAGCGGGGCACTTCATTTTTCTGCCAGCCAGGACTGGAAACGCGGCTGCCGTCGGCGAGCAGGAGGAAACATTCTGTGTCGGGCACGGTGGCGGCGAGGCGCAGGCCCTCCTCGGGCGCCATCACGCAAAGTGCGGTGGCCAGCGCGCCTGCATCCGTGCCGCGCGGCGACACGACGGTCGCACTTCTGACGTGATCGACCGGCCGGCCCGTGCGCGGATCGACGAGGTGGGAATACCAACGGCCGGCGATTTCGACGCCCCGCCGGTAGCCACCACTGGTCGCGACGGCCCGATCGCGCACTGCGATATTTGCGACCAGTTCATCCCCTTCGCCGTCGGCAAGCGGGTCGGCAATGCCGACGACGGTGGTGAGCGTGCCGCGCGTGACGATATCGCCGCCGAGATTAACCACCGCGGACTCGAGTTGTCCGACGGCGAGTGCAGCGGTGCAGGCGCGGTCTATAATGTAGCTCTTCGCAAACGAGTTCAACATGAGCGGGGCGGCGGAAAGATGGGTCGCGGTGCGGGCAGCGGCGTCGAGGCGCCAATGTGGCTGGCGCACGGCAACGACGGCGGCAGCGAGTTCGCCGGCCGAGGGCACGCGCTGTTCCCGGGCAGCATTTTTCCAAAGACGGCCGGCGACTTCGGCGGAGGCGTCGAGTGCGCCCCCCGTGCGGTCGCGCCACGTGTCAAAGAGCGCGAGCACCGCGAACAATTCCGGCGAGACGCGAGACGGTTCGCCTTGGGTGCCGAGCCAGCGGCGGAATTCACTCGTTTCATCGTAGCCACTGAGGATCTTTCCAAGGCGGTCGATCTCCGCGAGTGCGGCGGACTCGGCGGCGGCGGCTCGGGCGGGGTCGCTGACGGCAAAGCGCAGCTCGAGCGACGTGCCGAGCACCGACTCGTAATGGGAGACGTGCCAAGTCGGGGCAGCGGCACCGCGCACGAAAGTGAAAATGGCGAAAGCCGCAACCGAGAGGTCACGCAGGGTTGCGGAGAGGGATTTCATGGAGCGTAAGGCGGGATGCCCGGTTGGAGCGAGAACCGTGGAAAGCGCAGGACGCGCACGCTGCAGAATTGTTTCAGCGCAAGTGAGCGGCGCGGTGCGCTCGCAAGAATGGCCAGCAAAAGGGCGGGGCAAAGCGCCTCCTGCTCTACCCCGGCACCTTGAATTACTGCGCCGGTTTGGCGTTCCAGACAGCGAGCGTGTCGGGCGAGCCTTGGCTGCGGACGCCGTTGTCGGTGAGAATCTCTTCGGTGGCGGCCAGCATATCTTTGCGCGGGAAAACCGGGGACTCACCGCCGTGACCGGCAAACGCAAACACCATGAACTCGTCGCGCGAATCGCGCAGGATCTCAATGAGGTGCTGCAGGCTCTTCACCTTGATGCCGTTCACGCTTTCGATGACCCGTGATTGGGCGTTCGAATAACCTTTGGACAGTTTGTGCGGGAAAAATGGCGACGCCACGACGACCAGCTCCTCGCCGGGGAAAGCGGGTTTGTCGATCCGGCGGAGCGCGAGCGGGCTCGACGAGGCGGACAACGCACCCATCGCGTTGTTCAGCCCGGCGACGAACACGCCGGTGGCCGGTGAGAAGACGAACGGACCATAAACGAAATAAGAGGGATAGGTGTTTTCCAAGTTGGGGATCAACATCGGGCGGGTGGCCGCGACGGGCACTTGCACGGTGAGTTCCTTGCCGGCCCGTACGACAGTCAGTTCCACTTTCCCGTTTTTCGCGATTTTCTGGATCAGGTAACGGAGGCGCACGCGGAGGTTGTCGCCGAGTTTGATCATGCCCTCGTTGTCGACCTTGGCATCACCGATTTTGGTAATCACATCCCATTCCTTCAGCGGATAGGAGGCCTCGAGGACATCGGGTTCGTGGACGACGATGCCCTCGACCGTTTTGTCGAGTTTGAGGTAAGCACGGAGCGCGGGGTTTTCGAGCGTCTGGAGTTCGTCAAACATCGTCGGTTTACCGTCGTATTTTCCATCGGCGACATCCTTGAGGAAGAGCTCCACTTCCTCACAGGGGATGATGTAGCCGATGTTGTCGGCACCACGCAGGCCGCTGAAGGCGAGGCCGATCATCTTGTCGCCGACGAGGGCGGGACCGCCACTGTTGCCGGGGTTGATGGCGGCGTCGATTTGGATACGGAGGCCGGAAGTCGGAAAATTATACACGGCGAATTCGATCCGGGAAACGATGCCCTTGGTAATCGAGAGACTGGTGCCGCCGGTCGGGAAACCATAGACCATCACGGCATCTTTCACGGCGGGCAGCAGAGTGGCGCGAGGCAGCGGCGGATGGGTGTCGAAAAACGATTCGTCCTCGAGCTTGAGCACCGCGAGATCGATGCCTGGAGCGATGAATTCAACCGTGACCGGAAGCTTGTCGCCGGACTGGTTGCCCTGCACCTGCACTTGGCTGGAATAGAGCACGACGTGGGCGTTGGTGAGGATACGCTTCCCCTCGATGACGATGCCGGTGCCGGTGGCTTCGCGCGGGGCCTGTTTTGCCCATGGTTTGTAGGGATCGGGGCCGCGCATCGTGGAGAAGATCTTCACCACGGCGTTTTCTACGGCGTCGGCGTTTTTCTCGGCGGCGGGTTCAGCGGCACGGGTGAAAGTAGCGGTAAAAATTGCGGTAAAAATTGCGACGCGGAGCGAGCGCAGGAACACGCTCGCGGAGGAAAGGGGGTGATCCATATTACGGCGAAACGAACCGCAACCGCCGCGGAACGCCAGAAAGTTTTTCTCGCCGCACGGGGACCTTGCGGCAGTGTCTTTGCGATTGTCCAGGCCGCGCGGCCGACAGTCGTTTGCTTGTTCCGATCCGTTCCGTCTGGCCGCGAGATTAATCCAACCAACCCAGCCCCCAAGAATCGTTATGCGTAAATTCACCTCCCTCCTCTTCGTCGCGACGACCGCACTCTGCGTGCTGTCGCCTCTCAATGCCCAGGCTCCGGCGCCCAAAGCCGCCGCCAAGAAAGGGTCAGCAACCTCCACCGGCAGTTGGAGCCCCCACGTCACCACGAGCGCCAAGATCGACGACAACCGCGTCATGCTGGTTTTCGGCAGCCCCAATCTGAAAGACCCTAAGAACGGCGG
>CANIJN010000133.1 GCA_947467625.1 Opitutia bacterium | reverse complement strand
GTGTTTTCGTTTCTCGACGGCTACCGGCCCAACGTGTCCGCGTATCTTTCGCCGGCGTTGCGGAAAAAACTCGCCGCGCTCGGGCGGACCACGCGCGAGGCCCTGCCCGCCGGCACGCATCTGCGGAAGGTGATGGATCGGCTGCTCATCGATCTCTCGTGGAATTCGAGCCGGCTCGAGGGCAACACCTACTCGTTGCTCGAAACCCAACGGCTCCTCGAAGCGGGCGAGGCGGCCGAGGGCAGAGCGGCCCACGAGACGCAGATGATCCTCAATCACAAGGCAGCGATCGAGCTGCTCGCGGAGCACGCGGGCGAAATCGGTTTCAACCGCTACACGGTCTGCAATCTGCACGCACTCCTTTCGGAAAACTTGCTGCCCGAAGCGGCAGCGGGCGGGCGACTGCGCACTCAAGCAGTCGGGATCGGCGGCTCCGTCTATCACCCGCTCGAGGTGCCCTCGAGCATCGAGGAATACTTCGATCAAATTCTCGCCACGGCGTCCGCGATCACGGACCCGTTCGAGCAGGCATTTTTTGCGATGGTGCAGCTGCCCTATCTCCAACCGTTCGAAGACGTGAACAAACGCGTGTCGCGGCTCGCCGCCAACATTCCTCTCGTGCAGCATAATCTCGGACCGTTGTCGTTCGTCGACGTGCCACAGTCCGACTACACGCATGCGATCCTCGGCGTCTACGAGCTGAACCGGGTGGACTACCTGCGCGATGTCTTCGAGTGGGCCTACGAGCGCTCGTGTGCGCGCTACGCGGCGGTGCGGCAGGTGCTAGGCGAGCCGGATGCGTTTCGGCTGCGTCACCGTGAGCGCCTGAAGGAAGTCGTCGCGGCGGTGGTGCGCGGCCGCCGAGACAAGAAGGCCGCCGCCACCTTCGTTCGGCGCGAGGCGGAGAAAATGCCGGAGCCAAGTGGACGGAAACGTTTCGCCGAAATTGCCGAGACCGAGCTCACGAGTTTGCACGAGGGCAACTTCGCGCGCTACCGGCTGCGACCCTCGGAGTTTTCGGCTTGGCGGAAGATTTGGCGTTAGCGTCGCCATCTCGTGATTTCGGATCACACCCGCCGTTGACGATACCGTCCTGAGAGCCGGACTGGCGCCCGGTGCGCGTGCGCCGCCTTGACTCCCCGCCGTTGGTCCGGAGAAGTCGTGCATGCCCTCTTTCCGCGCATTCACGTTCATTCACGCTCAGAATCGCTTTGCGGCCAGCCTCGTCCTGGCAGCAGGTCTCCTCCTCGCCGCCGGTTGCGGAAAACCCGAGAAAAGTGCCGCCGCGCCCACCCCAGCCGCGCCTCCTGCGGGGCCGTCGTTTGCCGTGCTCGAAACCGACAAGGGCGTCGTCGAATTCGAACTGCTCATCTCGGATGCGCCGAAGACCACGGAAAATTTTCGCCTCCTGGCCGAGCGCGGTTACTACAACGGGCTGACGTTTCACCGCATCGTCAAAGGCTTCATGATTCAGGGCGGCGATCCGCAAGGCGACGGGCGCGGCGGCGAGAGCGCGTGGGGCGGGAAATTTGCCGATGAGATCGTGAAGGATTCGCCGCTCTATCAGAATGGCCTCGGTTACAAACGCGGCCTCGTTGCGATGGCCAACGCGGGGCCGAACACTCAAGGCAGCCAGTTTTTCATTCTCCACAAAGACTTCCCGCTCCCAGCGAGCTACACCATTTTCGGGCGCGTCACCAAGGGTATCGAGGTCGTGGATGCGCTCGCCGAGGTGCCGACGACGCGCGGAATGGACGGCGGCATGAGCAAGCCGATCACGCCGCCGGTGATGAAGAAGGTCACGATCCGCCAGTGACGGGTGGCGGCGCGGCAGACCGGTTTTCGAAGGTCACGGTTTTCGCGGCGCTCCGGTTGGTCTTGTCTGGCGGGAAGGCGTGCGTCGGGCGGACGCCGCGGCGCTCAATCTTGAGGGCCACTCGCCGGTCGGCAGGGGATCGTCTGGGCGCTCGGTCCGTGCGAGGGAGGTGTTCTCCGCACTCACCACGCTCGCCAGCACGAGCCCCGCGCTGCAACGGCGTGATCACACCCCGCGCCTACCCGCCAGTTTCGCGTTGAGCCACGCCGGCGTTCGGCACTTTCTCCCCCGCAGCGCCGCATGAAGAAAACAACCAAACGCACCTATTCGGTTTATTTCGGTGGCGAGCTTTTTTCGCTGAAGCATCTCATCGGTAACGCTTGGCTCGCCGAGGCCATCTACGAAAAATCCCACGGCAAATACCGCTGCCTGCTCCCGCAAGATCTCGTACCCCGCGGTCGCAGCGGGCGCACCATCCGCGACCAAGATCTCCGCGCCCTCATCGGCTGCGACCTCGGCCTGTTTAACTACGACGGCACCGAACTCGACAGCGGCACCGTCGTCGAATTCATGATCGCAAAATTCGCCGATATTCCGTCCGTACTCCTGCGCACCGACCTGCGCAGCAACGGCGATTTCAGCGATGAACCGTGGAACCTCATGACGAGTTATTTTCCCCGCACGACCAACGTCATCGTCCCCAGCCTGGTCGCTTATTCGGCCGCGATGAAGCGACGTCGCCGTCAGCCCGACGCGGTCGCTCGGCTCGCCGGCCAGCACAGCTCCGTCGATGCCCAACACGTCTGCGAACAGGTCGCCGCCCAATGCGTGCGCGCCCTCGACCGGGTGCTCACGATGGAGCCGGTGATGCCCAAACACCTCCGCGAAGAAGCCTACCACTGGCTTTCAATTTTGCCGGGACTGCGCGGCAAAGAAAAAGCCCTCCGCAAGGAATTCGAACAACACCTCGAACGAAAAGTAGAACGCGACTTGTTGTAACCCCAATCGCCCAGACGCCACCTCCCAGACCCGATGCCCCTACATATCCTCTCTCATCCGCTCGCCGCGCACATCATGACCCACCTGCGCGATCAGACCACGAAGCCCGCGACGTTTCGCACGCTCGCCTACCAGATCAGCCTCTTGCTCGCGATCGAAGCCACGAGGGAGATCGAGACCGAGGAGAAGCCCATCGACACCCCGCTCGAAACGATCACCTCCCGCGTCCTCCACCCGCAGCCGCTCGTCGTCGTCCCGATTCTCCGCGCCGGTCTCGGTATGTTGCAGCCCTTCACCGATCTCTTCCCCGACGTGAGCGTCGGCTACATCGGCCTCGAGCGCGACCATGAGACCGCCCAAGCCCGCAGCTACTACTGCAAACTTCCGCCACTCGCCGGCCGCCACGTCTTCGCCGTCGATCCCATGCTCGCCACCGGAGGCAGCGCCGTGCAGGCCCTCACCGTCTTGAAACAAAACGGCGCCATCCATCCCGCCCTCATCTGCATCGTGAGCAGCCCCGCAGGCGTCGCCGAAGTGGAACGTCAACACCCCGGCACCGTGATCCACACGGCCGCCCACGACCGCGCCCTCAACGCGAAAAAATACATCCTCCCCGGCCTCGGAGATTTCGGCGACCGCCTCTACGGCACGTGAACAGGCGTCAAAAAAGGTAAGGACGGCGCTCTCCGCAGCCGTCCGCGTTTTCATCGCTCATCGCACCCGCTCCACAGTCCTCACGCTCAACCTCACATTACCCATGCGCATTATCCCTCCCTTCGTCTCAGTACCGCTGCTCACGCTGCTCACACTCTGCGCCGCGCCGCTCGCCCCCGCCGCGGAGACCCAAGCCGTCGCGTCGTTCGAAAAAATCATCACCAAGAAGGTCGGCTACCACTACCTACTTTCTCTCCCCACCGACTACGATGCGGCCGCCAATAAGACTTGGCCCGTGATTCTTTTTCTCCACGGCTCCGGCGAGCGCGGCAACGATCTATGGAAAGTCGCCGTCCACGGCCCGCCCAAGCTCATCCGCGGCCCCGTCCCGCCCACCACGCCCACGCCGGGCACCAAGGCCCCGCGTGCACCCGCGCCTGAAACCGCCGAGGCCCGCGACCGACGCGAACAATGCGCCGCCTTCCTGAAAGCCAACTTCATCGTGGTCTCACCGCAATGCCCCGCCGGCACCTGGTGGGATGACGACGGCGTGCTCGCGCTCCTCGATGAAATCACGGCGAAGCACCGGACCGACCCCTCCCGCCACTACCTTTCCGGCCTCAGCATGGGAGGCTTCGGCACGTGGAGTGTCGCGATGAAATTCCCCGAACGCTTCGCCGCCATCGTGCCGATCTGCGGCGGCGGTAATCCCACCGATGTGCGCCGCGCCTCTCGGGAAAAGAAATCCGCCCTGCTCAGCCTCGGTGTCTGGGCCTTCCACGGAGCTAAAGACCCCACCGTCGCCCTCGCAGAATCCGAGACGATGGTTGCCGCCCTGAAAAGTTCGGGCGTCACCGATCTCCAACTCACGGTTTATCCCGAGGCAACGCACGACTCGTGGACGGAGACCTACCAAAATCCCGCACTCTACACGTGGCTGCTCAAGCACCAACGCGCCGTAACTCCCCAGTAAACCACGGGACTGAAAGCCAAAATCCGGGCCGTTTATTTTATGGGGTTGGCGGGCGTGCACAGCGTCACTGAATACGCAAGGAAGCGTGACTGGTTCATCCTGAACAGACCGCCCCGGAATGGCTCAGAGTAATCGCACGGGGGGAGAGCGGGCCTTGATTCCCCTGAACGTTGAGCCGAAATCCGCAGCGTGGGAGATCGCGCTAGCTGCGTGGTGCAAACGCCGGTGCCGTGCTCCCCATCGCGGGATTGGGGAGCAACTGCACAGGGGCGCACCCGCTGCGGTCAGCCGCTACGTGGGTGATGTAAAACGCGGCGCCAGAGCGGGCCGCAGCGGAGAAATTCCACGAACTTACTCCAAAGGTTAGGGGCTGATCGCGTTGGCGTGACGTCGGCGGGGTGGCGGCGTTTGCTTCGGGCTGCGTGATCGCTCCCTCGCGCGTCTCGCCGCACCTGCTTCTCGGGCCAATCTCCAACGGGCGCTCGTAAAGGGCCCCTCCCCCGGCCCGATGGCCCTGCACCGATAAACGCTGAGAGATACGCGCCCACGACCTGGGCGATAGCGCGCCCACCACCTGGACGATAGCGCGCCGAGTGGGCTCGGCTATTTCTGCGCGCCGGCGAAACCGCCACCCGCATCCGTGGCGTAGAGCCGGTCGTTGGCCAGATCGTGAAAGACTAAATAGCGACCTTCACGATTGCGGTAGCGACTGAGGCCGGCGAGTTCGCCAGCGGAGGGAAACCAAGCGGGCGGAGACGACAGCGGGACAAGTTCCGTGCCGGGAGCGACGCTCACGAGTTCGAACGGATTGTCTTTGAGCAGCCAGTCGCGGAACGCGGCGCTCGGCTGCACGGCGATGAACCACTGCCACTTTTGGACGCCACTCGCATCATCGAGCCAGTCACGGCGTTCGGCGTGGAGGATCTTGTCGGAGGACGCGGGGCGACGCCAGAAGGCGCGTTGAAAAACGGCGGCGTGGTCACGCTCGAGCGCCAAGCCACTGGCATCCGGCTTAGACGCGGCGACGGAGGGCGACGGCGGTGCGGCCAAGGTCGGCACGATACCCGAACCAGAAAACTTCCAAACGACCGCCGCACCGACACCCAGCAGGGCAAACACCGAGGCAATCACCGGGAAGCGAAGTTTCATGGCGCGCTCACCTGAACGCGAATACCGCCAGAGGAGAAGTATAATCTAAACGCTGCGCGGAAGGCCGCGCCGTCAGCCATCACGCCCGTCCCCAGCATTGCCAGCGCCCGCACCCCACCCCACGTTCGCCCGCATGGCCGCAGCCGCGACGACGCTTTTCGAACCCGCCCCCACCCAGCGCAAGCCGAGCTTTCCCATCAGCCCCGATCTCCGGGGCTACCTCCGCCGCTACCGTCGCGAACGCGATCTCCCCGTCACCTACGAACGACTCCGGTCGTTTCACGAAGTCATTCCGCTCACCGACGAAAACGGCCATCCCACGCTCTGGGATACCGTGATCTACGAACAAACCGAGATGCCCGCCCTCTACGAGGCGCTGAAAAAAGTTTACGCGATCCTCAAGGTCGATGGTGATTTTTCGGTCATCAATCATCTCTACGTCGACCGCGTGGATTTTTGCACCTTCGGCAACTCGACCCCGTTCCGCATCCGGATCGTCAACGCCTATAACGACAATCAGGACTATTTCTACGTGAAGAAAGCCGACGCCTCCCGCGTCTACGGTCTCGAACTCGAGCACCTGCTCTCGCCCAACCGCCTCAACTACATCACGCACGGCACGACCCTCGTCGAAGAGCACGTCGTCGGGATTCCCGGAGATATTTTTATCGACCGCTGGCTGCACCGGAAGGAACTCCGCCCGATCCGCATCGCCAAGGAGCTCGTGAAGTTCAATGAGCGTTGCTTCGTCCGTCTCCTCGGCGACATGCGCTCGTATAATTTTGTCGTGCTGCTCACGCCGGACTTCGACGACTGGCAGGTGCGTATCCGCGCCATGGATTTTGACCAACAGAGTTTCAACGGACGCAAGAATTTCTACCTGCCGCATTTCTTTAAGGAGAACGCGTCGTTCGCGATGTTTTGCATCAAGCACCTGCGGCCCGAGACGGCCAAACAATACAAACGTGAGGAGGAAACGTTGATGCTCCAACGTGCCCAGCTCGCCTCGGAGCGGCTCGGCCTGTTGCTCCACGACATGGCGCGCGACCCCATCGCGCCGATTGAAAAAATCCGTGAACTCCGCGAGGGCCTCGCCGAACACTACGGCCGCAAAGATTACCTGCGTTGCGAATCGATGGGCGCGCTCATCCGCGAAAACCTAGAGTCCATCCGCCGAGAAACCAGCCGCACCATCGTGCCCGAGCTCGTGCCGGAGTGAAGCTGCCCGGGGCATTCACGGCCCATCCTCGCAGTCGGGTGGGAGCGAGCGTGCTCGCGCCCACACCCTCACGCCAAACCTAAGCACGCTTCGGGGCAGGGGATTCACGGGGAATAAAAAGCTGTGCGACCGGGCCTCACACCTGCTTTACCCCTTCCTAACGCGTGGACCGCCCATCAAACCAAGGGGGGCCACGCGGACTCTTCTGCGAGGTCGCCCTCGTCCTCGGCACCCGCAACCTGCGCTTCCCCTCATGAATACTCCTCTCAGCCGAATCCCATCGCTTCACCCTGCCGCTGTGCGCTTTCTTTTTTTCCTCGTGGCGACGCTGGCCACGCTCGCCGCCGAGCCGAAGCCACTCCCCGTCGCTCACCATGAACGCGGGCTCCCGGCAGCGCTCGCCGCGGCCAAACGGGTCGTGTTCCTCGGCGACAGTATTACCCACGCCGGAACCTACGTCGATTTCATCGAGACCGTCATCCGCACGCGCACGCCCAGCTGGAAGGGCGAAATCATCGACCTCGGTCTCTCCAGCGAAACCGTCTCCGGCCTATCCGAACTTGGGCACGCCGGCGGAAAATTTCCCCGGCCCGATCTCCACGAACGGCTCGCGCGCATCCTTGCACGGACGAAACCCGATGTCGTGGTCGCCTGCTACGGGATGAACGATGGGATTTATTTTCCCCTCGCCGACGAACGCTTCGCAAAATTTCGCGACGGCATGACGCGCCTGCACGCCGCCGTCGCGGCCACCGGCGCGACGATTATCCACGTCACGCCGCCCGTCTTCGACCCACTGCCGATCGCCGCCAAAGTTCTCCCCGCCGGCCGCGAATCCTATCCGACTCCCTTTGCCGGTTACAACGAGGTGCTCGCCCGCTATTCCGCGTGGCTCGTCGCTCAGCGGGCCGAGGGTTGGGACGTCATCGACGCGCACAACCCGATGGCCGCGGCGATCGCGCACCGCCGTCAAACGGATCCGGTCTTCACCTTCTCAAAGGATGGCGTGCATCCCGACACCGCTGGTCACGCCGTCATCGCTCACGCGATTCTGTCGGCCTGGGGTCTCCAGCCCGACAAAAATGAACTGCTCGTCACCCTCTCAACAAACCCTGACACCCCCCTGCTACAGCTCATCCGTGAACGCCGCAAACTGGTGATGGCCGCTTGGCTGACGGCCACCGGGCACCAGCGCCCAGGAGTCGCGGCGGGCCTGCCTCTGGCCGAGGCCGAGTCGAAAGCTGCAGCCATTGAAAAGAAAATCCGTGAACTGAAATAGCCCCGCGTCGCGCGATCCGCGACCATCAGAACGGGGCCCAGCGTCGGTCGGGAAGCAGGGCATCACGCCCACCCGCGCCGTCGCTTACTTCACCGGTGAGAAAGCCGTCGGTGTCATGAAAACCGATTTCACGCCGTCGGGTATAGTGAGCGATCCGCCGGCGGCCTTTTCCGAAGCTGCCCGAGCGGCGACCCAGACCGGATCAGCGCGGAATGAGGCCCACGATTTCGTCGCCGCCTCGCGGCTCGCGTGCGCGAGAAAATAAATCAGGGTCTTGCCCGCACCCTTGTCCGCATCCGTGGGATGATAATAACCGAGATTGGTCATACCGTGCTTCACGAAGAGTGCGCAGGTGTGGTCACGGAAGCGGGCGTCGAGCGCCGCTATTTTACCGTCGGGCGTCGTGTAGGAGCGCATTTCGAAGACGCGGGGAGCGCCCTGATAGTCGACGACCTCGGGGGAAAAATCGGCGAGCGCGAGGAACACCGTTTCAGCTTTCGCGACAATCTTGCCGTTGGCCTGGCTCTTGGCCACGACCTCTTTCCACTCGGGATCCGCGCTGAAATTCTTCCATGACTCCTTCGCCGCTTCCCGGCTCTTATGCGTTAACATGTAAATGAGTTTTTCGCCGGCACCGTCTTTTTCGTCCATCGGCACCGCGTAGCCCAAATTACGCATGCCGTGTTTTTCGAAAAGTTTCATCGTATGATCACGGAAACGCGCGAGGACTTTGTCGTTGTTGCCGGGCGTAGCGGTGTAGATGCGAAGTTCAGCCACCGGGCCACTGTCCGCTGCGGGCAGCGCAGGCAAGAAAGCGGCGAAAAGGGTGGAGATCGAAAGCAAGCGAAGGATTTTTTTCATGGAGGGAAGGCCGAAAACGTCGCCACGCGGCCCGGCGGAGTCAACGCCGCGAGCACAACCGCGCGATACCGCGTACCCGGATTTTTGGGGGCCCCTTGACGCCAGGTGGCAGTCTTGTCCGCGGTATATTTACCGTCATTCGCGGGGGATCTTCCGCGGCCCGCTTTCGCTATAAAATCTCAAGTCCTGCTGCGCTTTGATCGGCACGATGGTGCGAGCGTGCGCGCCCGTCCCTACTTCGCGGCCGGCAGACTTGCCTGCAAGCGCTCAAACTTGCGCCGCGTCTCGGCCTCCGTCGCGACGCGCAGCCCAAGGTCGATGAGCGAACGGGCGTCCGCCACGAGTCCGACCCGAACTTTCTGCGCAGCGGTCGCGTAAACCAAGGCGGTCGTGCGCGGGAAGAACCGCACGCCCTCGTCGAGCACACCGAGATGATCTGCACCCGGAGTGATGATACTCCGCGCCCACGCCTCGGCGATGAGTTCGTAGACTTCAGCCAGCGGCGGCGTCTGAGTGCGCGCGGTGAAGAGCGGGGTGAGCACCGCCACGGTCTGCTCCGCACTGAAGCGCGCCTGCGTCTCGGCGGGTTTCGCGACAGCCTCGGCAAAACGCATTTTGGCCAGCTCCAGATAAGCCCGCGGGCGCGCCGCCTTGGCTTGCGCGGCAGCTTCGAGAAATTTCCGCGCCCGTCCGTCGTCGTTCGCGGCGCGTTCGAGCAGACCGATCGCGGCGAGGAGTTGGGGATCACGTTCGCCGCGGATGTAAGGCGTCGTCATCGCCGTGCGCGCGGCCGCGACGTGGCCGGCCAAGCGCAACGCGTCGCCCTTGATCCGCCCGACCTCGCCCTCGGTGGCCTCGCGTAGCTCAAACGGCGGGGGCGTGGGAAGTTTCTCGCCTTTGCCAGCTTGCACGCCGGCGATCTTGTAGTTCGTGAACTCCACGTAGCCGCGGATCGTAAACAGCATGTCCTGGTAGCTTTGCTTGAAGCACTCTTTGAAGAGCGCTTCCGTGGCGGGCTCGCGATCAAGTCGCCGGAGAAATGTGATAAATGCCTTCTGGTGTTTCCCCTGATCGCCATAGAGGCCCCAATGTACAAACGCGTACGCTTGCTTCGCCCACGTGCCGCCGAGCGCGTTGTTGGCCTCCGGAGCGTCGTGCGTCACCGCAAATAATTCATCCATGCCGAGCAACCGGCGCTTCGCCAACGCCGCGTTGAAATCACGATCCTCCGCCGGCGCCGTGCCGCTGATGCCGGCATCGTTGAGCGCCCCCTGCTCGGCCGAGATCGTGTTCGGATTTTCGACTTTGCCGACGATGATCGTCGTGTTGGTCACTTCCATTGCCATGAAAATCTGGGCGACGCCCTCCTCGAACCACGCGGGCCCGCGCGGCTCCACTCCGCCCAACAGGAAACGAATGTATTCACGGTAGAGCTGGCGGTAGGCGTCCACTTGGAAGCCCGGATCGCCCCCGCCTAAACTCACTCCGTCCTCGGCGGCGGCCGCGGTACTTGCTGCTGCCGTCGCGCCTTCGGACGTGCTCAGGTTCAGGACCTTCGTTTGAAAATCAATCACGATGGCCGATTGCTCCGCGGCCCGCAGCGTGAGACTGGCCATGGCGCGATTGGGCCGTTGCTGCCCCGTCGGGATGAATGTGTCGAACTTCCCTCCTCGGCCGCAGATAATCAACGATGTTGGGACGGCGGTTTTTTGCTGCACGCCCGGCCAGACCAAACTTAGCGCCAAGAAAAACCGCTGAAAGTCTCCCACCAGCCGCTTCGTCGATTTCTCCGACGCGTTCGACAGTACTTCAAACCCCGGAATGCGCCCATAAAACCACGGTTCCGGCGGCGGCAACTCGCGCGAGTCCGTCACGGTATACGTCGGCAGCTCGAGGGGTTTGTCTTTGCTGACGTCCTGTGCCGCCAGCGAGCCGCCGTGCGCAGCCAACCAGCCCGCCGCCGCGACCAACCGAAGAAAACGCCACGGCCAGGAAAGGTTCATGTGACCGCAAGACGGGCGGGCGGCGGCATTGTTCCAAGCGACCACTGCTGCCGCCCCAGGACTGCTCGACTCAGCGAGCACTCACGCGGGCATCCAAGCCCCATCGTAAACCTCTTCCTCGACCTTGGCTTTCTCCGGCGGGTGTTCCGCCAACGGCGCAAATCGTTCCGACGAAAAACCCAGCTCTTGCTTCGCTTGGTGAAAGGGGTCGGCGGGATTTCTTAATTCATAGAGCAAGAGGCCGACAGTCGCCGAATCGCCACCCTTCACGATTTTTTCCCGACCGAGAAATACTTCGCGAATCCTGTAGGTATTACCCTTCACCGGGAGCTGTTGGTAGAGCGCCCGGATGGTGGGAGTGAACGTATCGTTAATGCAGACGACTTTCTGGCCCTTGATCATGCGCAGAGGAAAAATGATCCTGCGCGCCGGCGCAACCCCCCGCTGTCGCCTCGCCGATCAATTCAGTGATCGATTAAATCCTACCCTGCGCTCATGTGCGCCCGGCGGCGGCAATTACCCTTGCGAGCCTGCCTCCGTTTGCTTTCCGGTCGTTTTGCATTCCCATTCCTAATACCCGACCATGAATGTAGAAAATCCGCCCGCTGCGCCCGCGACCAAACCCAAAAAAGTCGTTTCAGCCAATCCCGCCGATCGTTACTCGAACGCCGGCAACACCCCCGACCCATGGGACGAATGCGCCCGTCTCGAATACGGCGCCGATCGCAGCTTCGCGTGGTCCGTCCGTGAGCAGGTGATCGCAACACCTCCCGAGGGCCGCGAACGCGTCGAGGAAAAATTACTCAATGCCCTCGCCGCCTCCGGCCGCACGGATGCCGGCCTCGCCTTCATCTGTCAGATGCTCGCGATGGTCGCTTCGGCCAAGAGCGTGCCCGCACTCACTCCACTCCTCCGCGCTGACAAGACCGCCGATTCCGCTCGCTACACCCTCGAACGCATCGCGGGCCCCGAAGCCGACACCGCGTTTCGCGACGCTCTCGGCGCGCTTACCGGCACCGCCAAAGCGGGCCTCATCGGCAGCATCGGCGTCCGCGGCGATAAAGCCGCCACCTCTGCCCTCACCGCCCTGAAAGACGCCTCCGCCGAACCCGCCATCGTGCGCGAAGCCGCCACCCGCGCCCTCGAACGCATCTCCCTCTCCAAAGCCTGACGCGCCATGAACTCCCCGCTGCCTCTCACTCGCCGCCAATTCCTTCAACATTCGGCCGTCACCACCGCCGTCGTCGCTGCCCCGCTCATCTTGCCCTCCGGCCTCCGCGGCCAAAACGCCCCGAGCAAGAAAATCACCGTCGGCATCGTCGGCTGCGGCAACATCGCCGATGGCCACTACGGCCCCTTGCTCGGCTCGCCCGAATCCATCCGCGTGGTCGCCGTGTGCGATGTGGATCGCGTCCGCCGCGATTCCGCCGCCGCTCGCGTAAACAAGGAATACGGCAACGCCGACTGCAAAACCTACGGCGATTTCCGCGAGCTCAACCGCCGCACCGATATCGACGTCGTGTTCATTTGCACACCCGACCACTGGCACGCGCTCATCGCGATCGACGCGATGCGCAACGGCAAGGACGTCTACGTTGAAAAGCCCCTCACCCTCACCATCGCCGAGGGCCGTGCGCTCGTCGACACCGCGCGCAAATACAACCGCGTCGCGCAGCATGGCACGCAGCACCGCTCGATGAAGCGCTTCCACGACGTCGCCGAATTCGTGCGTAACAACGGACTCGGCAAACTCGAGCGTATCGACTGTTTTATTCCGCCCAACAACCGTCACTGCGGTGCCACGTGGCAGCCGGAACCCGTGCCAGCCAACCTCGATTGGGAGATGTGGCTCGGACCCGCCCCGTGGCGTCCCTACAACTCCAAGGGCTGCCACTACAACTTTCGCTTCATCTCCGAAAGCGCCTACGGCCAAGTCACCAACTGGGGCGCACACTATCTCGACATCGGCCAGTGGGCGCTCGGCATGGACGACAGCGGCCCCGTCTCGGTCGAAGGCCACGGCGAGTTCCCGAGCTCCGGCCTCTTCACAAACTGCACCAACGTCAACTTCACGGTCCGCTACGCCAACGGCGTCCCGATGCACTGCCGCACACGCTTCGAAGGCGGCGGCACCGCCCGCTTTGTCGGCGAACGCGGCTGGCTCGACATCGCCCGCGATAAGATGAGCGCCTCCGACAACAATCTGCTCCGCGAAATGCAGGCACCGAATAAAAAAGTGCAGCTCGAGCTGAGCAATAATCACCACGACAATTTCTTTGCCTGCGTGCGCTCCCGGCAACGTCCGATCGCCGATGTCGGCCTCGGCCACCGCACGACCACGGTCTGCAACCTCGGCCAAATCGGCATGGTGCTCGGCCGCAAATTACAGTGGGACCCCGTGAACGAAGCCTTCGTCAACGACGACGTCGCGAACCGCCTCCGCACGCGAGCCATGCGCTCGCCGTGGTCGCTCGCGTAAGTTGCAGAACGTAGCGGACGAGGTCACGAGGCCGATTTCGTGACGTCTCCTGCCGGCCTCCTCACATCGTCGGTTACTCGATCCGCCGCTCGTCGAATTCCATCAGATCGGGCACACTCTTGATTTCCTCGAGGCGATCCGCGCACCCCATCGCCGTGAGCGCCGTCGCCATGAATTCCCGACCCGCCACCGTCATGCCCATCTGCACGTATCGACGATTCCAATGCGCCGCCCGCACGTCGGCCGGGAGAATCAACAGCAACTTCGCGTCGATCTCCTCGTCGCTCGCCGACTCAAAGACGATTTTTTCCACCGCCGTCGGCTCGATCCCGAGATGCTGGCTCAAAAACCGATCGCAGCCGCGCTTGTAGTTTTTTGCGTAGCTTGGCGGTAGCGAACCATGCTGCTTCACGTAGCGGCACTTCGCGATGAAGCGCGGGAGATGCAGCAGCCCGGTGGCTGCGTGGGGCAGATAGGCGGAGGGCAGCGTGGTGAGCACGTCACCGCTGGAGCCGGGAAGAGGTTGGGAGAGCATCGCAAGAAACTACGACAGAAAGGGTATGGCGCGCTGGGTGGATTTCATGCCCGCCACGCAGTCGCAAGGCCTTCCCGACCGCAAGTCTGCATACGGCCTCCGCCATCAACGATCCTGATACCGAGCTACGAACGCTCGCCGGCTTAACGAAACGACTTCTCCGGCCGACGATGCCGGCGCCGCCCATGGGCGGCCCCTGACCTCTGTGATCAATGGAAGGTTCACACGCGATTCCGAACCCTTACAGCTTGGTCCGAAAAACCGGTACCGGCCGCGGCGCGGTCGGCCCGGCCCCGACCTCGTCGAACCGCGTCCAACCCGCATTGCCCACGAAGAAAAATTGTCCGCCACTCGCGACACAACCGAGGGCCGGTGCCGCCATCGTCAGGTGCGCCGCTTCCAGCACCGTCACGCGCATCACCGTGTCGCCGCCGCCGCCGAGTGCGATCCGCAGCACTCGATTCGGTCGCAGGCCATTCTGTACCGCGATCAAGTCGCCGTTCGGGGCCCGCACGAGTCCGTCGATTCCAATCAACGTCGTGTTCTCCGGCGATTCCAGCCGCCGCACTTCACGCGAACCGAGGTCGACGCGGAGCAAGCCGTTGGCGTGATCGGCGAGGAACAACGCGCCGGCCTCGGCAGCCACCACCACGCCTTGCAGCGACAAAAATTCTGCGCTCTCCACCCAAGCCTCCAGCGCGTTGGCCCCCGGCGCGAGCCGCCACACGGTCGGCCCGCCGCTGTCCGGCAAGTACACGCTGCCGTCGGGACCGAGCGCGAGGTCGCCGAAGACGTGCGACTGTTGGTCTCCGGGCCGGCGGACGACCGGGATCACCCGCCGCACTGCACCCGTCGCGAGGTCGATCTCCGCGAGCCCCGCCGTGCCATCCATCGACTGCGCGAAGCCACTCATCGCCGGTACCGCCGAAGTCGCCGCCCAGAGCACGCCATTCACTTCATCAACCGCGAGACCCAGCACGCCCCACAGATCCTCGCCTTCCGGAGTGAAGCGGCGCACCACGCGGTCTCCACGCTTGTCGTCCTTCGTCGCCCCCGCGCGCACCCACACGCACCGATTGTGCACATCGCCGAAAAAAAACTCGCCGGTCGTCTCGCGCCACGCGACGCCTTCGATCACTCCGGTCATGCTCGGCAACGAAAACGCGATCTCGCCATCGCCCTTGGGATAGAGATTCGCCGCGAGTTTTTTCACGACGGCCGAAAATTCTTTCTGTCCGCGCAGCGCCCCAAACTCCGCCGATTTCTCCACGGGCGAATGCGCGCCCAGCGCCGCGAGTTTCTCCAAAGTCGCGATCGCGTCATCCGCGCGAGCATTGGCGAGCTGCGCCGCCGCGAGATTCACGAGCATGCGCGGAAAATCCGGTCGCAACGCCACCGCTCCTTCCATCTTCGCCAGATATCCCGCCTTGTCGCCTGCGTC
>CANIJN010000132.1 GCA_947467625.1 Opitutia bacterium | reverse complement strand
ATGACGACCGCTCAGTTACTCGCCAACTTCCTGAGCCCGCCGATTCTGTTTTTCCTCCTTGGCCTGAGCGCGACCTTGGTGCGAAGCGATCTCGAGCTACCGTCCCCGCTGCCGAAAATTCTTTCGCTCTACCTGCTGCTGGCGATCGGTTTCAAGGGCGGCGCGGAGCTCGCCCAGAGCGGTCTCTCCACCCAAGTCGCCCTTACGCTCGGCGCTGCCATCCTCACTGCTCTCATCGTGCCGGTTTACAGTTTCTATCTTCTGCGGCTCAAGCTGGATGCGCCCAATGCCGCCGCCATCGCCGCGACTTATGGCTCAGTCAGCGCCGTCACCTTCATCACCGCTGCCGCCTTCCTCGATGCCACGAAGACGCCCTACTCGGGCCACATGGTCGCCGCGATGGCGCTCATGGAATCGCCCGCGATCATCATCGGCGTGCTCTTCGCCCGGCTAGCGTCCCGCTCCTCCGGCACCGAAGCCACCGACTGGGGACACCTCCTGCGTGACGCCTTTCTCAATGGCTCAGTTTTCCTCCTCCTCGGCAGTTTGTTGGTCGGCGCCATCACCGGTAACCAGCCCGGTGCCGCGGCCCTCAAGCCTTTCACGCAACACCTCTTCCCCGGCGTCCTCGCCTTGTTCCTCCTCGACATGGGTATCGTCGCGGCCCGGCGCTTGGGCGATCTGCGCCGCGCCGGCCTGTTTCTCGCCGCCTTCGCGGTGCTGATCCCGCTCGCCAACGCCGCCCTCGGCCTCGCCGCCTCCCATCTGCTCGGCCTCGCCCACGGCGACGCGTTTCTCTTCGTCATTCTTTGCGCCAGTGCGAGCTACATCGCGGTCCCGGCCGCACTGCGCGTCGCCGTTCCCGAAGCCAACCCGAGTATCTACGTGACCATGGCCCTCGCGCTCACCTTCCCTTTCAACCTTCTCCTCGGTCTCCCGCTCTACCAATTCGCGGTCAGCGCCGTCATCGGCCCGTGAGTCCCCCTCTTCATGCAAGCGCTCAAGAAAATTGAAATCATTCTCGGTGCCCCGGATTTGCATCGTCTCACCCGTCTCCTCGAAAAACACGGCCTCGCCTACACCGTCTACCATCACGTGACCGGTCGCGGCGACCGCGGCGTGCGCGGCGATGACGACCTCACCGGCGTCTTCAGCAATATCTGTCTCATGACCGCCTGCCCCCCCGAACAACTCTCCGCCGTAGTTGAAACCGTGCGCCCACTCCTCAAAAAGACCGGCGGCCTCTGCCTCGTGAGTGACGTGCAGAGTGTGATGCATTGAGCCGGTAGCCGCTGCTACTCCATTAACCGTGCCGCCCACTCCGGCCGCGCCAACGGTCGCGCCCGCCACCTGCCAAAAATTCGGTAGCGGCACCACGCCACCAACCGATAGCCCGCATCGCGCCACTGCGACGGAAACACCGCGAGCACTCCAGCCAAGATCCCCGCCGGTCCACCCACCACACGCAGCGCCGCAATCACGCCGTCGGTCCGCAGGAGAAAACCTTTCCCCTCACGCCCACCCCACTCCGGCACGAACACCAGCGAATCAAAATCCTCCGTCGGCAATCCGTTCGCCCGCAAAAAACTCTGCGCCGCCGGACCCTGCAACGGCCCAAACCTCAACCGACCTCCCCGGTCGACCCGCAGCAAGATCCGCACGATGCGATTGCACAGCCCGCACTCGCCGTCGAACAGCAGCACGGGGCCGGAAATGAAACGTTCGGGTGACGCCGCCATGGAGGGATCGCCCACCATGCGCGAACCCCGCCAAAAAGAAAGCCTCCGCCTCTCGCCTCCGCTCTCCCACGACCTCCTCGGTGGCCTCCGCACACTGCAAAAATCCCCCTCGACGCCCTTACCGACGCACCACACGGTAACGTTACCAGAGTCCCGCTTGCACGGGACACACTCACCACGCCTAGACCGCCTTGCCCTCATCCGCCAACCGCCGCTCACCTCCCATGACCACGCCTCAACTCCGCCCTGCACATCGCTTCCCTCTGGCCGTCTGCGCGCTCATCATTGGCCCGCTCCTCTCCTCGCTCGTCATCGGCCAGACTGCACCGGCCACTCCGTCAACCACGACGGTTGCCGCCCCGATCAAAAAGGCCGCTGCCGAAAGCGAAGCGATCACACTCTCCGTCTTCACCGTCTCCGAGGAAAAAGACCTCGGTTACGAGTCCATGCAAACTACCTCCGGTATGCGCACCGCGCAGGAGCTGAAAAACGTCGCCAACTCGATCTCGATCATGAACGCGCAGTTCATCGAGGACCTCGGTCTCACCACGATGGAGGAGATGTCCACGTGGATGGTGTCCGGCGAATCCAATCCCGACCCCAACGCCCTCGTGCAAAGCCGCGTCATCCTCCGCGGCGTCCCCAACGCCTACGCTCTCCGCAACGGCTGGATCTGGTATTCCCCGATGGACGCGTTCTCGACCGAAAAGGTCGAAGAGCTGCGCGGCCCCAACGCGTTCCTCTACGGCGAAGCCGACGTCGGCGGCGCCAACAACCAGATCACCAAACGCGGCCTCCTCAGCCGCGACCTCACCCGCGCCAAAATCATGGCCGGCAGCGACAACCTCTTCCGCGCGGAGGTCGACTTCAACCGCCGCCTGATCCGCGACAAACTCGCGGTCCGTCTCTCGGCGGTGAATAGCCACAACGATTCGTGGATCGACAACGTCCGCCGCGATTTCCGCGGTATCTACAGCGCCATTACCTACCGCCCAACGCAGCAAACGCTCATCACCGTGATGGCCGAGCACGACCGCACTGCCGCCGTCCTCTCCCAAGGCATGATGATCGATGCCTTCTCCCGCACCGCCACCGCCACGCTCGGCGCCGTCGGCTATCTCTACAACACGGGCCTCGGCACCGGCTACCGCGCCCAAGGCCGCGTGATCAGCACCGGCGCGGGTATCGTGGTTGTCGATCCCGACCTCATTCCCAAACGCACTCAGACTAACGGCCCCAACGCCACCTACAACAACGCGACCACCTCCGTCACCCTCGAGGTCAACCAAGACATCGGCAAAAATCTCCACCTCCAGCTCAGCGGAAACTTCTACCAACAAAACCTCGAGAGTTGGGGCGCCAGCGCCCGCAATATCACGCGCGACCGCAGCCCGCTCCTCGCGAGCGGCCTGCCCAATCCGTATTTCAACGAGCTCTATACCGAGTATTTCCGCACCCATGCCTACAACGGCAACACGGTGCGCGATATCCGCCTCTCCGCCGTCTACGACCTGAACTTCAGTTGGATGAAGCAACAGTTCATCGCGAATGTGCAGCAACACCAGGACACCCCGGGCCAAAAGAAGGCCAAATACGCCGAGTATCTCGACCCCACGAATCCCAACTGGGTCGGCACCATCAATCCCGCGATCACGCAGGCCGCGTTCGTCGCCAACCGCACCGTCTTCACGAACAACCGCTTCACTCGCCGTTACTATCTGCGCGACGGCCTCGATTCTTCCCGCACCGCCGACATCGGAACCGTTCCCGGCGTCTCCGCCTACTATCCCGATTTGTCCAACGCCGTCGCCGCCACCGGTCAGTTCATCGACCGCCGTTTCTACACGCCGTCGTGGGGCGTCGGCGCTTCCGGCTCCTACTTCAAGGATCACCTCTTCACGATGATTGGCTACCGTCAGGACAAATTTAACATGAAGACCACGCGCGGCATGGTGCGCGCACAAAAGGAGTGGGAAGTCGATTACCTCGAAGCGTTCAACACCCCCGCCCAACAATTCGTCCGCTACAAAGTCGACGGCGCCAACTACGGCGGCGTGCTCCGCTTCAACGACATGTTCGCCATCGGCTACAACTACGCCCAGTCGTTCCGCATCTCCGTCGGCCAAGGCAACGCGACGTTCAACGCCGGCGAACTGTCCAGTATCCCGGTCGGCGAGGGCCGCGATATCTCCGCCCGCTTCACGCTGCTCCAGGGCAAACTCGAGCTGAACTACGTCAATTATAACAACTTTACGCCCAATGCCCGCTTTGCCGTGCCGGGCGTGACCGCTGCGTTTCGCGACGAGATGGCCACTAACTTCGGCAGCGGGTTCGACGTCACCGCCACCGGCGACTACCAGACCACGCGCACCAAGGGCAACGAAGTCGCGGCCATCGCCAACCTCACCCGCAACTGGCGCCTCAGCGCTTCTTATTCGGACAACGACGTCGCCAACGTCGACCGCGTACCGATCCTCAAAGAGTTTCAGGCCGAAGGCAAAGCCCTCAACAAACCCACGCCCCTCCTCAACGATCTCATCTCCACCGTGCCCGAAGGCGTGCCCAACGGCGGCTTCACCAAGGCCCGCGGGAACCTCGTGAGTCGCTACGCCTTCTCCCAGGGCACCCTGAAGGGCTTCGCGATTGGCGGCGGTGCCAACTGGCGCCTGCGCACCTACCGCGGCGCCGTCAATCTCACCGGCGCGACCGGCGCGGCGTCCACCAATCTCTACTCGCCCGCCTACACGCTCTACAATGCATTCTTCAGCTACAACCGGAAGGTCCTCAACCGTAACACGACCTTCCAGCTCAACGTCGATAATCTCTTCGACAAAGACTACTACCGCTCCGCCGCCATTGGTTCCGCTTCGTGGGGCGACCCGCGCTCCTTCCGTCTGACAGTCTCGACCGACCTTTAAGACCAATCGCTGCAGTCGGCACGACGGGCACGCTCGGAGCTCCGAGTGTAGTCGGAGCCCCCCTCCGAACATTTTCTGGCCGAGTCTGCCGGAGCTCCGCCGCAAACGTCTCGCGATCCGTCAGAGGATCGGGACAGGCCCGAGTTCATCGGCGATGTCCACACGCTCACGAGTCTGTCGCTCCTTGTGCCTGCTCATCCGGGAATTTTCGTCGCGACTCCGCGTCGCTCGTCGTGTCTTCTCCGGTTTTTCGCATGATCTTCGACTTCGATACCGCCATCCCTCGCGCCCACAGCGACTCCCAGAAATGGCAAAAATACGCCGGCCGCGATATTCTGCCCATGTGGGTCGCCGACATGGATTTCAAGTGCCCCCCCGCCATCCTCGCCGCCCTTCACGAGCGCGTGGACCACGGCCTCTTCGGCTACTCGCGGCCCGTAAAGTCCACCGTCGACGCCGTCGTGGCCGCCATGGAGCGCAACTACGGCTGGAAAATCGAAGGCTCCTGGATCGTCTGGCTCCCCGGCCTCGTCGTCGCCCTCAACGTCACCGCTCAAGCCTTCGCCGAACCCGGCGACGAAGTCCTGACGCTCTCGCCCGTCTACCCACCGTTCATGTCAGCGCCGAAAAATTCCGCGCGCGCTTCCGTGCACGTACCCTTCGAACTTCAGGCCGGAGCTTGGACCATTAATTGGGACGCCCTCGAACGCGCCGTCACCCCGCGCACGAAACTCTTTTATCTCTGCAATCCCCACAATCCGATCGCCCGCGTCTGGCGCCGCGAGGAACTCGTGCGCCTCGCCGATTTCTGCGTGCGCCACAACCTTGTTCTCTGCTCCGACGAAATCCACTGCGACCTCATCCTCGATCCGGCGCTGAAACACATTCCCACCGCAGTCCTCTCACCCGAGATCGCCGCCCGCACCATCACGCTGATGGCCCCGAGCAAGACCTACAACGTCCCCGGCCTCGGCACCTCGTTCGCCATCATCTCGGACGCCGCGCTGCGCACCCGTTTCGTCCGCGCCACCGCGGGCATCGTCGCCGAAGTGAACAATCTCGGTTACGTCGCCTGCGAAGCCGCCTACCGCGGCTGCGAGCCTTGGCGCCAAGCCCTCCTCGCCTACCTCCGCGGCAACCGCGACCTCCTCCTCACCACCGTCGCCCGCGATCTCCCTGGTATCGTGATCGAGGCCCCGATCGAGGCCACCTACCTCGCGTGGCTGAACGTCTCCGCGCTGGGTCTCGCGGACCCCATCGCGCACTTCGAACAACACGGCGTCGGTCTCAGCGAGTGCGCGTATTTCGGTGCCGCCCGCGGCACCTATGTTCGGATGAACCTCGGCTGCACGCGCGCCACCCTCACCACCGCGCTACACCGCATGAAGCTCGCGCTCGCCGCCCGTTGAAGCGCCCCCTTTAATTAATAACCCAATCGGTCACCGTCGCCACTTCGGCCCTCCCCCCAGTATCCGTTTTCTCTCCCCGCTCAATCCCGTGCGCCGCCTCGCTCGTATCCTCTTTTTCACTGCGACAGTCACCGCCCTCGCTCTCGCGATCCGGCAACACGGCTCGCTCCCCGCACGTGTCGCCACGCACTTCGGCGCCAACGGGCAACCCAACGGCTGGATGTCGCGCGATCACCACACCGTCGGCCAAGTGGCTATTTCGCTCTTCATCGGCGGACTTTTTTTCGCGCTCACGCTCTATCTGCCGCGCGTGCCCGTGCGTTTCGTCAACGTGCCCCACCGCGACTACTGGCTCGCTCCGCAACACCGGGCTAAAACCTTTGCGTGGCTCGCCTCGATGCTCTGTTGGCTTGGCGCCCTCCTCCAGGGCTTTCTCGCCTATATATTTCACGAAGTCTGGCGCGCCAATCTCCTCACGCCGCCCGCGCTGCGCCTCAATTCCCTTTGGCTCCAGCTGAGCCTCTTCATCATCACCGTCGGCCTCGTCATCACGCTGCTCTTCCGCTTCCGCCGACCGACGGGCGGCCGGTCAGGCCGTTGACACTCCACTCCGTGCCTCCACGTTGCGCGCATGACGTCCAGGTGGGTACCACACCTTGCTCGGCATGATTGAGACCAGACATTTCCGAGCGTTACCCATCTTGCCTGCCGAAGTTTCACCTTAGCCGCTGACCATGCGCCTCGGTCCCTACGAACTTTCGTCCAATCTCTTTCTCTCGCCGCTCGCGAGCTACACCAATTTGCCCATGCGCGTCACCGTACGCGAACTGGGCGGACTCGGTTGGGCCACCACGGATCTCGTCAACGCCCGTTCCCTCCTCGAGCGCAACCCCACGGCCCTCAAGCTCGTCGCGTCTTCCCCCGAAGATCGCCCGATGGCCATCCAGCTCTTCGGCAGCGTGCCCGAGGAAATGCGCGACGCCGCCGTGATGTGTCAGGAACTCGGCGCCCAATCCGTGGACATCAACATGGGTTGTCCCGTGAAAAAAGTGACGAAGATCGGTGGCGGCTCCGCCATGATGACCGAACTCAACAAGACCGCCGCGCTCGTGCGCGGCATGATCGACGCCGTAAAGATACCCATCACGGCGAAAATGCGCCTCGGTTGGGACGAAGAAAATCTCACCGCGCCCGACCTCGCTCGGGTGCTCGAAGGCGTCGGCGTTGCGGCGATCTTTGTCCACGGCCGCACCCGCGCCCAAGGCTTCGCCGGTCGCGTCAATCTCGCTGGCATCCGGTCGGTCGTGGCGGCCGTGAGATCAATTCCTGTGATCGGCAACGGCGACATCACGACGCCTCTCGCCGCCAAACACATGCTCGACGAAACCGGGTGCGCCGGCGTGAGCATCGGTCGTGGCGCGTTCTACGATCCGTGGATTTTTCGCCGCACGGCCCATCTGCTGCGCACGGGGGAATTGCTGCCCGAACCCGATTTCGCCGAACGCCTCCGCGTGCTCCGCCGCCACTTCGAGCGCTACTGCGAATTCTTTGGCGAGGAGCATGGCTCGCGGCTCTTTCGCAAAGTCGCTCCGTGGTACGCGAAACGTTTCGGCCCCTCCAAGCCCTTCAAACGCAGCATCCTCGCCATCAACTCGCGGGCGGACTTCGCCGCCGCCATCGCCGAGTATTTGGAGTGGCGCGCGCAGTTCTGCGATGAGCACGGCGCGCTGAAAGAAAAGTTCCAGCCGGAGCCAATGATGGCCTCGTTCATGCGCGATCCCAACGCCACCGATGTATTTGACCGTGACGCCATCCCCGTGCCCAAGGGCGCAGTGGACACTTGGTGAGCGGGTCTGTCTGCACTTGGTGAGCGGGGCGCTTGCGACCGCTCCGCGCACAGCGGCGCGGCGCGGAGAACGCGCCCGCCACGGGCTAAGGCTGGGGCGCCGGCCAACGTGCTGGATATTTCGGATACGGCGGGATCGGATAGTCCTTCGGCGGATTTTTCCTCAGCTCCGCGAGTACGATTTCAACGCCTCGTTCGAGCTGGGGGTCGCGACCTTGGCGGACGAGTTTCGGATCATGTGCCACCTCGACGTCCGGGGCGATGCCGACGTTTTCAACCTCCCACTTCCCGTTGAGATCATAGAGAGCCATGTGCGGCGCGGTCACGGTGCCGCCGTCGATGAGCACCGGATAGCCGCCGATGCCCACCAAGCCGCCCCACGTGCGCGTGCCGACGATCGTGCCGGTGCCGGCCTTGCGGAAATACCACGGCAACGCGTCGCCGCCGGAGCCGGCAAATTCGTTAATAAGCATCACCTTTGGCCCGAAAATCGCGGCACCCGGCGAGTCGTTCACGGCGCCTTCGCGCGTGACGATGCGGGTGCGCAGCGGACGGTTCAGGTAGTCGACGATGTAGTCGGCGAGTTGGCCGCCGCCGTTGAAGCGCTCATCGATCACGGCACCTTGCTTGCCGACCTGAGCGAAGAAGTAACGGTTGAAGCTGGTGAAACCGGGCATCGCGGTATCGGGCACGTAGACGTAGGCGATCTTGCCGCCGCTGAGCGCGTCGACCTTGCGACGGTTTCCTTCGATCCAGGCGAGGTTGCGCAACACGGACTCGCTCGCAACCGGCACGACGGTGACATCGCGCGCGCCCGTGCCGTCGGCGTTCGGGCCAACCCGCAACACGGTCTGTTTCGACACGGTGCCCGCAAAGAAACTGAAGACTTCTTCGCTCGCCCGCAGCTCACGGCCGTTGACGGCCAGGAGCCACTCGCCGGGCTTCACGTTAACCCCGGGCTGCGTGAGCGGTGCCTTGGCAGAGGGATTCCAATTCTCGCCGTCAAACACGCGCGCAAATTGGTAGCGGTCGCCCACGATTGTGTAGTCGGCGCCGAGGAGGCCCACCTTGATTTCCTTCATCTCGGGACGGGCCCCACCCGCGACATACATGTGCTGGATGCTGAGCTGGCCGAGCATTTCGGCGAAGAGGTAGTTGAGATCGGCGCGGCTCGCGATGCCGTCAAGGAACGGCGTATAGATGCGCTCTGCCTGGGCGAGATCAATGCCGTGGTAGCCCGCGTCGTAGAAAAAGTCCCGCTCGATGCGCCACACTTCCTTGAACATCTGCCGCCACTCCGCTCGCGGCTCGACCCAGACCTCGAACGCATCGAGCTTGAGCGCACCCTCGCCCACTTTCGGCACCTTGTCGGCGCCGCCGATGAACCAGCTCGTACCGGCTTTCCACAGCATTTTCTCGCCCTTCGCGGCGAGGTGAAATTCATCGATCCCCTCGAGGATTTTTTCCGTCTTGCGCGTCTTGAGATCGAAGCGTTGCAAGGCGGACTTGCCGCCACCCTCGCCGCGACCATCCACGACCTGCGGACCTTCGAGCACGTAAAGGATACCTTCCTTGCCCGCAGTGAGCTGACCGTAATTTTTTTCCGGCAACGGCAGCGCGATGATCCGTTGGCTGAGGCCTTCGAAGTCGATGACCACCTTCACCGGCTTTTTGTCTTTTTCCTTCGCCGATTCGGCGACGGGCTTGGCAGCGGATTTTTCCGCGGAGTCGTCGGCCGGTTTCTCGGCGGCGGCGATTTTCGGATCGCTGTCGGGCTGCTTGTCTTTGCTTTTCGCGTCGTCCTTTTCCTCGTCGCTTTCCGGTGCCAGCGGCGAGGGAAGATTTTTGGCCAGCACGGCGAGATAGACCGCACGCGTCACCGGATGCGCGTTCGAACTCATGTTGAAGCCGACGGAACTCAGGCCTAAGTCCGTGCTGGCGGTAAAATAGAGGTATTTGCCGCTGCGGTCCCAGCTCGGCGAACGCGTGTCGCTCAGGCCGTCGGTTAACGGCGTCACCTGCGCATCCTCGAGCGAATAGACAAAGATGGCGCGATGGTTGTTCGGCAGCTGCTTGACGTAGGCGAGCCACTTGCTGTCAGGCGACCACTCAATCGCGACTCCGCGACTGCGCAGGTCACTGTCGAACTGCACCGGCTTGCCGAGCGCAAGATCGACGAGCCAAAATTTCCCGCGTTTGTCGCTGTAGGCAATCTGCTGGCTGTCGGGGGACCAACTGAGGTTATAGAAAAACGAAGGCGACGACCCAAGATCGATTTTGCGTACGGTGCCGAGGCCGGTCTGATCGCGGAGGTGAAGCGCGTATTCACCCGCCTCGTCGGAGAAATAAGCAATGGTCTTGCCGTCGGGAGACCACGCCGGATCCCGATCAGCGATGGCGGGCGAGCGGGTGAGGTTGCGCATGTCACCCTTTTCGGCGGGCACGGTGACAATCTCGCCGTGCGTCTCGAAGACGGCACGCGCGCCCGTCGGCGAAAGGGCGGCCTGCGACAACTGCCGAGCCGCAATCTTTTCGAAGTGCGGCCGCGTCTGCGGCAAATCAGCGGAAAGGCGCACGGGCACGGCGCGCTCGCGGCCGCTCGCAAGATCAAACAAATGCAGCGAACCGAACTGCTCATAAATGATCGCGCCGGGGCCGGCGGAGGCGGATTTCAGATCGAAGCCTTCATTCTTCAGGAGCGAGGTGACCGCGCGGCTCTGGACATCGTAGCTGAAGAGCGTCGTGGCGCCCGCGCGATCGGAAAGAAAATAGATCTTATCACCGACCCACATCGGGTTGAAGTCGTTTGAGTTGTCGCGGGGGATCGCCGTGACGGCTGAATCGGCCAGCGAAGCGATCCAAATCGGCGACGTCTTTCCGCCGCGATAATTCTTGATGGCGATATAGGCATCGCCCGCGCCGCCACGGCGGTTCCACGTGGGCACGTAAGCAAGGTGCGCAGCATCGGCCGAAAAGGCACCCTGCACACCCATCGGAAGCGGCACTTCCGTCGGAAACCCGCCCTCGGCCGAAACCGTAAAGAGTTTTTCAAATCGCGAGTAGGCCTCGCGCGAGGAGCGGAAAAGGAGGCGCTTGCCGTCAGGCGTCCACGCGAGCGCGACGTCAGTGCCCGGATGCATGGTCAGTCGGCGCGGTTCGCCGCCGGCAGCCGGGACCACGTACACATCCTCATTGGTGTCGAAATTTCCCGTGAACGCCACTTGCGTACCGTCGGGCGAAAACAATGGACCGCTCGCCGTGCCGGGATCGCCGACGACCAGACGCCGCGCGTCGCCACCTTCGCGCGCGACGCTCCACAGGCTGCCTCCATAGACAAAAACAATGTGGGTTTTGCTCAGCGTGGGCGACTGCAACAACAGCGGCCCGGGCGTCTGCGCACCGAGCGCGCTCAGTCCGACTGATAGGATCAGAAACAGCAGGGTTATTTTTTTCATAAAAGGAGGAGCGGACACCAACCGCGCGGGGCTGGGCGCGAGGCCCGTGAAAGCGGTGGAGCGAAGCATATATTTTGGTGGTGCAAACGACAAAAGCGCCCGTCTTGCACTGCCAGCCCGCGTCCACGAACCTCCCCGCATGTCCAACGTCGCTCACTTCTGGGAGCTGATCCTCGGCACCGTGATCGCTCTGCTACCAATGATCAACCCGCTCGCTTCGGCGCCGACGTTTCTCGCGATCACCGAGGGCGACACGCGCGAACGGCGGCTCCAACAGCTCCGCATGGCGTGTATCTACATGGTGGTGATCCTCGTGAGCTTTCTCGTCGGCGGGCGCTTGATCATGGCATTTTTCGGCATCTCGATCCCGGGCCTTCGCATCGCCGGCGGCATGCTCGTCGCCGGCATCGGTTCGGCCATGCTCATGGCTCCGCCCCGCGATCCGGAAAAGGAAGATCCCGCCCACACCGCCGCCCGTGCAAAACGCGACGTCGCGTTCTCCCCGCTCGCGATGCCCATGATGAGTGGGCCCGGCTCCATCGCGGTCACCATCGGCTTCACGTCTCTGTCCACCGGCTGGCTCGACTACGTCGCAATCATCGTCGGCATATTAATCGTCGCGGCGATCACCTACAGCACGCTCCGCCTCTCAGAGCGCGTCGTCGGAGTCATCGGCCTCAACGGCATGAACGCGCTCTCGAAGGTCATGGGTTTTCTCATTCTGTGCATCGGCATCCAGTTTGTCGTGAACGGCGTGCTGGGCATCGCCACGGATCCCACCGTTATCAAACTCATCCGCGACGCCGCCCTCGCGAGGTAACCCCGCACGGAGCGCTCCGGCTTCGGCCACCGGTCCCGCCACGCGCCGCTGAGCGGGACTTAGCTCTTTTGGGTCCCAATCGCCCTGGACTTATCTTCGAAGCTCAGTTTTTTCCTCGGCGTCCTTGGTCGCCGCACTGGACGTGGGCTAAGCGTGCGGGCACTGCGACCGGGGCGGGCAGCCGGGGCTTGGTTCGCACACGAGTGGCCGAGACTGCACCCTCGCCCTCGCCGGCTAGCGCGATCGCTGAGGCCTCCGGTGCCAGCATAATTGAGGTTCCTCGCTAGTATCGCTATTTAGAATACATTTCAGAGACCTCTACGAAAAGGTGTAAAAACGACCAACGGCCGTTCATTCCTGAAAAAATCTTGCTAACTCAACCGTCGCCACAACTCCCGCCCGCTCGAACATCTACCCACCGGAAACAGCGGGGAACCATTAGCCTTGGGCACGGCGGGCGGAGCATCCGGATCGGCAACGTTCAACCACGGCCTAAAGCGCAACGCGGGGGCGGTGTCGAACGCTCTTCGCCCCTGCACGCCAGCAAGGTGCCCTTTCGTCGCGGCGCGAAAACAAAACGTTTTCGCCTCGCCGTCTCCTTCCGGCACCACCACGTTCGCCGCTCCGTTCTCCCATCATGCCACGCCTTTCCTTCACTTTCCTCGCCCTCGCCCTCCTGTTAACCACGGGTTGCCTCTTTTCCAAAAAATCGAACGAGCCGAAGGAAAACCTCGCGATCGCCGGCTCGGTCGAGGAAAACTTCAAGGTCCGCTGGATCGACAAACGTGCCGCCGAACTCACCGCGCAGGGCAAATCCGCCGACGCTGCACGCACGCAGGCGGCGGACGAGTTTGGTCAGCGTTATCTGTTCAACGCCCCTCCACAGAAAAAATAATCGGCGTGGTCGGCCCGCACCCGGCTGCGCGCCACCCACGACCACACCAGCCCGGACCTTGACGCCCCGCCCCAACGTCGTCGCTTGTCCCTTCGCGCCCTTTCCTCTCCCGCCGCCTCGCACCCCTCCGCCAAGGCGGGTGCCCTCGCGTCGGCGGTTTGCTACTTCGCGTGGGGCCTTGTTCCGCTCTACTGGAAACAACTCGCGAGCATCAACCCTCTCGAGCTCATCGCGCACCGCCACGTCTGGTCGCTCGTTCTAGTCTTCGGTGTGGTCTTGGCCCAGGGCTCGTTCGGTCTCGTTCGCGCCGCGCTCAGCACGCCGCAATCGGCGGCCCTGAACATCTTCAGCGCGACCCTGCTCACCGCCAATTGGCTGATCTACATTTGGGGCGTCAATACCGGCCACGTGATCGAGTGCAGCCTCGGCTATTTTCTCGTGCCGCTCCTCAACGTCGCGCTCGGACGTTGGCTCCTGCACGAGCAGCTGCGCCGCCTCCAGTGGCTCGCCATCACGCTCGCCGCCCTCGGTGTCGGCGTGATGATCGCGCAGCTCGGCCGCCCGCCGTGGCTCGCCCTCGCCCTTGCCGCCAGCTGGGCCGCTTACGGCTTCCTGCGCAAAAAATCTCCGCTCGGCTCCCTCGTCGGTCTCACCGTTGAGACCCTCCTCCTCGCCCCGTTCGCCGTGGCATTTCTGCTCTGGCAACACCACACCGGTAACGGTGCGCTCGGCCGCGTCGATGCCGCGACCCACGTCCTGGTACTGAGCTCGGGGGTGATCACCGCGGTCCCGCTGCTGCTCTTCGCGTTCGGCGCTCAGCGCATCCGGCTCTCGACCATGGGTCTGCTCCAATATCTCGCACCCACCGTGCAATTCGTGCTCGGCGTTTGGGTTTACCACGAGCCCTGCCCACGCGAACGCCTGCTGGGCTTCACCTTCATCTGGGTAGGCCTCGCGCTGTACACCGCGGACAACCTCTGGGCCCAGCGGAAACAATAATTCTGTCTCGTCGTCCACCAACGCCCGTCCACCAACGCAGGCTCGACGCCACCAGGTCCCTCCCTTCAACTCCTCTCACCCATGAAAACGTTCCACCCCGCCTTCTCCGCCCTCATTCTCGCCGCGCTCTTGCCGCTGGCTTTTGCGCAGACGCCCACCGCAGCTCCCGCCAAAAAAATCGACGCATCCGCGCCGATCGCCAAGGCCGACGCCAACGGCGTTATAAACCCCGGTTTCCAAAAGGCCCACGAGTCCTTCCTCGCCCGCGGCAAGGCCGGCCCGATCGACGTCCTCTTTCTCGGCGATTCAATCACCGCCGGTTGGGCCAACGCCGCCCGCACGCATATCTGGGAGTCTTTCTACGGTAAAAACCAGCCCGCCAACTTCGGCATCGGCGGCGACCAGACCCAGCACGTCATCTGGCGGATCGAGAACGGCGAACTCGACGGCATCAAGCCCAAGGTCACCGTCCTCATGCTCGGCACCAACAACACCAGCGCCGCCCCCAGCGGACACACCGCCGCTGAAATCGCCGCCGCCGACAAAAAAATCGTCGAGCTGATCCGCGCGAAAATCCCCGGGACCAAGGTCCTCCTCCTCGCCATCTTCCCCCGTGGCGCCCGCAAAAATCCGCAGGGAGTCATCACCGACGCCGCGATCACCGACGCCGCGCGCCGCACCGAGGTCATCAACGCCGTCAACGTCGAGCTCGCCAAACTCGACGACGGCAAAAACGTCCGCTACCTCGACATCAACGCCTCCTTCGTCGGCCAAGACGGCAAAATCCCTTTTGCGATTATGCCCGATCAACTCCACCCGAACACCGCCGGCTACCAGCTTTGGGCCGACGCGATGAAGCCGCTGCTCACCGAAATGCTGAAGTGAGATCGCGCGGGCGGCGGGCGAGATAGCGCCAAGGAAAATCCGCCTGTCGCCTGTGCGGCCGTCGCAATTTTGGCATGGGGAAACTGTCCGGAGGGTGAGACTGCCATCCGTGCCGTTCGCGCCGTACACGCGCTCGGCGGCTTCCGCATTTCAACTACCTTTCTCGGATTCAGCGAGTCGCTAACCGCGTTCTTCCGTGGCGCTCTGGGCGCCGTTCACGACATGGGAGCGAGCGGCAAACTGTAGCGGCAAACGGCCTCGGGAAGTGCGTCATCGGCCGTGCAGTCGTCAGCGCTGACGCGGGGCGAGCGGCGAATTTCTACGCGACTCATGAGCCGGTGCAGAGGCATCACCCCATCCGCCAGGGGCGGCGCGCACGGCGCACGAGGCAATGTAATATCAATCGCTCAAAAGATTCAGACTTTCATTTGCCGGGTAGCCGCGAGCGCCAGCGAGTGGACGGTCACACACCACTCGCTGGCGCT
>CANIJN010000131.1 GCA_947467625.1 Opitutia bacterium | reverse complement strand
TTCGAGGATGCGGCGGGCGAAAGGCTCGAGTTGTTCGGGCGGGACTTCGACGACGCCGATACCGTCGCGCCATTGGATTACGGGGAGGCCCCAAGCTTTGTTTTCGAGTACGACGCGGGCGTAGGCGCGGCGCATGGCGCGGAGGGAGCGGCGGGTTTCTTCGGAGGGGAGAAAGCCCGGCTGTTCTTGGAGGGTGAACGGATCGGCGGCGGGCATGAAGCGGACGCTGGCGGACTGCTCGATGAAGGCAAGGCGGACGGCGTCAACGACGGTGAGGACGCCGTCCATTTCCTCGGCGACGAGGTGGGGATGCTGGCCGGTGTTGTCGTAGAGGCGCCAGTAGTGGACGAGCGGTCGGTAGTGTTGCGCGAGGTGGCGGATGCCGACGCGGAAGCGGCGTGCTTGCACATCGTCGGGGATGTCGTGGCCGCCTTTGACGACGCGCTGGCGAACGCGGCTGCGGGTGATGTTGAGGTCGGGAATCCAGAGGAAATCCAGGCGGATGCGGTAGCCGGCGGCGCGGAGATCGGCGAGGAACGGCACGTAGCCGTAGCCGGACAGCGTGGTCTCGAAGGAAAAATCTTCGCGGCGCGAGGCGAGGTCGCGGAGGCGGCGCAGCATGATGCGGCCGGCTTCGAAGGCGACGGTGTCGGGCGAGAACGGCGAGAGGCCGGCGGCGATGAGATCGGCGTTCACGAATTCACGGCAGCGCATCTCCTGTGGAAGAAAATCGCGGACGTAGGTCGTTTTGCCGGCGCCATTGGGGCCGGCGATGACGAAGAGGTTGGGCACGGGACGTGGACCGGGACGGGAGTGCAGCAACGGAAGGGACGAACGAGACGAGTGCGGTGGGGGGCGTGGGGTCGGACCACTCGCTGGCGCTCGCGGCTACGCGGACGGCGGGGAGAGCGGGCGGTAAATTATTTCTTCGCGGCTGCGGCGGCGGGCTTCACGTCTTCGAGGACCCAGGTGTTGCCTTGGCGGGACATGAGGCCGGTGAGGGCGTCGCCGATTTTGAAGGCCTTGAAGGTGGCTTCGTCGACTTTGAACAGCATGGTCATCGCGCGCATCACGCCGGGGATTTCTTCGTGCTTTATCATGAAGGCGGACTTGTCGGCGATGACGGACGTGATGACACCGCGGAGCGGGTGGCGCTTCGGGGCGGCGGGGGCTTCGGCGGCGGCGGGTGGCGTCGGAGATTTCTCGGCGGCGATGAGCGCGGCGGGCGAGGTGGCGAGGAGGATGGCGGCGAGGAGGCGGAGGTTCATGGGCAGGAGTGTGGAGGAAAAAAGGTGGCGGGCGCCATGCGGAATTGTAGGGGAGCGGTGGTTGGAAAACCGCCGGTCCGTTGTATCGGCGACGCGGCTTTGTCGGCGACAGGAGTGTCGCCGGTCCGTTGGGGATTGGGTTGGTATTACCCTGTGACGTTATGCCCAAAAAACACCCGAAATTATTTGTCACTTATTAAGTGACAACGCTTCTGAAAACGGCCGCCCTTTGGATGCCGAAAATAGCGAAGTAATATTAGAAGCGCCGCGTCACGCTCAGGCGGAGGGTGCGGGGTTCGGCGGGATGGAGGTGGGTGTCTTCGAAACCGGCGGCGGGTTCTCCCCGGAGGCGCGACGTGTAGACGTAGGCGATGTCGTCGCTGCGGCGGTCGAGGGCGTTGAGGAGGTTGAGCGCGAATTCCCAATCGCGGTTCTTCCAGCCTACGCGGGCGTTGAGCGTGGTCGAGGTGGGTTGGGTGACGGAGTTGTCTTCGGTGAGCGGTTGGGCGCCGAAGGAGCGGAGGCGGACGCTGGCGAAGGGGCCGGTGGTGTGGCCGACGACGAGGCCGGCGGTGACGACGGTGCCAATGGAGTTGGCGATGCGGTCAGCGGGGGCACCGGCGCGATAGCGTGCGTGCGTGAACGATACGTCGGCGTCGAGGGTGAGCCACGGGGTGGCGCGGTAGAAATTGGCGAACTCCATGCCATAGCGGCGCGTGGCGCCACTGGGCTCGGTGCCGCCGGCATCGCCGACGAAGACGAGTTCGGAATCGAGGTCGAGCGACCAGAGCGAGACGGTGCTCACGAGGCCGGGAGTGAACGAAGTGCGCAGCCCGCCTTCGAAACCGCGCGAGCGAACGAGGGGGTTCACACGATCGACGGGCGTTGTGCCGTCGGCGGGGTCAACGCGGATGGTGGTGCCGCGGGCGTCGTTGCTGTGGAAGCCGAGGCCGGCGTTGAGATAAAATTCAGTTTTAATCCAAGGGCCGAGCACGAGGCCTAATTTGGGGCTGGCAAGGGTGGCGGTGCGGCGACCGGAGTTGCGCGGAGTATCGCTGGTGACGTCGAAATAGTAACCGTCGGCGCGGAGACCGAGGTCGGTGCGAAGGTGTTGGCTCCAGCGGGTCGAGGCCTGGGCGAACAGGCCGGCGCTGGCTTCGTGCACGTCGTCGCTGCGGACGGTGTCGAGGAGGGCGCGGCGCGCGGTGTGGCGGAGGGCGAGTTCGTCGATGAGATCGTCGCGGAGCTGGAGGCCGGTGGTGACGGTGGTGGGGCGATCGAGAATCGAAAGCGCCGTGGTGCGGGTGAGGCCGAGGCCGAACACGCTGCGGCGGTCGCGTTGGTTGAACTGGTCTCCGTTGACGGGGTCGTCGAGGAAGTAAGTGAAGTTCGAGAAGAGGTTCAGCCGATAGGTGAGCGCGTAAACGTTGAGGTGTGTTTCGGAGTTGGTGGTGCGCGCGGTCCAATCGAAGGAAAGGCTGGCGCGATCCGTCTCGCCGCCGTCGGTGGGATCGATGTGGCCGAAGCGATCGAGGGCGCCGCTGGCGATGGCGCGGAGCGGGATCTGATCGGTGGAATTCCAGCGGGCGCGGTAGGCGAGGGCGGTGAGGGAAAATTCGCGATCGCGGGAGGCGGACCACGTGTGGCGGGCGAAGGCGCTGTAACGGCGGAGATTTTCGGGGAGCACCCACGGGCCGTCGTCGTGGGTGGCTTCGAAGCCGAGGGTGGTCGCGGAGGCGGTGGAGTTCGCGGAGGCGGAAAGGGAGCCGAGGACGGTGGTGCCGACGACGAAACGGGCGAAGTTGTTTTCGCCGAGTTCGACGGTGGCGAAACTTGCCGGGAGGGTTTTGAAGAGGCTGAAGCGCGCGGCGCCGGCGGAGGAAAAGTCGCCGACGTCGGCGGCGAAGGGGCCCTTGGTGTAGTCGACGCTTTGCACGAATTCGGGGATGATGAAGTTGAGGTCGGCGTAGCCTTGCCCGTGGGCGTGCGAGCGGAGGTTGACGGGCAGGCCGTCGACGCTGAGGGAGAAGTCGGTGCCGTGGTCGAGGTTGAAGCCGCGGAGGAAATACTGGTTGGCTTTGCCGCCGCCGGAATGCTGCGTGATGACGACTCCGGGGATGACTTCGAGGAGTTCGCCGCGGCGCAGGAAGGGACGCGTGGCGAGCTCGACGTAGCCGACGCTGCCCTGCGAAGCGGCCTCGGCCGTGCCGAGCAGATCGGCGGCGCGGCCGAGGACGGTAACGGGCGCGAGAGAGGTGGGTGGTGCGGCGGTTGTTTGGGCTGACGCCGGCAAAGCGGCGAGGGCGCAGAGGGAGAGGCGGCGGAGGTGCGCGGACGCGCGGAAAGAAAAGAGAAAGGCGAGCATGGAAGCAGGAGGTGGGGCCGACGCCGCAAGGGACGAGGGCGGATGAGTGAATTCGGCTCCGCGGCGATGCGCGGAGCACGGATGGACGCGCGCGACCACGGGCCGCGCGGAAAGCGATCAGCTGACGGCCGCAGCTCGCGGTGGGCCGTACAAGGGGGGCGCGCGCAACGCGCTCTGGGCGTGCTGCGGCACATGGACACGAAGCTTGGACGGGGTAAGGGGAGCGAACCAACGCACGGTGTCCTCAGCGGCCAATTCGACTTTCTTCAACGTTGGGAGCGCGGGAAGCGTGGGTTTGGCGGGCGCCGGGGGAATCGAGTGAACGTGGGCCAACAGCGAGTGCGGTTTTTCGCCGGCGAGCAAATGGGCGACCGACGAGGTGAGCCGCTGTTGGTGGGAGAACGCGTGCGCCTCGCCGAGCCAGACGACGGCGGTGCAGATCAGCGTCTGCGGGCAGTTGGCGCAAAACCACGCGAGCACCAGCAGCCAGAGGGGCCACGGGGAGGGCGGGTGGTTGCGACGGAGGCGTGGCATCTGCGGGGGGATACGACGATGGGGGCTCGGCGGATGCAAACGATCAGTGGTCGGCGAGCGCCGATAGGGCGGGGGCGGTGCAGAATTCGAGGGGAGTGGTGGAGAAGCTGAGAGTTGAAAGCTGAGAGTTGAGAGCTCCAGAAGAAGATTTGGTGACGGAGCGCGTGGTGGGGCGGATGAGGATCGCGGGATCGAGTTCGATGAGGCGGACTTGGGTGAGTTCGCCGGGTTGGGTGAAGGACATGACGACGCGGCCGGTGGGGCGGAGGGCGGCGCGGGGGAACCCGCTGGAGCGGGCTTGCGAGCTGTCGGCGACGAGTTGGGGCGCGGAGAGTTTGCCGTCGGGCCAGAGGCGGCGGGCGTAGATGCCGGCGGCGTTTTCGGCAGTGCCCATTTCCATCCAGAGGATCAACGCGGTTTGGTCGGCGAGCATCACGGTTTCGAGACGGCCCATGGGGCGGCCGAGATCGATGACGAGAGGAGCGGTGAAGGTGCGCGCGGAATTCGCGGAGTAGCGGGCTTGGACGCGCGGAGTGCCGTTGGCGGCGGTGAACCAGGCGACGGCGAGGGCGGGGCCGCGGGTGTCGGCGGCGGGGCCGTTGACGGGGCAGGCGGCGATTTTCCAGCCGTCGTCGCGGAGCGTGGCGGGGGCGGACCACGTGCGGGTGGCGAGGTCGAAGGTGGAGAATTTATTGTCGCGAATTTCGTCGGCGGTGTGGCCGCGGTAGGCGGCGAAGACGCGATCGCCGGGGAGGACGGCGACGGTGTTTTGGCAGCAGGTGCAGACGTCGGGGTCGACGGTCCACTCCTGCAACGTCGAGCCGTCGGGTGCGAGGAGACGCGCGAGGAGTTTCATCGCCGGCGCGGACGCCGGCGAAGGGTCTGGGGTCTGGGGTTTGGGGTCCGGGGAAGAATGCGGATTGGAGATTTCAGATTTGAGCGCGGGAGTCGGCGCGGGGCGCTTTTTGCGTGGGGCGTGGGGGTCGCGGACGCGGGCGCTCTCGAGCCAGACGGCGAGGGTGCGGCCTTGGCTGAGCGGCGCGAGGGCAACGAATTCGTGGCCGAGGCGGGCGGGGGTGCGCCACGTGCGGCCGGCGTCATCGGAACGTGAATACCAGCCGTCGTAGCCGTGGGTGTCGGCGGCGGACGATGGTTTTTGAAACCATTGGGCGGTGAGCGCGCCGTCGGTGCCGACGGCGAGGGAGGCGAAGTCGGCCCAGTTTTCCATGAGGAGCGGGGTGGTGACGATCGGGCGGGGGACGGAGAACGTGGTCGCACCGGGGGCGAGCGTGGCGTGCCAGAGGGTGCGTGCGGCTGGCTCAACTACGGGCGCAGACGCGGGCGCAGGGCCGTAGTAGGTGAGGTGCAGCGTGCCGTCGGGGGCGGCGGTGAGATTGGAGCAGTGGGCGTTGGCGGGGGCGGGGGACGGGAGATTTTCGATTTTGGATTTTTGATTTTGGATCGCGGAACCGAGGGCGAGAGCGGGGACGAGCAGCAGCAGGGTGAATGGGAGGATTTTCATGCAGAAAACGGAGGCGGGTGAATCGAAACGAAAAGGACGTGTGGAATGAAACGGAGCCACTCGCTCACGCTCGCGGCTACGGTGAGCGCGACGAGTGGCGGAGTTTAGAAAAATTTGAGGAAGTCGTCGGGCATCCAGGTGGAGCCGTCGACGCGGTGGAGGATCTTGCCGTCGGCACCGATGAGGAGCGTGGCGAGGGAGTGCTTGAAGATGTTTTCGCCGGGCTCGGCGATGACGCCGAATTGGGCGAGAAGATCGCGGATCGCTTTCTCGGGGCCGGTGAGGAAGGAGAAGTGGGTGGTGTCGATGCCCCGCTCGGCGGCGTATTTTTTCAGGACGGGCGGGGTGTCGTAGGCGGAGTCGAAGGAGATGGAGACGAGTTCGAGGTCGGCGAGGCCGCGAGTTTTCGCAGCGGCCTGGAGGGACATCATCTTTGCGGTGGAGGCGGGGCACATGGTGGCGACGGGGCAGCGGGTGAAGATGAAATTGAGGACGACGCGTTTGCCGCGGAAAGTGTCGAAGGAGACGGCGCGGCCGTCCTGGTTGTAGAGCGTGAACGACGGGACGGCTTCGCCGATTTCGCGGTAGGGGTTTTTGCCGCGCGTGAACGTTTCCTGGCGGAGTGCGAGGGTGGCGGCGGCGACGGCTTGGTCGGCGGGCGAGTTGAGGAGCTTGAAGGCGGTGAGCGGGAAAATGCCGTCGACGGGCGCGCCCATGGTGGCGGTGAGGTGCTGGCCCTCGCGGACGGTGGCGAGGTCGAGGCCGGCTACGGAGAACTCCATGGTCATCGAGGGCATGTAGCCGGGGATTTCCTCGTGGTGGATGAGGAGGACTTGGCGCGGGAGGTCGAGGCCGACGATTTCTCCGCGAATGGGGTGGGTGGTGGGGTTGGTGGTGGGGTGGGATGCGGCGGTGGTCGTAACCGGAGTATCGGTGCGGGTGCAGGCGGCGGCGAAGAGGGCGGCGGCGAAGAGGGAGAGACGGAGAGAGGGGGAGCGAGGGAGGCGAGACATGGCGCTAAGAGCGGAGATTTTTACCACGGATGACACGGATCTGACGGATAAAAGTCAGCTGACGAAAGATGAACAATCGAGCAGCAGAGACATGGAGATTGAGCGATAGCCGGAAAGTTGGGCGGAGCGAAGTTGAACGGAGGTCCCGCCTCTCACGAGTTGGGCTACGTGAGGGGCGGGAGAACGAGAACGATTACGAGGAACGAGAACGATGGTTTAGAAGGAAGTGCGGAGGCTGAGTTCGGCGGTGCGGGGATCGGAGAGGCGGCGCATCGTCGTGCCGGCGACGGTCTCGTAGGTTTCGTCGAGGAGATTGCGGCCGCGGAGGGTGAACGTCGTGCGGCGGTAGGTGTAGCTCCCGGAGGCGTCGAGGACCACGTAGCCGTCGGCGACGACGGAGTTGTTGGTGTTGCCAAAGCGGTCGCTGACGTAGCGCGGGCCGCCGCTGAGGGCGAAGCCGTTGGTGAAGCGTTTCGCGATGAAGACATTCGCGACCCACTCGGGGACGTTGCTCGGGCGTTTGCCGGCGCGGGAGATGATGCCGGTGCCGAGGTTTTCGTTGAAGTCGGCGTAGCTCGAATCGGTGAAGGCGCCGTTGAGTTCGACGCGCCAGCCGTCGCCGGGGGAAATGGCGAGGGCGGCTTCGATGCCTTTCGATTTTTGCGCGCCGATCTGCTGATTGGTGCGGATGCCGGTGACGGGGTCGGTCGTGCTCGTGAGGAGATCTTTTTTGAGGAGATCGAAGATGGCGACGGTGGCGTCGAGTTTGCCGCGGAGGAACGTGCCCTTGAGGCCGGCCTCGTATTGCTGGCCCTTCTGGAGGGAGAAGTCGGCGCTGGTGGCGACGAGCGAGACGAGTTGGGTGACGGGCTCGGCGGCGCGGCTGACGGAGGCGTAGGCGTTGATTTCCTGGGAGAGAATCCAGACTGCGCCGAGGCGGCCGGTGGTGGTGCGGTAGCCCTTCTTGAAAGTGGAGAACGGCGTGGGCGTCGCGGTGGTGTTGTTGGCAAGGGTGTCGCGTTGGAGCGAGATGTGGTCGTAGCGCAGGCCGACGACGGCGCGGAAATTCGACGTGACGTCGAAGACATCCTGGAGGTGAAAAGCGTGGGTTTCGACGCCGATGCGGGAGGTTTTTTGGAAGCGGGAGGCGGGGCCGTAACCGACATTCGGATTCAGGAGCGTGACGGAGGGGATGGCGGTGACCTGGTTGCCGGCGGCGCCACCGCGAATTTGGTCGTTGTGCTCGAAGACGGCGCCGACCACGAGGCGGTTGGCGTGGCCGGCGATCGGTTTTTTCAGCGTGAGATCGAGGCGGTCGCCGACGAGGACGTCGTCGCGGTAGATGAGCGTGAGGGCGCCGCGCGTGATGTTTTTGGCGACGGGATTCCACGTGTTGCTCTCGGTGTTCTTCCACTTGAGGAGCTGGCCGGCGACGTAGGTCTCGTTGCGGAGTTCAAGATCGGGCGTGAGGCGGAGCTCGGCGCGGACGCGGTTGAAGACGTTTTCGGTGGCGGCGAAATTATCGAAGAAGTTGTAGTTCGTGCGGCGCGCGGCGGGCTCGACGCGGGGATTTACGAGGCGGTCGGTGGCGTTGGCGAAGAGGCGGACCTCGGGCTGGGCGTTGGCGACGGTGGTGTTGACGACGGCGTCGTAGATGACGGGGTTGCCGTAGTAGCTCTCGTTCCAGTCATCGAGGAAAGTGCCGAACCAGGTGAGCGTGAGTTTATCGGTGGCGCGCCACGCGAGGGAGAGGGAGACGGCGTCGTAGCGCTGGGAGTTTCGCTCCTGATAGGCGTGGGTCTGGTTGTGCGAGTAATCGGCGCGGTAGCTGACGCCGGACTTGCGGAGCGGGCCGCCGACGCCGAGGCCGACTCGGTAGCTGCCCCAGGCGCCATAGCTCGCGAGGGCGTCTCCTCGGAAATTTTCGGTCGGGGATTTCGAAATATAGTTTACGGCGCCGCCGATGGCGCCTTCGCCGAACATGAGCCCGTCGGGGCCTTTGAGGACTTCGATGCGATCGAGGAGAAAGGAGTCGACGGTGCGCGAGGATTGGGAGGCGGTGTTTTGGCGGATGCCGTCGCGCAGGACGGTGACGTTGTTGCCGCCGAAGCCGCGCGTGGAGTAGGTGGGGATGGAGCCGAAGTTGGTGCCGCCTGTCATGCCGACGGCGGCTTCGACTGCTTCGACGGCGGTGCGGAGGCCGCGGAGCTGCATCATTTCCTGGGTGATGATGGAAACGCTCGCGGGGAGTTCTCGGCTGGTGAGTCCGAGGCGCGAACCCGAGGTGGAGAGGGCGTCGAGCGGGAGGGAAAAGTTATTTTCCTTTTCGGCGGCGATGGCGAAGCGGTCGAGGGTGACGAGGTCGCCGGTGGCGGGTTTGGGCGTCTGGGCGGAGAGCGCAGAGGCAGAGAGGGCGAGCAGGAAGACCGCGGAGACGCGGAGAGGGAGAGACGGTGAGAAGGAGCGAAGGAGAGACATGGTGGTGGGACGCGTGAAGGTGGAATGTGGCACGACGGCGCGCACGCAGACGCTCGGTCGTGATTCGCGGAAAACGCGAACGGGTGGTCGGGAAACCGTGGAGACAGCGCGCGCGAAAATTCAGCGCGGCGCGGACACGGCGGTGCGGAGGCGCGCTAGACGCGCGGTGGCGGGAGCGGGACGGGCTCGGTGCGCGACGGCGGGACGCTCGCAAGCGTCACGGGCCAGTCGGCGGAAGGGGACAGGAAAAAGGGACGCGCGGACACGTGGAGCGCGAGGACGAGTTTCTCGGTCGAGGATTGGTCGACGCAGCCGGGGAGTTGCTGCTTGGCGGTCTCTTTGGCGGCAGCGACGCCGAGGCAGAATTGGCAGGGCTTGGCGGGATCGAAGGTGGCGCGGAGGGCCTCGCCGAGGGGCTCCGTGCGGACATTTTCGGCGAACATCTTGCCCCAGGCGAAGACCTGCACGGCGTCCAGCAGCGCGCCGTTGGCGCAGAGCCAGGCGAAGAGCAGGGAGGTGATGGCGAGATTTTTTCGCACGGGTGGCAGCGTGGAGTGGGGCGGAAGGTGTGCGAGGTGGGGGGAGGGCGGCAAGAGCGATTTGGACCGGGCCGGGAAAACGGCTCATTTTTTTGGCAGGAAGCGCTTTGGGATAGTAAATTTGAGCGGGAGGGCGGGCTGGGATAATTGTGGTGGCGCGTGGAATCAGGATCCGCGACGGGCCGCGTGGTCAGTGGTCGCGACAAACTGCGTGGAAAACCCCCTGCGGTATCCGCGGCCCATTCTGAGTCGCGGGGAAATGAGGGGGATTAGATTTCAGCGCTGGCTCGAGGGCTGCCGCTTTTTTCTGCGATTCCGGCGCGGAATGACCCAGCTTGGGCTTGCGACCGGCAGCGATTTATTTCGGATTGCGCGCAACCCTGCGCTGTAACCGTCAGCCTGCCCCCGAACCGAATTCACCCTGACTATGAACCTGCTCCTCTCTGCATTGCTCCGTCGCATCAGCGCCTTTGGCGCGATCATGTGGACCTCAATTTTGGCGGTCACGCTGTCTGCCCAGCCTGCTCCGACCGGCTCTATCCAGGGCCGGATCTACAATCCCGTCTCCAAGGAATATGTCCGCAACGCCGAGGTCCGTCTCGATGGCACCAACCAGGTGACCTATTCCGAGAATGATGGCTCGTTTGAGTTCGCGGGTGTCGCCGCCGGAGCCGCTGCGATCACGGTTACCTACACGGGCTATATCACCATAAACGAGTCCTTCACGGTCACGGCGGGGCAGCCTGCTGTCCGCGAAGTTAATTTGATCAGCGCCTCCGCCGCGCCGGGCACGGGGGGGGCGAAAAACGGGGAAGTTTTGCAGTTGGCCGCATTCTCGGTGTCGTCCGAACGCGAAGGAAATTCCAAGGCGATCATGGACCAGCGGCGCAACATGAACATCTCGACCTCGGTTTCTTCCGACATTTTTGGCGACGTGACCGATGGCAACGTCGGTGAATTTCTCAAATACCTGCCCGGCGTCGATATTGATTACGTCGAGTCTGAAGCCCGCGGTCCGCGTCTCGGCGGGATGGATTCTCAATATGTTGGCGTCTCCTTCGACGGTATCCGCACGGCCAGTGCCGATGCGAACCGGGGTGGCGGCGATGCCTCGCGCGCGACGAGCTTCGAAGGGTTTTCGATCACGGCCATCGAGTCCATCGAGGTCAGCCGGACCACGAGTCCCGAGTCGGACGCCGACTCCCCTGCTGGCACGATCAACATGAAGACCAAGCGCGCCTTTGACCGCAAAGGGCGTTCTTATGGTTTCAACACCAGCGTCAATTTTAACGATGAGGAGTTTACCCTCCGGAAGACGATGGGTCCGACCGATAAGCTGGAAAATAAGTTCAAGCACAACTATGAGGCCAACTACGCCGAATCGTTCTTTAACCAGCGCCTCGGCATTTTGCTCAGCACCAGCCACGCGTCGTCCTACACCGAGCAATACCTCGTGAGCGTCGGCTATAACCGCGCGCCCAATGCCAACGACAGCCGGCCGCTGGTGGCCCGCCAGATCGATTTCAAGGATGGGCCGAAGTTTATTTTAAAAGATTCCATGCTGCTGACCGCCGATTTCAAGGCGACGCGCAATCTCGTGCTCTCGCTGAACGCCATCTACACCTACACCGAGGGCGAATTTTGGAACCGCAATTTCACCTTCGTCGCCGCCAACGACAATGCCAACGTCAACAATGGTCGTAATTCCGTCCGGGGTGACGGACTCACAACCGTCATTGCCAACCGCACCACCGCCGCCAACGCCGCCGCGCTCAACAACGGCGGCGGGTCCGCCTCCAAGCTCACCTACACCCGCACGTTTTCCCCGCGCTTTGAATACAAGCTCGCCACCTGGGTCGTCGATGGGGCGGCCGGCTACTCGCGTTCGCTGAATAATTACGAGGCCTTGGAGCGCGGATTCTCGAGCTCCGAGGGCGGCGGTGTGGCGAGCAGTTTCACGGCCACGCGGCCCCATGCTGAGTCGTGGGAATGGACGATCCGGCAGACCGCGGGACCCGACTGGTATGACCTGCGCAATTTCACCAATACCGCGGCCCGCGACGGCGGCACCCGGGCCAACAGTAGCAGTAATATTTGGGCCACCGAAATCTGGACGGGCCAGTTGAACGCCAAGTGGGTCGTGCCGTTTCGGAAATTTCCCGTCTCGCTCAAATTCGGCGGCAAGTGGAACGAGGAAAACCGCGATCACCGCGGTTACGGCAACATCGAGGTCTGGTCCTACACCGGACCCTTCGGCAACACGATCCGGACCAATGCCACGACAGGCGCGCTCGAAAACGCCACCACGGGTAATTGGGCCAATGTCGGCCCCCAGTTCATCTCGCCCCACGCCTTTGACCTCGGCACGACCAACGCGTTGACGGTCTACAATGTGAATGGCGTGCAAGGGATGCCGCCGCGCGTGAATCGCTACGCCGTGGCCGACCTGTTCCGGGCGCATCCCGAGCAATTCAGCAACACGGCCACTCCGGAAAACTACTACACTGACCTCTACGCTGCGCCGCGCCTCTTCCGCCAGACGATCAAGTCGGGCTACGCCCAAATCGATGCCCGCCCCACCTCGCAGCTGCAGCTCCGCTTCGGTGCCCGTTTGGAGGATACCGAAAATGCGGTCCGTGAGTGGGACCCGCTGCTCCGCGCCCAAGTGCTGGCGGCCGGCTACCCGGTCTATGCCCCCGGCACCAACGGTGGTCGGGCGACGACCTTGGCTGGCCTCCGCTACCAGTTTGAGAGCCAGCCGCGCGTCACCCGCCAATCGCAATACCGCAATGTGTTTCCGTCCTTCTCGGCCAAATACAATATCCTTCGGAATTTTGAATTCCACGCCGGCTTCAACAAAGGTATCTCCCGGCCGCCGATCGACAACCTCACTGGCCTGTGGGTCGTCGACGAAGTGAATTCGCGGGTGGCCGCCCCGAATCCGGAGCTGCAACCCGAGGAGACCACGAAGTATCAGGCGCGGCTCGCGTATTACTTCAGCGGCCGCTCGCCCGGGCAGCTCAGTTTGGACCTCTCGCAAAATGAGATCACGAACTTGCGCGAGAGTTTTGACTACTCGGCGGACGAGTTCGGCGTGGATGATCCTGATTTCGCGGCCTACACGTTCCGCGCCACGCGCAACAATTCCCAGCTGCGGAAATTTCGGAACATGGAACTGTCCTACAATCAGACGCTCGGCTTTTTGCCGCACGAGATGCTGCGTGGGATCAGCTACAATCTTGCCTACACGCGTACGTATGCCAACGCGCGCCGCGGCGGTCTCGCGCCCCACCGCGTCTCCTCACGCCTCGGCTATTCCTATAAGAAGTTCAGCGGTTCCCTCGGCATGGTCTGGCGCCCGGAGCATCCGGATGGCAGCACCTATGGCCGCACGGTCGGCGAGATCACGCAGTTCGACGTTTCGCTCAATTGGAAATTGAACCGCAGGCTGACCGCCTACGTGCAAATTCGAAATCTCACCGGCATGCCCGTCCTCTGGTATGAGTCGCCGACTGGCTATGCAGAGGGTGAAAGTCGCTACCTGCGGCAAATGCAGGAATACGGCAGCAACTGGGTCTTCGGTTTGCGCGGCCAGTTCTGAGCCTCGCGGGGATCGGAGGGATAGCTTCTAGCGTCAGCCTTCCGGCTGGCGCTTTTTTGTCGGTGCGCTCCACTCGTGACTCATGGCTACGTCTTCAACCTCCGCTCCGACGGCTCGCTCCGGTGCGGTGCGTACCATGGCGCTCGGCGCGCTGTTGGGGCTCGCCGTGTTCGCCTCCTACTGGGCCGCGTTGCGCGGTGAGTTTCTGTGGGACGACGACCTGCACATCACGGCGAATCCTACGATCATCGGTCCGCTGGGGTTGACGGAAATTTGGACGACGGCGCGGGCGAATTACTTTCCGCTCGTACTGACGAATTTCTGGGTGCAGCACGCGCTGTGGGGGCTGAATCCCCTCGGCTACCACCTTGTGACGCTCGCGTGCCATGTGCTCGCGGCGCTCTTGCTCTGGCGGGTGCTGGTGCAACTGCGCGTGCCCGGCGCGTGGTTCGGGGCGGCACTCTGGGCACTGCATCCCGTGCAGGTCGAGTCGGTGGCGTGGATCTGCGAATTGAAGAACACCCAGTCGGCGGTATTTTTTCTCGCGGCGATCGGGTGCTGGCTGAAGTGGTCGGGCGCGGGTAGCGGTAAGCACCAGCAAGCCGGCCAACCACGGCTCACTGGCGCTCGCCGCGACTATTGTTTCGCTCTGCTCTTTGCACTCCTCGCGATTTTGAGCAAACCCTCGACGGTGATGCTCCCAGTGGTGCTCGCGCTGTGCGTCTGGTGGCAGCACCGCCGACTGACGTGGCGCGATCTCGGGGCGCTGGTGCCCTTCTTCGTGTTTTCAGCCGTGGCGGCGGCGTGGACGATTTGGGAGCAGCGGGTGAATTCCGGCGCGGCGGGCGCTGAGTGGTCGCAGACGTGGCCAGAGCGTTTTGCTATCGCGGGCCGGGCGGTCTGGTTTTACTTGGGAAAACTCGCTTGGCCGGCCGAGCTAATGTTTATCTATCCGCGCTGGCAGATCGACACCGCGCAGCCGCTCGCGTTTGCGCCGCTCGTCGCGCTGCTCGTTGGGTGTGGGGCGCTGTGGTGGTGGCGCGCCAGCGCGCTGCGCCCGGTGTTTGTCGCGGCGATTTATTTCTCCGCGTTGCTCTTTCCGGTGCTCGGATTCTTCAGCGTCTTCTTTTTTCGGTATTCCTTCGTGGGCGATCATTTTCAATACCTCGCGAGTATGGGGCCGTTGGCGTTGGCGGGGGCGGGATTGACGGTGGGACTGGAGCGCATGAGCCCGGTCGGCGGCCGGGCCAGCGGCTGGGCCTACCAGCTGAGGGGCATCGTGCCGGTGGGGGTGCTCGTGGTGCTCGGGGTGATGACGTGGCGAGAGAGCGGGCAGTATCTCAACAAAGAAGCCCTCTGGCGCACCACGCTCGCGCGCAATCCCGACGCCTTCATGGCGTGGGCAAATCTTGGTGACACCCTCGCGCAGCAAGGGCGCTACCACGAGGCGATTTTGGCATTTCGCCGAGGATTACAGCTCCGGCCGGACGATGCTCCGGTCCACAATGATCTCGGTTGCGCGCTCGTCGCGATCCGTGAATCCGAGGCGGCGATTCCCATTCTCGAGCGCGCACTGCAGCTCCGGCCCGGTTACGGGGAAGTGCACAATAATTTGGGCAATGCTTTTAGCCGGGTCGGGCGCGGCGATGACGCGATCCGGCACTACGAAGAAGCGATCCGGCTCAAGCCCGCGCACTTCGAAGCACTCGACAACCTCGGGTGTGAACTCGTGCTGAAGGGCCGACTCCCCGAGGCGATTGCCCGGTTCGAAGAGGCGATTCGGCTCTCGCCTGACTCCGTTAAATACCGCCGCGATCTGGGTACGGCGCTCGCTCGGGCGGGACGTTTGCCGGAAGCGATTGTCCAGTTTGAACACGTGGCGCGTCTCGATCCGGCGACCCCCGCGTCGCACGCGGTGCTGGGGAACGCGCTGGCGGCGGCGGGGCGATGGGACGAAGCGCTCGCGCGATTTCAGAGCGCGCTGCGGCTCGCGCCCAACGACGCGGAACTGCACGGAAACGTCGGCGTGGCGCTCGGCACGCTGGGGAAATATCCGGAAGCGGTGGTGGCGTTGCAGGCCGCGATCCGACTGCGCCCCGACTTGATTGCCGCGCACAACAACCTCGCGCAGATCCTGCGCTCGCTCGGAAAGAATCTCGAAGCGGCCCATCACTACGACGAAGCCGAGCGCCTGCGCCAACAGGCGTCGCGCCCGCGATAGAGGGTTGAGGCGCGGTCGGCGGTTGTAGGCCCGGCCGGTGGCCGGGTGTTC
>CANIJN010000130.1 GCA_947467625.1 Opitutia bacterium | reverse complement strand
CGCGGCAGTGTGGGATCGTCGGCGACGAAGTCCCACGCGGTGGACGTGCCTTTGACGAAATCGCGCTTGTGGATCGGGAGGTAGAAACCGTTGCCGAGGTTTGCCTGGAGAACGGTTTCCCATGCTTGGCGCGCGGGAGACAGCGTGGCGAATTTCTGCTGGTAGAGGCCGTCGATGCGCTGGTCTTCGGCGGCTTTTTTCGCGGCGGCTTCGGTGGCGTTGGTGGGCTCGGCGGCGGGGAGCGCGGGAGTGAGCGCGAGCGGCAGGGCGAGGAGGGAGGTGAGGAGGAGGGCGCGGAGGGAGGATTTCATGGGGAGAGGGTGGAGTCCTGATGCAACGACAGCGAAGCTACGAAGGCAGCCATGACAGCTGGGGGCGAGCAACGGTAAGGCGAGTCGGGCGTCGGCTTGCTGGAAGTCGCCGCTACCTGTCGGCTTGCTGGCGCTCGCCGCTACCCGGTCAAAAACGGCCGGGTCGTCGCGGGCGTCGAGAAGCGACGCCCGGACGGTTCAGAATGGAACGGTGGCGGCGAGGGTGTAGCTGCGCGGAGTCTGATACCAGAAATTGTTGGATGTGGTGGTGCGCGACGGGTTGGTCACGTCGCCGCCGGGTGGGCGGAGAATCGTGCTGATGTAGCGCGGCTTCGCATCGTCGAGGAGATTGTCGATGCTGAGGTTGAAGCGGATTTGGGTTTTGGCGGAGACGCGCCAGTGGTAGCCGACGGTAGCGGCGGCGACCCAGTAGCCAGGCGAGTAGACGATCGTGAAGGCGTCGACGTTGGGGTCGTCGATGCCTTGGGCGGGATTCGCGGGGTTGATGATGGTATCGGCGCCGCGGTTACCGATGACGGAGCGGCCGCGGTAGCGGGCGCCGCCACCGAGGCGCAGGCCTTTGAAGCGGCCCTCCTGAATGGCGTAGTCGGTGAAGAGATTGGCGGAGGTGGTGTTCTGGCTGATGACCGTGCCGGAGACGATGCTGGCGCGGCCGGCGAGGAGCGTGTTCCAGCCGGAGACCGCGGAGTTCACGTCGGGTGAGCGTTGGTTAACGGCGATGGCGTTGTTGACGGTGGCGACGTTGGCGGAGTCGATGAGGCCGCCGGCGTCGAGGACGATCTGGCGGAGGGTGGCGAGATTTTTGTCGATGTAGGCGGCCGTGATTTCGCCGGCATTGGTCGCGAACGCGCGGGCGATCGCGTAGTTGGCGGAGAGGCGCCACGCTTTGCTGAGGTTGGCGACGGCTTCCACTTCGTAGCCGTTGGCTTTGCCCTGCCGGCGATCTTGAAAGACCGCGGGCAACGGTTGCAGGCCGCGGACGTTGAGGCCGCTGGCGGAGAAATCACCGACGGCGTTGGCGTTGACGATCGCATTGATGGGGCTGCCGGTGTTGGCGGGTGCGGAAGAATTCTGATTGTCCTCCTTCGAAAAATAGCGGTTGAGGCTGAGGTTGAGACGCCGGTTGAGGAGGGAGAAGCGGATGCCGGCGTCGACGCCCTCCGCGATGGTGGGCGGGAGGGTGTTGCCTGTGAGCGTAGGCGTCACGCTGGGTAAATTGTAAGTCTGCGCGTAGTTCGCGTAGAGGCTGACCCACGAGCGCAAGTGGAACACGCTGCCGACGGAATAGGTGGTCTTGGTGCCTTTGACGGGCGGGGGCGCGTAGTCGTCCTGAAAGCGATCGTTCGCGTATTGGGCGAGGCGATTGCCGGCGCCGTCGCGCGGGCGCTGGAGGGCGGGCGTGGCGGGACCAGTCGCGACGCCGACGGCGTCCTTGGGAAGGTAGCTGAGCGCGAGGTAGTCGGCGGGGGCCTTGGGTTTGAAGACGATGTCGTTGCCATTCCAGTTGGCGGGGTAATCGCGGATGAAGGAATTGTATTCGACCTCGTTCTTGTAGTCGTCGAAGCGGACGGCCCCGAGGACGATGAGGCGGTGCTTGAAAAACTGGGCGTTTACGGATCCGAGGGCGTAGCGGTAGGTCGCCTTGGTGTTGGCGTTCACCTCGGGCCGCGAAGTGTCGTAGGTATAGGCGGGCGTGATCTCGCGGGTCGTACCGAGAACGGGATCGACGAGCTGGATTTTTCCGAGTTGCGGGAGCGGGCGGCCGGCTTGATTCCAGTAGTAACGGTAGCGGATGAGGTCGGTGAGGGACCAGCGGCGGGGATCGGGATCGATGCGGGCGCCGAGGAGCGTGAGGCGGCCGAGGTTGTCTTGGACGTTGGTGCCGAAGAGGGAGTTGAACTTGAAGTCGCCGAAGCGGGTGTCCTTCACGTAGGCGACGGCACCGCGGATATTGTGGGCATCGGTGCCGCGGGGATTCTGCTGCCGGTTGGCCTCGCTGTAGGGCTGGAGGAAGTTCGGGTTGGGGGTGCCGTTGGGGAGGTTTTTGTTGATGTCGATGAGGGTGGTGACGAGGCCGCGGTTGAGAGTGATTTCGGCGGCGCGGAAGCTGTTGTTTTTGTCGAGGGCGAGTTCGAAGAAGAGGGATTTCCCGATGGCGTGATTGAAGTAAAGCGCGACGTCGCGGTAGCGCTGCCAGAAGACCGGGGCGTCGAAGGACGGGGAAAACGTGCGGCCCGGGAGGCGGAAGGCGGAGCCGCGGATGGCGTTGGCGAAGCGCTCGCCGGGCAGATTGAGGGAGTTGAGGAGATCGGCGCCGGAGGCGTTGGGGCTGACGCCGGCGAAGAATTTACCGGCGATGGGCACGGCGGTGTTGGCGCCGGCGCCGAGGGTGAGCGCGGTGTTTTGGTAGTTCATCACGCCGTCGAAACCGGAGGCCGGCGCGTAAACGTAGAATCCGGCGGCGGCGTTGCGCGTCACCCCGAGGGCGTTGCTGTTGGTGGGGGTGGCGGTGAGCGGCGCGGAGAACGTCGTCGTGCCATCCCAGCCGGCGAAGCTGTCGTTGAGATTGGAAAAGCCGGACATACGGCTGTTTTCGCCGTATTCGCCCTCGAGGCGGAGCTGGGTGTTGGGCCCGAGGCGCAAAGAGCCGGTCAGGGCGACGCCCTTGAGCTTGGAGAAATCGCGGTCGCGCCAGCCGCGACCATCCTGCCAGACGGCGTTGGTGCGGACGGCGAGGCGGTCGTTGAGGGGCTGGTTGACGTCGAGGGAGACGCGGCGGGTGTTCCACGAGCCGAAGGAGGTGCGGAGCTCGCGGACGGGGCGGTCGAAGCGGGCCTGCTTCGTGACGACGTTGGCGGAGCCGGCCTGGTTGCCGTTGCCGAAGAGGACGGAGTTGGGGCCGCGGGAGAAGTCGTAACGTTCGAGGTTGTAGCTGTCGAAATTGACGTAGAACGGGAAGAAATTGCGCTGGGGCGTGGAGGCGCCGACGCCGCGCGTGGTGTAGGTGACGTTGGAGGCGAAGGTGAGGTTGGCGCCGTTGTCGTTGTTCACATTGGTGTTCACGGTCCACTCGATGGCGCCGTTGAGATCGGTGAGGTTGAGGGCGTCGATGAATTCGCGCGTGATCACCGAGTAGGCGGCGGGGGTGTCGGCGAGATCACCCGAGAGGCGCCCGCCAGCGAGGGAACTGGTGGCGACGAAGCCGACGTCTTTGTCGGTGCTGACGGTGAACGGAGAGAGGGTGACGGTCTCGGCGTCGGCTTTGGGCGCGGTTGACGCGGCGGGCGCGACGGGGGCGCGTTGGGCGACCGCGATCGGAGCGATGGTGAAAACCAGGGCGAGAAAGGCGGTGCGGCTGGTGAGGAGGGGTAGGGGCGAGTTCATCGGAAAGCGACGGGACGCGGGGATTTGAAAACGATTTTCCGCCCGGTAGCGTGCAGGCCGAGCGTAAGTGCGGCGGGCGCGGGGATCGTTCAGAGATCGGAGGTGGGTTGGGTTTTAGAGCGGAAGAACGCCAGCCGGTTGACCTGGTCGTGGTTGTAGATGGCTGCCACAGCGGAGAAACGAAGCAGCACCCACGGGGAGAACACTTGGACGCCGTTTTTCGTGAAAACGATATCGTCAGCGACCAGTACGCAGGAGTGGGCGACGGTTCCGTCCTTTCGAATAAAGCAAATGAGGTCTCCCAGCTGAGTCGGTTCGGGGATGGAATTGTAGTTCCCGAGGAGATCGATAAACCCAGAGCGGCCGTCGAGGTAGTAGGGTTGATAGTTGATCGCGAAAAAATTAACAGCGGTCCAATGACAATCGGGCATCTTACCGCCGATGGCATCGGTCAGGGTCGGATAGGTGAACAGGCGCGCGCGCGCGAGGCGCGGAAGCAGGTAGATCAAATCGATTTCCGACACCCCCTCGCGGCCGATGGCCGAGCGGAAAAAAGGCATCACGTGACTGTTGGCGCGGTTCGCTCGCCAGTATTCCAAGACCGACTCGGCCTGCTCCAGTGACGGTACGCGAATGCTGGCGACGAGCGATTGTACGCGGGTTTGCGAACTGATCGCGGCGGCAATTTCGGCGGCGGAGGTCGCCTGATTGATGAGCAGAGAGATATCACTGAATACGTGGCAGCGGCCACGTGACCACAGGAGTTGCTTGAACAGGATTCGTTGCCGCGGAGATAGCTTCGACTCGCGAAGCCAGTCGTCGACATTGCCGGGTAGAGGCAAGGGGGTAGCATGAAACGAATTCGGCGGTAGTTTGGCCAATTCCTCGTAGATGATCTGGCGCGCAGCCGGCGCTAGCTCGATCAGCAATGCCGGGGGGGGCAGCAGCACGGGGCCCAAGATTTCATGCCGGACGTTGCTGGAATCGAGCAGTACGCCTTGCTCCGCGGCCGATAAGCCGGCTTTGGCGAGCAAATCTCGGATCGCCGCGAGCGTCCAGCCAGGGAAGCGCCAGATGGGGATTTGGTCGGGTTTTGGGGCCAACTCAATCAGTGCCGGAGGGGCCTCCAGGTAGGTCGATTTGATGGTGATGGTGCCCCAAGGGCCGGGCCGGGTCGTCCAGCTGGCGGGCTGTTCCTCAAGCGATTGGCTCGAATGCTTGAGGTCGAACACCGGATGCGCGTCGGCGGCGGGTAATGAGTCGGGTGCCAGCGCCTGTAACGCCAAGCCGACCCAGAGGAGCTTACTCCTCAGCCCATGGCAGGTCGTGGCCAGCCGCCTCAGTCCGATGCCGAGCTTTTCCGGATTTTGTTTTCTTAGCGAAGGTGAAACCATGGTAATGCGCCAACAGACGGCTGATTTCCGCGGCAGTTTCTGGCCGAAAGCATTTAGGGCGAGCTGCGAGTAGATCGGTTTTACTGGGCGGGCTTCGTATCGGTAAAGATCACTTTTCCGGCGGTGTCGTGCAGGCGGAGGGTGAGCGCGGAAGGGGCGGTCGCGGTCGACGGCGCGACGGAGCCGGAGAGGAAGCCGCCGAACTTGATGCGGAGGAAGCGGTGCTCAGGGCGCGGTTGGTCCTCGCTCCAACCACCGGCGTGGGCGTCGGTCGCGGGGCCAACACTCCACTCTTCGATGGCGGTGGCGGGATCGCGCGAGACATATTGCCAGTGGCGGTCGCCGGTGATGACGGTGAGATTGGGTTGGCGGGCGAGGAGCGCGCGGATTTTGGTCCCTTCCACGACGTAGCCTTTGTTGGCGTAGTTGTCGTCCTTTTGCGGACGGTCGGGCCCGACCATGGGAGTCGGCGTGATGATGACGCGAAACGTGGCGTCGGAGGCGGTGAGGGTGCGCTCCAGCCACGCGATTTGCGTGGGCCCGAGAATGGTGGGCGTCTGTTTGCGGTCAGCCTCGGAGGTGCTGCGGAAGTCGCGGCCTTCGAGGAACCAGACTTGCAGGTGGCGGCCCCAGCGGAGCGTGCGGTAGGGCGGCTCGGACGGGGCAGTTTGCTCGCGGAAGACGCGCAGGCCTTCGGTAAAGGTAAAATCGCCGCTGCGGTCCTCGGGGTGGGAGTCGTTGGTGAGCGTGTCGTGGTCGTCCTTCATGAAGAAGCTCGCGACCTGGCGGTGGAAATCGCGGAGCGTGGGAAATCCGTACATGCGGGCCCAGTGGTAGCGGGCGAGGTCGAGGTTGATGGCGTGGACGGGACCGTGGTCGTAGTAAACGGCGTCGCCGGTGTTGACCATGAAGTCGGGTTTCAATGCGAGCATCGATGGATAGATCGCAAAGCCGTCGGGGCGGTCGCGATCCTCATATTGTTGGCAACTCATCACTGCGAACGTCGCGGTGGCGTTGGCGAGGGGCGCGGTGACGAAGGCGCCGGTGGTGGTACTCGTGACGGGTGCGTCGGCGCGCGGGCGGTCTTCGACGGTGACCGTGTAGCGTGTGCCGGGAGTGAGTTGAGCGAGCGCGAAAGTGGCGGTGAAATCGCGCGAAGGATCGACGTCGCGCCAAGCGGATTCCGTCCACGCGGCGGTGGCCGCGCCGGCGGGGCGATAACGCACGCGGGTCTGACCGGACGCGCCGAGGGCGGCGCCGCGGATGGTGGCGAGGCTAGCGCCGGGGGGAAACGTGAGCTCGGGGCGGGCGTTGGCGTAGGTGGCGTTGTCGCGGAGCGGAATGTCTTTTCCCGTGGTGCGATCGAAGAGCTTCGTGATGGGCAGCGGGCCATCGTCGGCGGCGCGCTCGGCCTCGCGGGTGATGCGCGTCCACACGGTGATGGAGTGGGCGGTGGGCTCGGTGAGCTTGATGCCGGTGGCCTGGTGGGCGTGGCCCGCGGTGGCGAGGGCCGTGGCGAGCGAGAGCAGCCCGAGGGTGTGGGAGTGATTCATGGTGAAGAGGAGGGAGCGTTGCAGGTAAAGCGCGGGCCGACCAGCGTGGCGAGCCACGGCATGGAACGGTCGACGGCAGCGAGAGCAAGAGGGATGAAGCGGGACGGCGCGAGCAATTGCCGGTGGAGAACGCGACTCGCGACCGCGTGGCGGGTGAAAACGGTGTGAACCAAAGGAAAAAAGAGGGGTGCGCACGGCTGGAGCCGTTTGAGGAAGGTGCCGACCTCAGTGTGAGGGGAGAGGAGATCGGGGCAGATCTCGCCGCGTGCGGGGGGAGTGTGGCGAGGCCTTCGCGACGCGGTGGGGTCGGGCGACAGGATCAGTCCTGGGAATCTTAGAATGTACTGTGCGCGTCTTGAGGTGAGGGGTGGATTACGGGCAAGATGCGAGCGGGAAGGGGAGACAGGATTTGTTGGGATCGGACAAAACCCTTGACTCTCCGGCGGGCGTTTGAGTCTTTGGCCGACTTAAATTCATTTACGATTATGGCCAACACTAAATCTGCCATCAAAGCAGCGCGCAAATCAGCCCGTCTCCAAACCCGCAATCAAGGCGCCAAAACCCGCCTGAAGACGCTTCACAAGAAGCTCAATGCGGCTGTCACGTCCAAGGATGCCGCCGCCAGCAAGACTGCTGCCGTGGCCTACACCTCAGCGATGGATAAGGCCGTCAAGTCGGGCGTCGTTCACAAGAACGCCGCTTCCCGCGCCAAGGCCAAGATCGCGAAGATCGTCTTCGCGAAGTAAGCCGATCAACCGGTCAGGATTTTTTCTGGCGGACCCCGCACTCGATGAGTGGCGGGGTTTTTCTGTTTAAGCGTGGGAGAAAAGGGGCTGGCGCGAAACCCGGTGGTTTGATGCGGGGAGAAGGCGGACGCTGCTTGCGGGCTCGGCCTGCGGGCTCCCATGATCGCGACGCGTGGATTTTCCTGACCCTAAAACTCCGATCACCCGGCATTTCCTTTCGTGGGAACGCCCGCTATTGGCGCAAGCGGTCGAGTGGCTGGCGGCGGGTTGGGGTGGCGAGGCTCCGCTCGATCTCGCGAATCGGTTGGTGGTGGTGCCGACGCGGCAAGCGGGTCGCCGGCTGCGCGAGGCGCTGGCCGAACACGCGAGCCGCCGAGGGCAGGCGGTGTTTCCGCCGCGCGTAGTGACGCCTGATGCCCTGCTAACGCCCGGTTTAGCGACGGGGGCGGCGGCGCGGATCGAGTCGCTGCTCGCTTGGGTGGACGTAGTGCAGGAAGTGGATTTGGCCGATTGCCGGGACGTGTTTCCCGTCGATCCCCCGGAGCGCAATGCGGCTTGGGCGCTCGCGCTCGGCGCGGAATTTGGGCGGCTGCAAGTGGCGTTGGGCGAGGGAGGCCTGCGGATGGCGGACGTCGTGGGACGGGTAGGCGCGGAATGTCCCGAGACGGAGCGCTGGCGTCAGCTCGGCGCGTTGGAGCGGCGCTACGACGAAAAACTGGCGGGGATGGGGCGGTGCGACGAAAAGGCGGTACGGATCGCGGCGGCCGGCGATCCGATTTTGCCGGCGGGAGTGGAGGAAATTGTGGTGCTGGGAACGCCCGATCCGTTGCCCTTGGCGCTGCGCGCGCTGGCGGCGCACGCAGGGAAGGGAGTGCGGGTGGACGTGGTGGTGTATGCGCCGGCAGAGGAGTCGGAAAACTTCGATGGCTGGGGACGGCCGGTGGTGGCGCGGTGGGAGCGGCGATTGATCACGTTGCGCTGCTTCGAGCAGCGGGTGCGGGTCTGCGCCAATCCGGCGGCACAAGCGGAGTATCTGGTGACGGCGGCGCGGAGCTACGCCCGAGCGGAAGGCGTGCTCGGTGTTGGCGTTGCGGATACGGAAGTGCTGCCGCTCGCGGAGCGAGCGCTGGCGCGTGCGGGGATCGTGGCCTTCAATCCCGAAGGTAAGGCGCGGGCGCGGGATGGACTGCATGCGCTCATGGTGGCTTTGGCGGAGTGCGCGGCCGTGCCGAGTTTCGAAGCGGGGGCGGCGGTGCTGCGCTGTCCCGATGTGCTCGCATGGCTGCGTGCGCGGGCGACGGGGAGATTTTCGGCCGCAGAGCTGTTGCAAGAAATCGATGCATTGCGGGCCAAACATCTGCCGCCGACGCTCGCTGCGGCTGGGTTGCACGCGGGCAGTTTTCCGATGGCTTCGGTCGGGCTGGCGGCGTTGGGGGAATTGCGCGCCGTGCTGACGACCGGGACGTTTCCGGACAATGCGGCGTCGGCGTCGGCGATGATTTTCGCGGCTCGGCGGATCGATCCGGGCGCGGCGCTCGCGGAATCGGCGGTGGCCTGGACGGACACCTTGCGCGAGGTGGGGCGGGCGTTGGCTGGTTGGGGCGGTCCGGAGCTAACGCTCGCGGAGCGGTGGGCCGTGGCACTCGGGGCGTTTGCGGCGGAGGTGAGGACGGCGGAACGACCGGCGGGTGCGCTCGATTTGCTCGGCTGGCTGGAGCTCTTGTGGGAGGACGCGCCGCATCTCGTGGTCGCCGGGGTCAACGATGGGAACGTACCCGAGGCGACTGTGGGCGACGTGTTTTTGCCGGAGGCGTTGCGGGTCAGCCTCGGGCTCAACACCAATGCGGAGCGGTTTGCCCGGGATGCGTATCTGCTGACCGCGCTGGCGGCGTGGCGCCATGGCGACACGGGACGTATGGACGTGTTGCTGGGGAAAACCTCGAACGCGGGCGATCCGCTGCGCCCCTCGCGCCTGCTGTTGCGCTGCGCCGAGGCGGAGCTGCCGCAGAGAGTGGAGCAGCTGTTTCGCAAGGTGGAGGGGTCGCACCCCAATCTGCCGTGGGCGCGGGCCTGGCCGATACGGCCCCGCGTGGTGGCGTCGCCGAAGAAAATATCCGTGACGGCGCTGCGGGACTGGTTGGCGTGCCCGTTGCGATTTTATCTGCGGCATGGACTGCGCATGGCGCGGGTCGATCCGGCCAAGGATGAACTCGATGCGGGCGACTTCGGGACCCTCGTGCACGCAGCATTGCAGGAGCTCGGCAAAAGCGAGGCGATGCGCGACTGCGTCGAAGCGGACCGGATACGGGAATTTTTAATGGAGCGGTTCGAACGCGTGGCATGTTTGCGCTATGGGACGGAGCTGACGCTGCCAATCGTGGTGCAGTTGGAATCGGCGCGGCAACGGCTGCGCGCGACGGCAGAGGTGGAGGCCCGCGAGCGCGCCGACGGTTGGCGCACGGTGGAGGTCGAGTGGAAATTTTCGTTTCCGCTCGGCGGGCTGACGATCAGTGGAACGATCGACCGAATCGACCGGCACGCAGATGGCCGCGTGCGCGTGCTCGACTACAAGACGGGCGACACGGCGGTGGAGCCGGACGAGGCACATGGGCGTGCGGTGCGCCCCGAGGATGACGGGCGGCCGGAGTGGATGCGTTGGGCGGACGCGGAAGGAAAAATCCGCGTGTGGAAAGATCTGCAGCTGCCGATGTATCGGCGGGCAGTCGCGGCCGCGTGGGGCGACGCAGTGGCGTGCGGATATTTCAACCTCCCGAAGGCGGCGAGTGGGACGGCGGTCATGATGTGGGCGGGATTTTCCCGGGAGCTCCAAGCATCGGCGGAGCGCTGCGCGGAGGGCGTGGCGACGGCGGTGGTGACGGGAGAATTTTGGCCGCCCCGTGAAATCTTGGGTCGCGAGGCGGACTGGGATGAGTTTGCGGAGCTGTTTCACCAAGGCGTCGCGGCGAGTGTAGCGCGGGAGGGCAGCGTATGAGTCAGCTGAAACATGAGATGATTTTGGCGTCGGCCGGCTCGGGGAAAACCTATGCATTGACGAACCGCTTCGTGCAGCTGCTGGCGGGAGGGGCGGCGCCGGAGCGGATCGTGGCGCTGACGTTTACGCGGAAGGCGGCGGGAGAGTTTTTCGACGAAATCCTCAAGAAGCTGGCGCGGGCCGCAGCGTCGGAAGACGCGGCGTATAAGCTGGCGCATGACGTGCACGCGCCGGCGTTGAAGGCGGCAGATTTTTTGCGGCTACTGCGGACGGTGGTGGAGGCGATGCCGCGGTTGAGCCTCGGGACGCTGGACGGATTTTTCGCGCGCGTGGTGCGGAGCTTTCCCTTCGAGCTTGGGTTGACGGGGGAGTTTCAAATCATGGAAGAGGCGGCGGCGCGACGGGAGCGGCGGCGGGTGCTGCGGCGGATGTTTGCAGCGGCGGGGGAGCCAGACGCGGCGCAGCGGGAATTCATCGAGGCGTTCAAGCGCGCGACGTTTGGCGTGGACGAGAAACGACTCGCGCGGTTGCTCGACGAGTTCTTGGACGCGCACGGGCATACTTTCTTAGCGGCGCCCGAGGCTTCTCGTTGGGGTCAGGCAGGGCTGATCTGGCCGGACGGATGCCCGGGCCTCGCCGCCGCCGGTCGGCGCGTACCGGCAGCGGCGGAACTGCACGCGGCGTTGCCATGGGAGGCGTTGAACGAAAAACAAGGCGCGCGTTTTCAGGAATTTTTTGCGACGCTGCCGGAGTGGTCACCGGGTGCGCCCCTGCCGGGCCCGGTGAAATATTTGGTGGGGAACAGCCTCAAGATTTGGGACCAGCTCAACTCCGGTGCGGAGGGCGTGGAACTGATGATCGAGCGGAAAAAAGTGACGCTGGGGTCGCGGGCGCGGACCGCGTTGGTGGACCTGGTCGCCGGGATCGCGGGTGCCGAACTCGGGCGGAGTCTGGAGCGGACGCGCGGCTTGTTTGCCGTGTTGCGCGGCTACGAGGTCAATTATCACGAGGCGGTGCGGCGCGCGGGGCGGCTGACGTTTGCGGATGTGCTGCGTCTGTTGTTGCCCGGCACCGACGGGCAGGTGCCGGTGTTGTCGAGCGGAGTTGGGGGCGACGCGCGGCTGTTGATCGACTGGCGGCTCGACGCGACGTTTGACCACTGGTTGCTGGACGAATTTCAGGACACGAGTTACGCGCAGTGGAGTGTATTGAAGAATCTGATCGACGAGGCGGTGCAGGACCCGGAAGGGCGGCGCAGTGTGTTCTATGTGGGCGACGTGAAGCAGGCGATTTTTGCGTGGCGGGGCGGGGATCCGCGATTGTTTCGCGAAATCTTCGATCGCTACAACGCCGCGGCACCCGGGACCATCCACGAAGGACGGTTGGATGCATCGTATCGCTCGGGGCCGGCGGTGATCGCGATGGTGAATCGGGTATTTGGTGACGCCGCAGCGCTGGCGGTGAGCGTGCCGCCGGCGGCAGCCGCAGCGTGGGCGCGCGAGTGGCGGGCGCATGTCAGCGCGAAGCCAGAGCTCGGGGGCTGGGCGGAATTGCGTCATGCGGATGACGAGGCCGGGCGCTTTGCGGAGACGTTGAAGATTTTGCAGGAGACCCAGGCATTGGCGCGCGGGCTGGAAGTCGCGGTGTTGGTGCGCAGCAATCAGACGGCGGCGGCGCTCGCGGAATTTTTGCGCCGCGAAGGATCGATCGCGGCGGTGGCCGAGAGCGACCTGCACGTGGCGATGGATAATCCGCTGACGGCTGCGCTGCTGGCATTGCTACGGGCCGCGGCGCATCCCGGGGACACGCTCGCGCAGGAGCACGTGAACATGACGCCGCTCGGTGCGTGCTTGTACGAGGCCGGGATCAGGAGTGGCGATGCGTTGACCGAGCACGTGCTCGGGCAGATTCACGAGCACGGGTTTGCGGGTACGATCGAGGTGTGGTTACGAACCCTTGGGCCAGCCATCGACGGTGATGCGTTTAGCGCTGAGCGCGGGCGGCTGTTGGTGGGAGCGGCGGCGGAGTTTGACGAGAGCGGGAGCCGTGATGTCGCGGATTTTCTGGAGTTTGCGGAACGTTTTACGGTGCGAGATACCGAAGCGGCGGGCGTGGTGCGCGTGATGACGATTCACAAGGCGAAAGGATTGGGCTTCGACCTCGTGATTCTGCCGGACCTCGAGGGTGCGACGCTCGCGGCGGCGCGCGAGGGATTGGCGGTGCAGTATGCGGCCGACCGGTCGGTGGAATGGGTATTGGCGAAGCCGATGAAGCTGTTTGTGGAGCATGACCCCGTCCTCGCGGCGCATCTGGCGGCGAGCGAAGCGGACGCGGCTTATGAGAGCCTGTGTCTGCTCTACGTGGCGCTCACGCGTGCGAAGCGGGCCATGTATGTGATCACTGGACACGTTGGCGCGAAGTCCACGTCGCGGAATTTTCCATGGCTCCTGCGTGAAGTGTTGGGGGAAGTTTGGCACGAAGGAGAGGCGCGTTGGTTTGACGCGCTCGAACTGACCGCGGCGGAGTCCTCGCGCGAAGAGCGGAGCCGGGCGGCGGCAAACGAGTCCCCGCTCGCTCAAGGCGGAGTGGATGAGCGCACGGTGCAACGGGCGGTGCGGCGGCCGGCTCGCACGCCCTCGGCGCTCAAGACGGGAGCGGTGAACGGCGCGGCGTTGTTCGCCCTCGTGCGCGGCGGTAGTGCAGTGGAGTTTGGCTCGGCCGTGCATGCGATGTTGGCGGAGATCGAATGGTGGGACCTGACCAGTGGTGGGGAGGGCGCGAAAAAAACCATGGCTACACTGGAAGCGTCTGGTGAGGCGGGAGCGGAGGCGGCGGGTTGCCTGCGTGCGGCCGCGTTGGCGGGCGTGTGGGGACGACCGCGCGGCGCGGCGGGCGCGGCCGTGTGGCGGGAGCGGGCGTTTGAGGTGGTGCTCGAGGGGGCCTGGGTGACCGGGGTGTTTGATCGCGTGATTGTCGAATGCGACGCTGAGGCGCGCCCGGTGAGGGCGACCGTGTTTGATTTTAAAACGGATCGAGTGGAGCCTGACGACGATTTAGCTACGTCGGCGCAACGGCACTCGGGGCAGTTAGCGGTTTATCGTCGCGTGGTGGCGATGCTCACGGGGATTTCTCCGGAGCGAGTCACGTGCGAGGTGGTTTTTACGCGCGTGCGCCGCCGGGTGGAGGTTGGTTTTTGACGTGGAGAATACGGGTAAAAGCAACGGCGGAAAATTCGGGCTGGACAGCGCGGTGCGCGCGCCGCACGTTTTCCCCTCCTATTTATGGGCAATCTCAAAAAGAAACGTCGTCTGAAGATGAACAAGCACAAGCGCCGCAAACGCTTGAAGTCGCATCGGCATAAGAAGCGTTCGTGGCAGCAGTAAGTTGCGCGTTTTCGCGCAACCCTGTCGTCCTCGTCGACCGCGTCTCATCGTCCGCCAACCCGTCGCATGGCGCTACGGGTTTTTATGTTTGGCCCGGATTTGAGCGTGGAGGGTTGATTAGAGAGAAGCTTCTGAAAGATTTTGTCATCGTTACGATGACCAATTCGATCGTGTCGACTCAGCGATCAGGGCGTTTGTGATTTATTAGGTTACGATTGTCCCCGTCAGGTTGAGGCGATCGCACGACGTTTGACGGCCGAATAGAGCCCTGGGTGCACGCTTGGCTATTCGCGATCGCGTGACCACGGGGGAAGGCAGGCTATCTGCACCCAAGGACCGCGGCTGGGTTCGGCGAAGTGCCTCAGTTCCGGCCAACGTTGGAAGGCATGATGAACGGCCTGAGCGAGCGCGCCGTGGGGCAAAATGGTCTGATCGACGGCCTCGTGCAGGAGAGCCGGTGGCAGCAGCACCGGCCCGGGCGAACGTTCGTTTCGAGTCGCCGCGTGGTTGGCGGTTTAGCGAAAAGTCTGGTTGTCGATCATTGTGGTGAGTGAAGGCTCGGGAGAAAAACCTCAAAAACAGACGTCACTCTCAACCCGCCGGAAGGAGATCCGTTTCATCCGGCCGCAGACAAGCACAGGTCCGTCGCGGCAAGTGCGCCCGAGGAGGCGCCGTTACGCTCCCGCGCGCCGCCCCACTTCGGGCTCCGTGTCGATCGCCGCGAGCTGGTCGGCCTGCAGGGGCGCGGTGAACAGCTCCAGGCTCTTCTGACGCGAGCGGAAGAGGTGAATGATGTAGTTCATCCGCTGCTCGAGGCTCGTCCAGTCGGTCGCGCCACTCCCGCGGGCGGAGGCGTCGGCGCGTGCGAAACGTTCCATGAGCGCCTTCAAGTCGGGGTGAGTGAGCTCGCGCAGCTCGGGTGGGTACAGGTCCTTGCCGTGCCCGGCCGTGACGTCGGCCCCCAGCCGCACGTTCTCGTAGGGTAACCGGAGCCGCATCATGCGCCGGGTCATGATGCGCCGCAGCGCGCTGGCCGCGGCGTCCAGGAGCATCGGTTCGAGCGCGTTCGCGCCTCTGCGCAGGGTGAAGCGCAGCGGCGCGGGGAGGCGGCGCAACCGCTGGTCGAGTGCCTGGCCCAGCTCGTCCCCTAGGCGCATCCGCAACGGCGACCCCAGCGCCTCTACGATGTCCGGCTGGACGCGGATCTGCTCGTGCCAGCCCACACGGGCGTTGCCCAGCAGCACCAGCTCGCTCTTGCGCTTGGGGTCTTGCTCGTGGGCCGCCTCGTACCAAGCCGCAAGCGCCAGCCCCAGAGTCTCCTGGCCTTCCCCGTCGCTGGGGCCGGGCTTGAGGGTGGCGCGGAAGGCGTCCATCTTGGCTTGGTCGAACGACGCGTCGTCCCGCACCAGCTCGATGAAGCGCACGATCACTGGCGCCATGTCGGCGAAGATGCGCAGGTTGCCGTCGGAGATGGCCGCGCTGGTGCGCTCGAGGATGTGGTCCACGTTGCGCAGCAGGAAGGACTCGCCGACGAAACGGGCAACGCGCTGCAAGACCGGCCCCAGGTGCCTAATCTGGGCGAGGGCGCCATACCGCTCGTAGAAAGGAATCTCCTCCTTGCGGATGGCGTAGCCCGCGGTTTTGGAGGCGTGCGCACCGAAGGCGAGCCAGTTCACGTTCTGCGGGCCGAGCAGATCGATCAGGTCCAGCGCCAGCCGGTGGTAGCTCTGGGTGATCTTCAAGTTGCGCAGCACGAGATCGCGGGTGCGCATGACCTGCTCGCACTCTTCCAGCGTCACCGGCCGCCGCACCTG
>CANIJN010000129.1 GCA_947467625.1 Opitutia bacterium | reverse complement strand
TCGAACTTCGCGTTCACACTCGATTGCTTGCGGTTGTTGTAGTTGTCCTGCGTGCGATAGTCCCAGACGTAGGCGGGCGTGGCCGCCGTGTCTTGGAAATCGCGCGTCGTGCTGAAGAATCCAATGGCCTGCTCGCTGTAGAAAACATTCAGCGACACGCCGAGATTACGCTGGTCGCCCAACACATCGAAGACTTCCTGATAGCCGACATTGAACAACGGGTGGGCCCGATGCTGCTCGCGCAGAGGAATCTGCTGGGTGTTGGGCGGAGCGACGCGCGTGGAAAAATTATAGGTGATACGCCGTTTTTCCTTCATGCTCAGGGTGGAGCGGCTCTTGAGATTGACCGTGCCGCCCAGCGAGCCGGCCTCCTTGTCGGGTGTATGGCCCTTGGTAACTTCGAGCGCTTCAAACATCGAACCCGTCATGGTGTGCATGCGCGTAGCGCGGGCCATGCCGCCCTGCGAGCCCATCAGCGCGCCATCGATCGTGATAGTGTTCATCGCCGGCGGCATGCCGCGCACCGTGAAACCGACGATATTGCCCTCGTCACTGAGATTGCCGGCGACACCGGGCAACAGCACAGCGAGCTCGCTGGCGTTCATGTTGGGCAGATTACCGTAGGCATCGAGTGCCACGACGTCCTTCTTGTTCGTCGCGTTCCGCTGCGCGGTCAGCGCCGCGGCGTTACCCTCACGCTCGCCCGTGACGGTGAAGGCGGTCAGCTTATAAACTCCCGTGGTGAGGTCGAAATCCCGGGTTGCGCGCTCGCCGGACGCCACAACCACCGTGGCCGTGAGTGCATCAAGCCCCAAGTAGGTCGCCACGATCTCATGGGATCCGGCCGGAACCTCGCGGAGTGAAAATCGGCCGGTTTGGTCGGTCAGGGTCGACAGACCCAATTTGGGCAACTCAACCTTGGCGCCTTCCAACAAGCGACCGGTGCCGGCGTTGCCGACGTTGCCGGAAATCGAGCCGGTCGCGGCGAACACCGTCGGCGCGAGGGCGCCAAGGATAAAGAGTAACAAGGCAAACACAGAGGTGGGTTTCATAGGTAAAGCAGGGTGGATGGTCTCGGTTGCAGTCAGCAGATCTCGCCGCAAAAAACCACAAGGGGATGACGTGAGCGACGAAAAGAACGGGAACGGATTTTCGTTGTCCATTTTATTTCGTTTTCGGGTCGGCCGCACATTTCGCGTGCGCACCGCCACCCCTATCGCTTCGATCCGAGCTCCGCCCTCAAAACCATGCGCCTTCTTCCTCTGCTCCTCCTCGCCGCTCTCTACCCCGCGCTCTTCCTTACCCTCGCAAGCGCTGCTGAGCGCGCGCCGAATCTCATCGTGATCCTCGCCGACGATCTCGGCTGGGCTGACCTCGGTCATGACGGCTCGCAGATCGACACGCCGAACCTCGATCGCCTCGCCAAGGAGGGCGTGAAGCTCACGCACTACCGGTCCTCCGCGCCGATGTGCTCACCCACCCGCGCCGCACTCCTGACCGGCCGCTACCCGCACAGTGTCGGCGTGCCCGAACTCGCGAGCCCCGACGCCCGCGGCAACGTCCCCATCCTCGCGCTCGATCACGCCGCGATCACCATCCCCGAGGCACTGAAGCCCGCCGGCTACCGCAGCAGTCTCGTCGGCAAATGGCACATCGGCCACGCCAAGGAAAACTGGCCGCGCACGCACGGCTTCGACGAATTCTGGGGTTCCCTTATCGGCACACCCCGCTTTTGGGACGTAAAGGAAACTTATCACAACGAAACGCCGATCACAGTCACGGGCCAAGGTTACTACACCGACCAACTCGCCGCCAAAGCCGTTGAGTTTATCCGCCGCGATGTCGCGGCCGAAAAGCCGTTTTTCCTCTACCTCGCCTTCAACGCCCCGCACTACCCGCTCGAAGCCCCCGTGGAGCTCGTCCAAAAATACCGCCGCATCTTTCCCGACCGCGGGCTCTTCGGCATTTATGCAGCGATGGTCGAGCGCCTCGACACCGGTATCGGTCAAGTCCTCGCCACGCTCGACGAACTCAAAATCTCGGAAAACACCCTCGTCGTTTTCACCTCCGACAACGGCCCGAGCGCCGAGCTCAACCACTACGGCCCGGAAGGCGCGGATTTTTCCAACGGCCCGCATCGCGGCTACAAATTCGGCCTGACCGAAGGCGGCCTCCGCGTGCCGTTTCTCGCCCGCTGGCCCGGTAAAATCCCCGCCGGCACCGTGCGCTCGGGCAACGCCATCACGATGGATATTCTCCCCACCCTCCTCGACGCCGCCCGTGTAAAGCCCGCTGCCAACCACGAAATCCACGGCCAATCGCTCCTGCCCCTCCTTCGCGGAGAACCCTTCGCGCGCACCGGCGCCCTCCACTGGGAAAACCAACAAAACTACGCCGTGCTCGGCGGCGACTGGAAGCTCGTGAAGCGCGCCTGGGAACCCCAAGCTCGTCTCTATCGCCCCGCCGACGACATCGGCGAGGACCACAATCTCGCCGTCCAAAATCCCGCCAAAGTCACCGAACTCACCGCGCTGCACGCAGCGTGGCGCCAGCGATACTACCCGAATCCCGTCCCACCGGTCGCCAAGCGCACGACCGGAAACTTCCCCATCACCGCACAGGATCCGTGATCCCAACCGACTTTCCAAAAAACCATCCCTCCCCATGATCCGCCTCCTCCTTCCCCTCGCCTTCGTCCTCTCCGCCACCGCCCTGCGCGCCGAAAATTGGTCCAACTGGCGCGGGCCGCTCCACAACGGCTCCAGCCCCGAAAAAAATCTCCCCGCCGCATTCAGCAAAACCGAAGGCGTCAAGTGGGCCGTCGAAATGCCCGGCGCTTCCGCCGCCACACCCGTCATCTGGGGCGACCGCGTGTTTGCCACCGCCGCTGATCCGAAGACGAAAAAGCAATCCGCTCTCTGCCTCGACCGCCGCACCGGCGCACTCCTCTGGCGCGCAGAGATCAGCGAGTTCACCACCGACGGCCAATACAGTAATTCGTGTTCCCCTTCCCCCGTGACCGACGGCAAGCTCGCCGTATTCTTCTTCGGCACCGGCGATCTCGTCGCCTTCGATGTCGCTGGGAAAAAACTCTGGGAACGCAACATCGGGCCCTTCGCCTTTCAGTGGACCTTCTCCTCCAGCCCGCTCTTGCACGACGGCCGGCTCATCATGCAGGTGCTGCAACGCGACGTCGCCGTACGCGGCAACGGCAAGCCCACCGGCAACGAGTCCTTCCTCCTCGCGATCGACCCGGCCACCGGCAAAGACCTCTGGCGCCACGTCCGCCCGTCGGACGCCGTCGCCGAATCGCACGAGGCTTTCAGCACTCCCCTTCCCTTCGTCCACGACGGCCGCGCCGAACTCGTCGTCGTCGGCGGCGACGCCATCAGCGGCCATGAACCCACCACCGGCCGCGAGCTCTGGCGTTGGGGCACATGGAACCCGACCCGTATCGGCCACTGGCGCCTCGTCCCCTCACCGGCCGTCGGCGGCGGGGTCATCCTCGCCTGCGGGCCGAAGGACGCTCCCGTTTACGCCGTAAAAGCCGGCGGCACCGGCACGCTCTCCCACAAATCGCTCGCCTGGCAGAGCCACGTGCAAGCGACTGAAGACGCCGCCGAAGCCGCGCCCTCGCAGAATATCCGCGAACTCACCACGGACGTGCCGACCCCGCTCTTCTACGAGGGAAAATTCTACATTCTCAACGGCCGGAAGCGGAAACTCTACTGCGTCAACCCCGCCGACGGCGCGGTCGTGTGGAGCGGCGACCTCGGCAGCAAGTCCGACTACCAATGCTCGCCCACGGCCGCCGACGGAAAAATCTACGTCATGAATTTCAACGCCGACGTGTCCGTGATCCAAGCCGGCGGCAGCGAGTTCAAACTCCTCCACACCGCGAATTTCAAAGATGAAGGCGATGCCACGCGCCACCGCTCCAGCGTCGCGATCTCGCAGGGGAATCTCTTCCTCCGCACGGGCACGAAGCTGTTTGCATTGGGGAAGTGACGCGGCCGAGCACGACTAGCCGTGATTTGGCATAGGGTGCGCGAGCGAGACGCGAAATGGACAGCAGGGCACGCATTTCATCGCCAGATCCCATACCTCAAGCCGAGCACAGGTCAGCTGATCCCTTCCAGCGAAAGCTTGGCAAGCGGAGACCTTGCGAGCAACGTCCGGTCGTGAACCTCAACGAGCGAATCACCGTCGATCCCGAGCAGTGCGGCGGGAAACCGTGCATTCGCGGGATGCGCATTCGGGTGAGGGACATTTTGGAGATGCTGGGCTCCGGCATGACGGATGCGGATATTCTCACCGAGTTCCCCTATTTGGAGGCCGCCGATCTTCGCGCGGCGCAGCTCTACGCAGCCCGGCTAACCGACCACACCGTACTACGATCCGCGTGAGGTGCCGGCCATGCGCTTCCTGCTCGACGCGCAGCTCCCGCCTTCGCTCGCGGTTACGTTGCGAGATTACGGTCAGGAAGCCGCCCACGTTTTCGATCTTTTGCATCCGGATGCGAGAGATACGGCAATTTGGCAAATCGCGCTCGATTCCGGTTATGTGCTCGTGACGAAAGACGAAGACTTCGCCGAGTGGTCGCGTCTGCGCCAGCCTGCACCGGCGGTGCTATGGCTCCGAATCGGCAATCTCAAGAAAGCGGAACTGCGAGCCAAGCTCGCGCCGCTGTTGCCAGAACTCTTGGAGCGGCTCCAAGCAGGCGAGACCCTGATCGAGGTGTTCTGACGGTAGCGACCGTGGCTCATCTACCTTAATTCCCCCGCGACTACCGCAGATCGCCAAGGACATTGGTCTGACGATGGCGGAATTTCTCAGGCGCGGTGGGGATGATCAGAGCCGAAGCGTCGCCCTCAGGATGCGCGGCGGCAGGGTGGGATTTCGCGTGGAATGCAGAAGCGATTGGCTGAAGGAAAACACGGGATGGGTTCACCGCATGACCCCAACCCCAAAGCCAGACCCCGTTCGGCTGCCACGACTACCAATGCTCGCCCACCGCCGCCGACGGAAAAATCTACGTGATGAATTTCAACGCCGATGTGTCCGTGATCCAAGCCGGTGGCAGCGAATTCAAACTGCTCCACACCGCGAATTTCAAAGATGAAGGCGATGCCACGCGCCACCGCTCCAGCGTCGCGATCTCGCAGGGGAATCTCTTCCTCCGCACGGGTACGAAGCTGTGGGCGTTGGGGAAGTGACGAGGCGAAGTGCGACGGCCGTGATTTGGCGTTCGGTGCACGAGGAGGCAGCCGGAGGAAATCAGGGAAAGCTTTCATCGCTGACCCCAAAGGTGGACCCGGTTCTACTAGCCCGTGTCAGGCGGCGGCGACTTCGCGAGGCTTCACTTCCCGCGCGATGCGGGCGCCAAGTTCCCGCTGGGCTTTGCGCAGGTCGCAGTCCGACTGGAGCCGGACCCACCAACCGTCGGAGAGGCCGAAGTAGCGGTCGAGACGGAGTCCGGTGTCGGCCGTAATGGTGCGCTCGCCCGCCAAGATGGCCGAAATCCGGGTTTGGGGCACGTGGATATCTTTCGCCAGTTGATAGGGCGTGATGCCCAGCGGATTCAGGAATTCCTCGCGCAGCATTTCACCCGACGTGGGAAGAGGCAGTTTCTTGGTCATGAGATTAGTGATAGTCTACGATTTCAACGTCCTCGACTCCGCTTTCGGTCCAGACGAAACACAGGCGGTATTTGTCATTGATGCGGATGGAATGCTGACCTTGGCGGTCGCGCTTGAGCGGTTCCAGCCGATTGCCAGGAGGGACCCGTAGGTCGTCGATTTTTTTGGCGAGGTCGAGTTGTTGGAGTTTACGGAGGGCAACCTTCTGAATGTTAGCTGGCAGGTCCGGCGTCGTTTCACCCCGGTGGATTTGCTCGGTGGCTTCGCAGCGGAACGAAAGGATCATCTCCTGCGATGCTTACGCCGCGCATTACTAACGTCAAGCGTCAGTAGTGGACCATGCAGCGGTGCCCGGGCCAGCACCCGCAGCGTTTTTAATTCGGGACCGGGGAGCCCTGCCAGACGGGTGCCGGCGGGTTGCGCGGAAGCGCGAGCGAGGGGCGGAAGGAAAATACGGGACACGTTCACCGCGTGACCCCAAACCCCAAAGCCAGACCCCGTTCGGCTCCTCCCAAAGCCAGATTCCGTTCGGCTGCCACGAGCGAGCCGCCGTAAATGACGACATCGGCTTGCTCAGCACGGGCGACCGCGACGAGCGCCCACGCAGAAAGAAACAGGAAGGCGCGCAGGGTCATGAGCGTTTGATCTCAGCCCATGCTACTTCGTGCGGCAGGCGACCTTGTTTCAACGAGACGGTGGACGCCAATCCGGCGGCCTCGCCCATCGGCACGGCGTTGCCGGTGACGCGATAGCTCGAGTGGGCGAACGAGTCGCCGCTAATGCAGCGACCGGCGATCATGAGGCCGTCCACATCGGCAGCGATGAGCGCGCCGAGGGGAATGTCGTAGGGTTTCGCGCCGGCTTTCCGGTAGCGGGCCACTTCGGCGGCGATCTCGTCCTTCCAGGGGCCATCGGAATCGGGGCGGACGTTGTGGACATCGAAGCCGAAATTCACGCGGCACGCGGCGTCGGCGTGTTTCTTGCCAGCAACAATGTCCTCCGCCGTCACTTTGTAGCGGCCATGCACGCGCCGGCCTTCGCGCACGCCGATCTGTTCGGCGGTGGCGACGACGGCGAGGCTCTTCCACGGGCCGCCGATCTTGCGGAGGTCGGCCACGATTTTGTGGACCTCGCGGCGGGCGCGGATTGTCGCGTCGGTGATCTGGCCGGCGTCGTAGGCCGGGACGCCGTACTCGTGATTCGTCATCAGCGAGAAAATGCCGCTGTGCAGCAGACGCAGCGTGGGAGCGCTGTAGGACGGCTTGATGCCGGAGTCGCGCATGAGTTTGTTCAGCGCGGTCTTGGCGCCTTCGCCGGCGATTTCGCGCACGAAGGGCGCGACTTCCTCCGCGTTTACGCCGGTGAGCAGCGCCATGAGGGACATCGGCTGGCACTCGCAGTTGGCGTTGATGCCGACGTCGAATTTGCAGCCGGCCTGCGCGGCGAGATCGCCGTCGCCGGAGCAGTCGATAAAACGATCGGCAACCCACGCCTGGCGGCCGGACTTCGACTCGGTGACGACCGCGACGAGGCGGTTGCGTTTATCGGTGACGGCGCCGACGAGCTGCGTGTGTAACCGGATCTTCACGCCGGCCTCGACGCACATTTCCTCGAGGACGAGCTTCATCAGCTCGGGGTCGTAGATTTCGCCCTTGGTCTTCTTCGCGACGTCGCTGCCGCGCGCGATCATCGCGTGCATGATTTCCTGCATGATGCCGGTCTTGCGGCCGCCATCGATGATCTTGGTGAGCAGGCCCGCGGTCCAAACGCCACCGAGGCAGCCGGCGGTCTCGATCAATTGCGTCTTCGCGCCGGCGCGCGCCGCGGCGAGGGCAGCGCCGATGCCGGCGGGGCCAGCGCCGACGACCAACACATCGCTGCGTCCCACGATGGGAATCTCGCGTGAGCCTTCGGCGAGGCGGCCGCCAGCGGTGAGTTCGCCGGTGGTGCGGAGAACTTCGCCACGCGTGAAATCGGGCAAGGTTTTCCCGGCACTATCTGCGCCCGCGGTAGCGGACGCGGGTGACGATTGCGCGGAGAGCGACAACGCATACGGGCCGAGCAACGCACCGGTGCCAGCGGCTTGGAGGAAGTGGCGGCGGCTGGAGGAGCGAGAAGAAGGGTTCATGGCGGTGAGGTGAGATGGATTAGAATGAACCCTTGAGGCCCATGGTGAGGCCGACACCGTTGGCGCCGGTCAGGTAAATTTTCGCGTAGTCGGGCGTGGCTGAGCCGTAGCGCATGGTGATGGCGCGGGTGTTGAAGACGTTTTGGGCGGCCACGTAAAACTGTAGCCGCTTTCTCAGCTCAATATCGAGATTGAGATCTAGGGTGAGCCGGCGGTCGTCGTATTCGAAGGCGTCAATCCCAAGCGCCGGTTGCGCGCCGAGACGGCGTTTGCCGCGGTAATTCCACTTCGCCATGAACGTGGCTGGACGGCGGGTGTAGCTGAAGCCCCAGTTCAAGCTCTCGGGAGTAAAGGCATTGAAGGCGGCCGTGCTCTCGCCCTCGAGTCGCAGCTTCGTACCGTTGATGAAGACGCTGGCGTTACGGCCCCAGGCCCCCAGCTCGCGCAGAGACTGCCGCACGTTGAACTCGACACCATAAACCCGCGCAGAGCCGCCGTTGATCTGCGTGCTGACACGCCAACCGAGGTAACGGGGGTCGAGCCCGAACTCTTCCAGATCGGTGGTGTTGGCGATTCGCACGGTGTCGGAGAAGAAATTCTTGATATCCTTCAGAAACACCCCGGCGCTGAAGATACCACCACCCTTTGAGTAATACTCGAGCGCAAGGTCATAGTTGTCGGCTGACCAGGGGCGCAGCCCGGTGTTGGTGACGGTGATGTTGCCCTTCACGATCGAAGGATCGCCCAGTTGCGCGGCATCGAGGTCGGCCTCGTCCACCTGCGCCGTCGGGATGAGGTTGTTGAGATTGGGCCGGCCGTAAGTCTGGGCCCAAGCCGCGCGTCCAATGAGATTCTCCGCAAAGTTGTAGGTCACGTGCAGACTCGGGTAGTAGCCGTCGTAGCCGCGGTCCGCGCGATACTTCCGCTCTTGGTGTGTGAGGCGGAGCTGCTCCATCGAGCTGACGGCACCGGCGTCAGCGCGGCGGATACGTTGCCCGGCGGCATTGCGCACAAACGTGCCGTCGGGGTTTCGCGCCCACACGGCGCTCGTGTCCACGAGCGCGCCGAGGCCCTCGGTCTCGGTTTTTTCGTAACGCACGCCGGTGAGCACCTTGAGGCGCGATTTGAAGAGATTGAACTCCGTCTGCGCATAATAAGCGGTGACTCCCTCCTCAAAGACCTGCGAGTTGTTGATGCGAAACGTCTCCTCAGTCACGAGCTGGGCCGCGGTCTTCGTGAAGAGCGCGGGGTTCGCCTGATAGGCACGATAGGCGAGGATCGGTGAGAGGTGCGGGAGATTCTGAAAGCCGTAGTAGTGATACTGACCAGAATAAACCGGCGAGACAAACGGCGCGGGCGACCTGTCGCCATTGATGCCGCTGTAGGTCCAATTCTCGTTCCGGCGGCGGATGTCGCGCGTCTGCGTGCGCTGCTGTGCGCCGACCTGGATGGTCGCGGGAAACCAAAGAAATCCGAGCGTCCGCCCCAAGTCCACCGAGCCGGACTCGAAGTCCTCACGCGTGCGCCGCGGCGTCGAGTTCACGGTGGTGAGCTGGTAGTTTTTGATGTCGTAGAGATCCACCTCGCGGTTGGTGTTGTCGAAAATCTTGAGCGACTCCGGGCGCGCTTGGTTGATGGCGCGGTATTCGAGCCGAGCGGGGTTGCGGAGCGAAATTGCCATCTGGCGAAAATGCCCCTCGCTCTGATCGCGGTAGCCGCCCTGCGCGCGGGATTTGTCGGCGGCGAGCGCGATCTTCCACACGCCGTTGTCGTAGCGGTAGCGGATGTTGCCGGCGCTCGCGTCAGTGACGATATGCGTCGAGGTCGCACCACCGAGCGTCACCGAGCCGCGGCCGGTCGCGCCGATCGAGTAGTCGTCGCCGTAGGAGAGGGACACGCCCGGCGTGGGCGTCGGCGTGGCGTTGGTGCCGACACTGGAGGTGAACTCCGTAGCGATGCGGGTGGAGGCAAAATGGCTGACCTGCCCGCTGACTGAGAGCACCCCGTAGCGCGTGACCTTCCAGTCGGCCTTCAGGCCAACCGACTGGCGCACGAGCGTGCGCGGCGAATCGAGCAGGCGGTAGGTCTGGAGATAAGGTTTCGCCGGCGTGGCCCCGGTGCCGCCGGCGTTCGCGTTGTAGGTCTTGTACGAGTAGTGGAGCTTCGCGTACCGCTCGGAGGCTGCGCCGGTCATCACGAGACCGAACCGGGAATTGATCGGCAGCGTGAGATCGAAATTCCCGCCGGGTTTCATCTTGTAGATCTTCTCGTCGGTCGTGTGCGGCGTCTTCCTCAAATTGAAATTCTCGCTGTTGGCAGCGAGGTTCAGATTGTAGCGAAACTCCACGCTCTTCCGCTCGAAGGCGCTCTTGCTCACCATATTGACGGAACCCGACAGCGAGTCGGCACGGTTGGACGGCGTCGGCACCTTGGCCACTTCGATGCGGGAGATATTGTTGATCGAGGCTTGGTTGAAGGAAAACGCGCGCGAGTCGCCCAGCGCGTTCGAGGTATTAGCCATCTGCGCGCCATCGCTGGACACGGCGACCATGTGCGGCGCGAAGCCGCGAATCGAGACGGTGGAAACCGTCGTGCCGTCCTCATAGTCATATTCAGGCGTGAGCCCTGGGACGAATTTAAGGAACTCGCCGATATTGCCGTCCATGACGTCGCCGAGCGAATCGGTGGCTACCACGTTTTTGATGTTAGGCGAGAAACGCTGCTCGTTGATCGCGATGGCCTGACCGTCGGTCTCGCGCGCGGTGGCGACGGTGAACGCATCCAGTTTCAACACGCCGCCCTCGCCGTAGCGCGCCGCGCTAGTGAGATCGAAATCTCTCACGACCGACTGGCCCACCACGAGGTCGAGCGGGACCGATTGAGGATCGAGACCTGTGAAGAACACCTCGAGCACGACCGTGCCCGCGGGCACCTGCGGCAGGCGATACGCACCCGTCTGATCGGTGAACGTGACGAGTTCGGTGCCGCGCACAGTAACGCGGGCGTTGTTGAGGTATTGGCCGGTGGCGACGTTTTGGACGCGGCCGGCGACCGAGGCGGAGGACGACGCGGAGCTGAACGAACCGTCGGCCGCGTGGGTGGAGTGCGCCGGAGAAAGTGCGAGCGCTAGCCAGCCGCTGAGGACAGTGATAAGAGATTGGGGCTTCATTGGACGGGGTGGTTCCTTAGGAGGAGGTGGAGTCAGGAGTGGACGAGGTTCGGGTTCGGACGAGCGCAGGATGCTCAGTGCACCGGTTTGGGGGTCGGAAAAAATTTTCAGCGGGGTGTGTGACACCATGAGTTCGAGGGCTTCACGCGGCGTAAACTCGCCGATGACAGTCCGAGTCTGCACGCCACTGACCACCGCGGCGGAGTAAACAATTTCGAGACCGGCTTGCTGCGCGGCGCGCTTGAGCGTGACGACGGCGGCGCCGGCGGGGAGGTCGAAGCGCCGGCGCGACGAATCCTCGGCGGCATGCAACACGGTGAAGAGCGACGCGCACAGCAGCGCCAGCCATCGCCCGACGCGAGTTGGGCGACACGGTCGGAACGGGGCCTGGGTGGGGGGCATGGAGCGCAAGACAACATCTCTCTGTCTGCGGAGACGAATGAGTTTCAGTTTCACGCTAAGGATTTTTTCTGAGTGCGGCGGAAACCGTCGGGACGAACGAAGCGAATCCACTCGCTGGCGCTCGCGGCTACCACTGAAAAAAATAAAATCAATGCGCGCGGCGGAGCACAATTTCGCCGGCCGTCGTGCGGTCGGCGCGCACCCCCATCGTGCCTTCGAGGAGGCGCACAAAGCCTTCGACGTTGTCCGAGCGGATCGAGGCGACGATGGGGAGCGCGCGCAGGCCGTCGTCGCCGAGGACGAGGCGGAGGGAATTGCGGCGATTAAAGTTCTCAACGACTTCGGCGAGCGGCGTGGATTCGAAATCGAGCAGACGCGGCTGCCAGTCGAGGAGCTGGGCGATCTCGGGCACGGACGCCGGCACGACCACGGGAGGCGCGATCACCGTGGCGACGGGGATCACCGTGCGCTGGCCAGCCGTCAGCGCGGCCAGCACGACCGGCGCGGCCGTCGGCGCAGCGCCGGCCGAGGCTCCGGTTGCCGTGGACGTAGGAGTGACGACGACCGTTTGCTGCGAGACGTGGACGGTGCCCTCGGTCACGAGGACCTCCAGGTTAGGACCGGCGAGCTTCACGTTGAACGCGGTGCCGACGGCCCGCACCTCCACGCCGCCCGCCCGCACGACGAAGGGGCGCGCGGGATTCTTCGCGACGGCGAACTGCGCTTCGCCTTGCACGAGCAGCACGCGGCGCTCGGCGGCGGAGAACTGCACGACGACGTGCGCGCCGCGGTTCAGGTCGAGGACGGAGCCGTCGGGCAGCGTTTCCTGCCGGTAGGTGGCGGCTTCAAACACGAGGGGCGCATCGCCCGGCGCGCGGGTCGTAGGTGCCCACAAGAGCAGCAGCGCAACCGCCGCAGCGGCGAGCAGCGCAGGCGCGGCCCAGCGCCAAGGAGATGGGCGACGGTGACGCGCGAGGAGATCCGGATTCGGCACGGTGCCGTGCTCGGGCCGCCATTGCGCGAGGGCGTTGAAATCACCCCACATGCTGCGGTGGCGCTCGAAGGATTCGCGGTGCGCGGCGCTCGCGGTGAGCCACGAGAGAAATTCATCCTGCTGCGCCGGCGTCAGGCCGCGGTCGTGGCGCACGAGCCACTCGGCCGCGGCTGATTCGATCGCGTCGTCGAGTGGAAATCGCGGGTCGGGCGCGTTCATGGCCAGCGGCCCTCGCGTTCGCGACGGCATTGCAGCATGAAGGCCATGCATTTTTTCACGCCGATGGTGAGCTGCGCGGAGATCGTATTTTCCGAGACGCCGAGCTGCGCGGCGATCTCGGCCTGCGACAATCCATAGACTTTCCGCAGGGTGAAAATCTGGCGACAACGGTCGGGCAGCGACTGGATGGCTTCGGTCAAGAGGGCGAGTTCCTGGTTATGGGCGATGAGGTCAGGGATGTGGCCTCCCTCATCCAAGACGGCCCACTCCTCGTTTTCCGCTAAGGATTCCGTCGGCAAGGCCTCGCGATGGCGGAAACGGTCGAGGGCGAGGTTGCGCGCAACGGCGAAAAGAAACGCCTTGGGTGAAGTGACCTCGCCGCGCTCACGGGCCCGCAGGAGGCGCAAATAGGATTCCTGCACTAGGTCATCGAGATCGTCCTCGGTCCGGAAGCGGCTCCGCAACCACGCCCGCAACATCGGCTCGTGCGGTTGCACGTGAGTGGCGAACCACTGGCCAAGTTCGGAATCGGGCGGGGGCATCGGCAGAGAAAGCTGCCGCGGGAAATCTCTCTTTGCTCGCGAACAGTCGAGCGGATTATTGGCATCGACCTTTCATCTCACCGCGACGGACGAAAAAATAAACACGATAAATTTCAACGTGACGTCGCCGTGGCTTAGGCCGGCGGCAGCGCATTCACGCTCCTTCACACCGCGAATTTCAAAGACGACGGCGACGCCACGCGCCACCGCTCCAGCGTCGCGATCTCGCAGGGCAACCTCTTCGTCCGCACAGGCACGAAGCTGTTTGCGTTGGGAAATTGAGCGGGACGCGCCATGTCCGAAACCACGGTTGCCGTTTTTCGATTCTCCCGTGTTGGATTTCATCCGCAGACGGCCTCGCCGATGGTGAGGAAAGGAAGTGCGGGGAGGGCCTGCGAAACTGCCAGCAGGCGAGCCCCATCACCCGGCGGACGCGGGTATGCGCGAGCGCAACCGCGCGCGCAGTTTTTCTTGGCTTGGGTTGACTGGGCGGCGCGAACCGTCCGGTGCCACCCTCCGGGAAAGCGCGGCACGCAGTGGGCGGGTGCGCATCCACTCTTGCCAGGTCCAGACGGGCGGCAGCTCAGTTTTTTTTGCGGAGCTCACGTTGCACTTGAAGTTTCAGCCGGCGAACCGCTGGGGCAATGCCATACTCTTTGCCTGCCGCCAAACGTTCGATGCGGCGCCAGTCGGCGCGCACCCCGCCCGCGAGGCACACGGCCGCGAGTTGTTTCGCCGCCGAGAGTGCTGAGGCGTCAGGCGGTTCGCACACGAACGCCATGAACACACGCTCCACCAGCAACTCCTCCACCGGCATGAACCGCACCTCACCATACGGTCCGAGCAGGGTCTGGAGCGGTGCTGTGCCGACGGTCTCAATCTCGCCTAGCAAGTCTATCGTCACTTCCCCGAGCGCATCGAGCAGCCACTGGCGGCGGGTGCCGACCGAACGCGCCCCGACCCCGTTCGGCTCGCGCCGGAGTCGAAACCACGTTGTCGGCCGCGGTGCGTACGAGACGGAGGCATTGTTCGGCGTCCGCGCCCGGGTCCTCCGCGCGCCACGCTGCCCCGCTGCGAACCGCGGCGGCGCGAGCACCGAAACGGCGGTACGGCTGACCTTCACCGCGACGCAACCGGTGGAGGCGATTCTGTTCGAGCTGCAATCAACGCACCGGCGCGCTCGCTACTTCTTCCACATTCCCATTCAATTTCTCCTCCAACCAAAATATTATGAACGATCCCGTCATCGCCCAGAAAGCTCCCTGCCCCGTCAACGTCGAAGCCGGCAAAACCTACGCGTGGTGCTCCTGCGGCCTGAGCAAGAACCAGCCGTTCTGCGACGGTTCGCACAAAGGCACCGGTTTCTCACCGACAATGTATACCGCGGAGAAAACCGGCACGGTTTACTTCTGCGGCTGCAAACATTCGAAAACGGGCGCCACGTGCGACGGCTCGCACAAGGCGCTGTAACACCCCATCGCGAACGGGAGCGGAGGATGTTCGCCAGCGAGCCCGTTAGCGTTCTCGCGTGGCGCTGCGGGGCAACGGCCCGAGCGCAGTGCGGGTGCGCTCGAGGGCTGCGCGCATTTTCGCAAGGGAGTCGGCGTGCGCGGGTGCGGAGGCGAGATTGGTGAATTGGCGCGGATCGGTCGCGAGGTCGTAGAGTTCCTCGCCGCCGTCGCCCCAACGGTTGTAGCGCCACGTCGCATCCCGAATGGAACGACCACCATTGCCCGCGACGGAATAGGCAAACTCGCGGAAACCCGCGGCGGCCGCCACTGGTTCGCGCAGGAGCGGGCGGAGGCTGCGGCCGGGGAGATTTTTCGGCGCCTGATCGGCCAGGCCCGCGAGGTCGGCGAGCGTGGGATAGAGATCGACGTGCTCAACGAGCGCGTCGCAGCGCGTGCCGGCGGATGCCGCGAAGCCCGGCGCGGAAATCAGCAGCGGCACGCGCAGGCTTTCCTCGAAGAGCGTCGTCTTCTGCCAGAGTCCGTGCTCACCGAGGTGGAAGCCGTGATCCGAGGTGAAGACGACGATCGTGTTGTCGCGCAGGCGCAGTCGGTCGAGTTCGGTCAGCAGGCGACCGACTTGCTCATCCATGAATTCGACGGCGGCGTAGTAGGCGGCGATGGCTTCGCGCTGCTGCGCTTCGCTCATGCCATAGCGCACGTCGTTGCGCATCGCGGCCGCGGGCGGCGGCACGTCGTCGAGATCGCCCGGCGGCACGTGGGGCAGCGTGATCTTTTCCGGCGGGTAGTGGGCGTGCAGCCGCTGCGGGGCGACCAGCGGGACGTGCGGTCGCACGAGGCCGACCGCGAGGAAGAACGCGTCGTCGGTTCGCAGCAACCGGCGGTCGTCGCGGCCGCGACCGCGGGCACGCGCCTGCAAGATCGCAATGGCCTGAGTGGCCGCGAGGACGTCGGCCTGCGTAGATTCCTCGCCGTCGGGCACGACGACGCGCGTGAAACTGGTGCCGGGCTCGGGCCGCTTCGGCGAGAGTAACGTGACGACGCCCAAGCTCGTAGCTTCCGGCGCCATGACATT
>CANIJN010000128.1 GCA_947467625.1 Opitutia bacterium | reverse complement strand
GCCGACGCCATTAAGGACTACGAGCGCGTCAAATCCACCATCGATCTCGCCGCCATCGCGAAACGCGAACGCATCACTCTCCACGACGTGAAAGCGCGTATCGAAGAATTTTCCGAGCTCGCGAACCGCCAGTTTATTCACCTCGGACTCACCAGCCGCGACCTCACGGAAAACGTCGAGCAACTCCAAATTTTTAGCGCCCTCAAACTCGTCCGCTTTAAGACCGCCGCCGCGCTCATCGCGCTCGCCACGCAGGCCGGGGCCCACCGCGACCTGATGATCACCGGCCGCACCCACAACGTCCCCGCGCAACCCACCACCCTCGGCAAGCGCCTCGCGATGTCCGGTCAAGAGCTGCAGATCGCCTTCGCCCGCATCGAGGAACTCCTCGAACGTTACCCCGTCCGCGGCCTCAAGGGCGCCGTGGGCACGCAACTCGATCAGCTCACCCTCCTCGGTCACGACAACGCTAAAGTCGACCAGCTCGAGTCGCGCGTGATCAAACATCTCGGTTTCCACGCCTCGCTCGGCGCCGTGGGCCAAGTCTACCCGCGCAGCCTCGATTTCGAGGTCGTCACGGCGTTGCACCAACTCGGCGCCGCAGCCGCGAGTTTCGCCACGACCCTCCGTCTCATGGCGGGTGCCGGCTTGGTCACCGAAGGCTTTCAGCCCGGCCAGGTCGGTTCGTCGGCCATGCCGCACAAGGTCAACGCCCGCAACTGCGAGCGCATCTGCGGATTTTCCACGATCCTCTCCGGTTACGTGACGATGACCGGCGCACTCGCCGGCCACCAATGGAACGAGGGCGACGTCTCCTGCTCCGTCGTACGGCGGATTGCGCTGCCGGACGCGTTTTTCGCGATCGACGGCCTGCTCGAAACTTACCTCACCGTACTGCGCCAAATGGAGGCCTTCCCGGCCGCCATCGCCGTCGAAAACGAGCGCAACCTCCCCTTCCTCGCAACAACCACGATCCTCATGGAGGCCGTCAAGCGTGGCGCCGGTCGCGAAACCGCCCACGAAGCCATCAAGGAACACGCCCTCGCCGCCGCCAAGGCTCTGCGCTCCGGGGGCGACGCCGATCTGCTCTCCCGTCTCGCCGGCGACAAACGTCTCGGCCTCGGTAAGAAAGCCCTCGTCGCCATTCTCTCGGAAAACGCCCGTTTCGTCGGCGCTGCGCCCCATCAGGTCGATGCCTTCGTCGAAGGCGTGCAGCCACTCGCCCGCAAACATAAGGGCGCGGCGGACTATCGACCAGGCCGGTTGCTCTAAGCCGCAGAGATTCCTTCGAGAGCCAAGGGCCCTACCCCACGGTGAATCGGGTATCCACGCGTGGTCGCGCGGCCTTCAGTTCTGATGATCGCTCTCTCCGCTCTCAACGCTGAGCCCTCAACGGCATCGACCCGGCTTAGCCCAGCCAGCGGTGCGCCCTCAACGGCATCGACCCGGCTTAGCCCAGCCAGCGGTGCGCCGGCACGTCCCCGGTGCCCACATTTTTCTCCTTCAAAAGACGCCGCCTCCAGCGGCGACCCTCCCGTTCCTAGAATCCAGCCGGTTCCCGTCATCGGGAAATTTGAGTTTGCATCCCCCCGAGCCGCTACGCTTTCTTGGCCCCTCACGTTCTCTTCAATCCTTTATCAATAACTGTCATGGCTGAACTCGTAGGAAATGTCTTGGTAGGCCAGTCCGGCGGCCCCACCTCTGTTATCAACGCCAGCGTCGCGGGCCTCATCGCGGAAGCGTTGAACCATGAATGCATCGAAGAGATCTACGGCACGCTCAACGGCGTGCTCGGCATCCTCCACGAGGACCTGATCGATCTCGCTTCGGAGTCTCAACAGCAAATTCGCGCGCTCAAATACACGCCCGGCGCCGCTCTCGGCACCTGCCGTTTCAAACTCAAGAAACAGGCCGACTTTGATCGCGTCCTTGAGGTCTTCAAGGCCCACAACATCCGCTACTTCTTCTACATCGGTGGCAACGACTCCCAAGACACCGCCGACAAAATCTCCAAGCTCGCCCAAGCCCAGGGCTACGAGCTCCGCGTGATCGGCGTGCCCAAGACCATCGATAACGACCTGCCCGGCACCGACCACTGCCCCGGCTACGCCAGCGCCATCAAATACATCGCCACCAGCGTCCGCGAAGTCGCCGCCGATAACGAGGCCATGGGTCAGGGCGATCTCGTCTCCATCATCGAGGTCATGGGTCGCAGTGCCGGTTGGATCGCCGCCGGAGCTGCTCTCGCCAAGCGCAAGGATCACCCGCAAGATCCGCCCCACCTCATCTACCTTCCCGAGATCCCCTTCGATCAGACCAAGTGCATCGAAGACGTAAAGCGCATCCTCAAGCGCGAGAAGTTCTGCCAAATCGTCGTCGCCGAGGGTCTCGTCGATGAGAACGGCAATTACGTGGCCGCCAACTCCGCCACAGACGCCTTCGGTCACGCCCAGCTCGGTGGTGCCGGCGACGCCCTCGCCGAAATTATCGGCGCCAACGTTCCGGGCGCCAAGGTCCGCGTCGCGAAACCCGGCCTGCTCCAACGCTGCGCCGCCCACTCCGCCTCCAAGACCGATGCCGACGAAGCCTTCATGGCTGGCGAAGCCGCCGTGGAAGCCGCCATCGCCGGTGAGACCGACAAGATGGTCACCCTTCTGCGCGGCGACAAAGAGGCCTACTCCTGCGAGACCGGCCTCACGCCCCTCAGCGAGGTCGCCAACTCGATTAAAAAACTCCCCCGCGAGTGGATCAATGAGGACGGCACCAGCATGAACTTTCAGTTCATCCGCTACGCCCAGCCTCTGATCCAAGGTGAAATCGTGTTGCCCCACGATGGCGGCGTGCCCGTCTTCGCCCGCCTCGAAAAGGTCCGGGTGGATAAGGTGCTCCCAGCCTACGAAGTCTGAGCCGAACTCACCTCGTTCTGATTTGCAGCAGGGCCGGTCTCCGACCGGCCCTTTTTCGTTTTCGCACGTCACGAGCGACGTCCGTTCCCTCTCGTAACCGCTCGACTACGCTCCGAGCTCGCACGCATCGTGATCGATGCAGACCGCAGCATGGGGCCACGTACTCCACCCGCCCGCACGCGTCATCCCTCGCAGCCACCTCACTCCGCACACACGCGGCGGTAGAGCGCTTCGTAGCGCGGCACGATCTTGGCCGCGGAAAACAGCGCGCGAGCACGCTGCTTCGCGGCCTGGCCCATGGCACGCAGGCGCGCGGGATTGGCGATCAACGACTCCAGCGCGCGCGCAAGACCGTCCGTATCACCGAAGGGCACGAGCAGGCCGGACTTGCCGTTCTCGACGACTTCGGGAATGCCGCCCACGGCGGTCGCCACACTGGGGCAACCAAAGTTCATCGCTTCCAAAATACTCAGGCAAAAACTCTCCGACTCCGACGTGAACAAGCCGACGTCGGCCGCCTGAAAGTAGTCCTCAATCTCCGCCACGTTTTGCCGCAAAACGATCCGGTCGCCCAAGCCCAGCCGCCGGACGTCATCTTCGAAGGGCGCGAAATCTCCGCCCGCAAGGATCACCAGCTTGAATGCCTGAGACGGACGCACGCGCGCGACGGCTTCCAGCAGAAGATCGATGCGTTTGGGAGCACGCAAATTGGAGGCGTGCAAGATCATCGTCTCTTTGCCCAGCCCAAGTTCGCGACGCACGGCGGCGCGCGAACGCGTGGGTTTCTTCGGGTCGAAGAAATTATGGATGACGTCGATCGGACGCTTCACGCTCAGCAGTCGCTCGGTTTCACGGCGCAAAAATTCCGAAACCGTCGTCACCGCGTCGGACTGCGCGAGCGCATGGCTGATCGCCGGACCGTAACCAGCGTCGCGACCGAGCAGCGTGGTGTCGGTGCCGTGGAGGGTCGTGACGACCCGCGGTTTCTTCCCCGCCGGCAGCATCGAGCGCGCGAGGATCGCCGCCGTGGCGTGCGGCACCGCGTAATGGACGTGCAATACGTCGAGCCCGTAGTCGCGGCTGACCTCGGCCATCTTCACGGAGAGCGGCAGCGTGTAGTCGGGGTATTTGAAGAGCCCGTAGTCGTTGATCACGACCGGATGGAAAAATAACCGCGGCGCTTTCGCGGGGAGGCGAAACGGCCGACCATAACTGATGAAGTGCACCTCGTGGCCGCGTTCCGCAAGTTCCACGCCGAGCGCCGAGGCCAAGATTCCGCTGCCGCCGACCGAGGGGTAGCAAGTGATGCCGACTTTCAGCGGGCGTTGGGCGGCCATATCAGAATTGCCGAGCCCCGCGGCCGAGCGACGCGAGCGAGCTGCACACGAGCGGGTCGTTGGGGAAAAGCTGGATCGCGTGGCCGGCACCACCCCGCACGCCATGCATCTTGGCACGCGCCAGGTGCAAGCCGACGTAGCGCCGCGTCTTCGCCTGCGAGGCGTGGGCGTCCATCGACGCCGTCCAGGCCGCGATGACGTCGGGGGCGGATACATCCATCAACATCGCCGAACGATCGGCGGGTTCGGCTTCGACGGTCACCGCGTAAAACATCAACTGCTCGATCGCGTGCGGCTTGAGCTTAATCAATTCGGCTACGCCGCCGTAGCGAGCGAGACGCGCGGCGTCCCGCACCATGCGGCCGACGACGACGTGATCGGGGTGTTGGTTTTCGACCACCGTCGGCGCCAGCACCATGCGCGGCCGTACCCGGCGAATAATCGCGGCAAATGCCAGCACATGAGCGAGCCGATGCTCCATATGCGCATCGCCGCCCACTTCGACGAACTCAAGCGTGGCACCGAGGAGCGCCGCCGCTTTTTTCGCCTCGGCCGTGCGTTGCGCCGGAGTGCCATGCGTGCCGGCTTCGCCGCGTGAGCACACGATCAAGTGCGCGGCGTGGCCTGCTTGCGTCTCGCGGGCGATCACCCCACCACAACCAAATTCGATGTCGTCGGGATGCGCGCCAAAGGCGAGCAGGAGGGGGCTGTCAGCGGGAGGAGATTTCGGCGTAGGCTTCATCGGAGCGATCAATGGGATCGCGGGCGACGAACGTAATGTCCGGTGCGTCCGCTTTATTCAAGTAGGCCTGTTCACCCATTCCGGCAATGTAGTGGGTGCAAGCGATCACCGACTGCATCCAGCCCAGACGCGAATCGCGCGTGGGGCTCACCTGCGCCTTCGTAAACGGCGCCCACGGAAGCGTCGTGTAGGCCTCGCCGCCTTCATGGAGCTTCAACGCGCCGTCGAACAGCCGCGCGCGGACGATTTCGCCCTGATGCGGTACATCGACGAAACACTCCGTGATCCCGCACGCCGCCATGCGCACCGCAGGGTCGCTCGAACGCACCACCCGAATGCCTTCGAGCAATCCCATGCGGCGATACATCTCGAGACAGAAGTCTCCCGCAGTCGTGGCGAGATTCGTCTTGAAGGCTTCCACCAAGGGCGGCGCGACGTAGGCACCGAGTTGGCGGGCGGTAGTCTCACGCCAACCGGCGGGAATGCGCTTGAGGTGCAGCGGAGAAAATTTCCGCTGCAGCTTATTCTCAAAGGCGAAATTCATCGCGAGCGGCACATCTGTCTTGCGATGGCGCAGCGTAGTCTGGGTTTCCCGCGGATCGTGGTCGCTGTCGTGGCAGAAAAACACGATCTCACCGCCGATCTCCGCCTGGAGTTTCCGTGCCGTGACGAATTTCGCATACAGAAACCGTCGCGGGAAAAATCCGCAGGGCTGCTGACCGAAACAGATGACGGGGCTGCTCATGGTTCGGACACGGACAAGGGTTTGACCTCGCGCGGCATGACGGTCTGCAGGCCAAGACTGAACAGCACACACGCCGCACAGCCGATGGGGTTGAGCCACAGATAACCGATTTCCCGAGCGGGGTAGGCTTTGCCGAAAAAGAAAATCGCCAGCACGACGATCTGCGCGGCAATGGCGGCCCAGAAGACTGCGGAGCCCTTCACGTGTTTCAGGAAGAACGCCACGACAAATACACCGAGCAGCGCGGGATAGAAAATCGACGCGACGATGTTCAGGGCTTCGATGAGATTTTCCGCTGAACTCACAAACAGCGCGAAGCCGATGGCGAAAAATCCCCACAGGGCGGTGAGCCACTTGGCGACGCGGACGTTGCGCACCTCGTCGTGCGCGGCGAGCGGGCGAAAATGGCGCCAAAGGTCGATCGTCGAGGTCGTGCCGAGGGCGTTGAGTTCGCCGGCTTTCGACGAGAGCGCGGAGGAAAACATCACGGCGAGGAGGAGTCCGATCACACCGTGCGGGAGCTGCGTCAGAATAAACGAGATGAAGACGTAGTCGGAATCCTTCGTCTTCTTGGCGGCGGGGTCGGCCGCCTGCAACGTGTCGCGCGCTTCGTTGCGCACGGCAAGCGAGGCTTTTTGCGCAGCCGTCAGCGCGGCGCGCGCGGCGACTTCCGCCGGGGCATCGCCGCTCTCGTGAGCCGCGACCCACGCGCGGATTTTCGTCTCTTTGTCGGCGTGCAGCGCGGCGTGTTTCTCCTCGATGGCACGAAACGTGGCGCCTTGCGGACCGTTGATCTGCTGCTGCCACACGGTTTGGTTAAAGAGGACGGGCGTGCCGGGCTGGAGCTGGTAAAACACGAAGAGTAGCGCGCCGAGGATCACGATGAAGAACTGCATCGGGATCTTCAGGACCGCGTTGAACATCAGGCCGAGGCGACCCTCGCGCAGGCGCGCACCGCCAATGTAGCGCTGCACTTGGGATTGGTCGGTGCCGAAGTAGGACAACGAGAGGAAAAAGCCGCCGACGATGCCGGTCCACACCGTGTAGCGGAGCTTGGGATCGGGCGTGAAATCGACGGCGTTGAGCTTGCCCATGGCGCCGGCGATGTGGAGCGCGTCGGCGGGCAGCTTCGTCAGCAGCACCACGAACGCCGTGACCATGCCGCCGAAGATCACGGCCATTTGCCATTTCTGCGTGAGGTTCACCGCCGCACTGCCCCCGGTGACGGTGTAAATAATCGCGAGCAGGCCCGTGCAGACGATGGTGACGTCGAGCCGCCAGCCGAGGACGGTCGCGAGAATGATGGCGGGCGCGTAGATCGTGATGCCCGCCTGCAAACCGCGTTGCAGCACAAACAGACCCGCACCGAGGAGACGGGTCTTTTGGTCGAAACGTTGGCCGAGGTATTCGTAGGCTGTGTACACCCCGAGCTTCCGATAGATCGGGAGAAAAACGGCACACACGACGATGAGGGCGAGCGGCAGGCCAAAATAATTTTGGATGAAGGCGATACCGTTTTCTGAGGCCACGCCGGGCAGGGAGAGATAGGTGATCGTGCTCGCTTGGGTCGCCATCACGGAGAGGCCGATCGTGCCCCACTTCGTCGTGCTGTTGCCCTTCAGATAGGTACTGAGGTTATCGGTATGCCGCGTACGCCACGTGCCGTAGGCCACGATGCCGAGGATGGTCCCGAGGAGCACGAGCCAGTCGATGGCGTTCATGCGAAGGCGCGGGTGAAAACGGTCAGCGCGACGACGACGGCGACGAAGACGGCGAACACGAACCCATAGACGCCGCGCCACGTGCGGAAGCCGGGCACATCAGGCGCCTCGTCGGCGGGTTCGGGTTCCGGTTTTTTGGCGGGTGTCATTCTTGGCTGAGGGCGAGCAGGTTGGCGAAGAGTCGGTAGCCGCCGGGCACGCCCGCAGGCAGCTGGCGGAAAAACGCGAGGCCGGTATAAACGTAGTATCCCTTGCCGTGTTTCGCAACGAGGAGGCTACCCGTCAACGGCCGCTCGTCAGTGTCGTTCATGGCGAGCACCGGAGTGTAATGTTTCTCGTCCCAGCTGTTCGGGAAATACGCGCCGCGCTCCTGCACCCAGCCCACGAAATCCGCCGGCCCGAGGCGATTCGGGCGCGTCAGTGCGGGGTGGTCGGGCGCGAGGAAGAGCACGGGGGCATTTTCCTCGGTAACACGCCATTGGGGCGCGCTCCGCGCACTCTCCGCAATCGAGAGTGCATAGGGTCCGAGTTGCTGGGCCTTGAGCCCGTTGGGCCGATTGTATTGCGCGATGACCGTACCCCCGGCTTCGACGTAGGCGAGGAGCCCGGGGAAATTCGCGGCGAGGTCAGCGCGCTCATTGAAGGCGCGCACGCCCATCACGACGGCATCGAGGCCGCGCAGTTTTTCGGCGGTGAGATCGGGGCCGGTGAGGGTCCTCACAGTGTAGCCGAGCTGCTCCAGCGCTTGGACGGTGTCGTCGCCGGCGCCGGGGAGGTAGCCGACGTTCTTACCACGGGTCGCGTAGTCGAAGGCCGCGACTTTGAGCCGCGCCGGAGCTTGCAGGATTTGCAGCGGAATATGGTCGTAGCGAATCTCGGTGCGCTGGTGGCTGAAGGTGACGCCACCGACTTCGGCGACGGCGAGCACGGTGCCAGCCGCCGATTTCTCCGGGGCGGTGACGGCAAACGCGAGGCGTGTTGGCTCGCCGTTCTTCCCGAGTTGGAAGGGCTGACTCGAGGGGGAAACGGTCCAGCCGGCCGGGGCTTCGAGACGCAGTGAGCCGCGTTCGCCCGCGCGGGCGGCGGTGACCTCGACTTCGATTTTTTTTCGCTCGCCCGGCGTGAAGAGGGCGACGCCGGAACTGAAACGCAGGGAGATGGGCGAAATCACGACGAGACGGCGGCCGGGTTTGCCCGCCTTCGTCGGTGCCAGCGGCTCGCTGCTCACGACCAGTTTTTGGTCTCCCACGTCGAACGTGCAATCGACCATGAAGGGCGGCGGGTTCTCCGGCTGGCCGATGAGTTTCGGATCAGCGACGCGAAACATCCCGGCCGTGGCCTCCTCGCGGAGCCAATAGGGATGCGAAACCGGGACGTTAGCCGGAAGGTCGAGGACTAATTCGGTCGACGTGCGGCTGGATTCAAATCCATCGACTGACAGCCCACCACCCGGGTAGCTGACGTGGGTCGAGGTCCAGCGCACCGGAAATTTGGAACGTACGACGACACTGGCCGCGAGCGTGAGCTTCTGGCCGGGCACGACTTCGGCGGAAGGCGTGGTCGTCTCAACGGTGATTCCGAGACAAGCTTGGAGGATGCGATCGAGTTGCTGGCGCTTGTCGTCGACGATGGAATCAGCAGGGAGTTTCGCGAGCTGCGCGCGCAGCGCGAGGAGCGCAGGCACGCTCGCGGCCGGGTCGCCGGGCTTGAAACTTGCGAGCGCGGCAGCCGCCAGACGGCCCAGCTCGGCACCACCCGGCACGCGGGCCCAGGTGAGGTCGAGGCCGTCCATGATATCCGCCTGGGCGGGGGCGCCGGCGAGGAGTGAAAATGTTTCCGTGCGCTCGTCACCACTCGCGCCGCCGCGACCACCGCGGCCGCCGCCGCCCGGACCGAACTGGGTCTTGTGTTGGGCGCTAGTCTGCGCCGCGATCGCTTGAACACTGTCGCGAGTCACCGGATCAGTGCCACCGGCTGCGATACTGAGTCCACCGCCGCCATTTTGCAGAATCCGAGTCGGCTGCCAAGGCGTGAGACCTTCGGCGATTTGCTCGGGAAAGGCCAGAGGATCACCCGAGATCTTGAAGGCCTCGAGCGCGAGCAGCGCGGACGCGTTGTGGTGCCCGTGATTGCCGGCCTGCGCCTGCGGGGAAAAACGCGTGATGATCACGTCGGGGCGGAAGGTCCGGATGACGCGCACCACATCGCCGAGCACGTGCTGACGATCCCAAACCGAGAGCGCTTCGGTGATGCTCTTCGAGTAACCGAAATCGAGGGCGCGCGTGAAAAATTGCCGCACCCCGTCAATCGCCCGGCCGGCGAGCAGTTCCTGCGTGCGGGCGAGGCCGAGCTTTTCGCCAAACTCGGGGCCGATCTCGTTCTGTCCCCCGTCGCCGCGTGTGACCGACAGATAGCCCGTGCGGTAGCCGCGGATACGCGAGAGGTACGCGAGGAGACCGCGATTTTCATCGTCAGGGTGGGCGGCGACGTGGAGCACCGTGGCGTAGGTCCCGAAGCTGCGGAGATCCTGCTGGATCGCGATGCCAGCCGGGGGCTCCCCGGCGACGGCGCGCGACGTGCCGAGTCCCAGGACCACGATGAGCGCCGCGCGTTGAGCCCACGACCGAACGCTGCGGGGAGCCGTTCCGCAAACCACCCGGTTCTCTCGAACGGGATCAGCCGAACCACCGGTGCGGTCGTACATCGGGATTATTTCTTGTTCGTGAAAGCGATGGAATACTCCGTCTCCTCCCACGCCAACGTGATCACGCCGGCACCGGCGCCCGTTTTCGCAATCGCCATCGTGAAGGGGTCAACCTTGCCGGCCGTCTTTCCGGACTTGAGATCGAGGCGGGCGAGTTCGCAGCGGGACAGTTTCATAATGTTATTTTTTGGGGTGACGGTTACACTGATACAATTCTGAAGGAGCGGGCAACTGGCTGGTGAAGAAAGTCCGTGGCGGCGAGCGCGGTGCGAAATCCCTCTCACCGGCCAGATGCGGAGCGGGGAGCCGAAATCGCATCGCTGCGGACCGACGGCACGACGGGAGCGAAAAATTATTTGAGGCTCGCGATGAGGTCGTGGTTGAGGCGCGTGTACTCTTCTTTGAGCTCGCCCGAGGCTTGCGCGGCGCCAGCGAGGGAAGCTTGCGCGGCAGCGAGCGCACCAGCCTTGTCGCCCATCTTCGCGAGGACCTTCGCCTTGCGGTAAACGAAGTAGAAAGCCTTGGGATTTTCCGCGATGGCAGCGTCCATCCAGGCGAGGGCTTTTTTCAAATCGAGGTTGTTATCGAGATAAAACATCGCGGCCGGCACGTAGGGCTTCTTGGCGGCGGTGCCAGCCATCAAGGCCTCGATCTTCGGCACCAGGAGACCAGCGGTGTCGATCTGGAGTTTCAACGGTACGCGGGTCTTTTCCCACGTGAGCGCGAGCGTGGCGGCATCGTCGCGGAGATCGCCGAGATCGATGGTGAAGGACTCGACCGGCGTCGTCAGCGCAACGGGTTTCGTCTTCACGCGCAGGACGTCCTTCGTCGGGTCGTATTTATAAGAGCCCCATTGCTTAGCGGGCGGCTGAAAGATCACGGTCCACTCGTCTTTGCCGGGGATGGAGAAGAGTTCGTACGTGCCGGCAGCGAGCGCGGCACCCTGGATTGTGACGTCGGTGCTGAAGGTGATGAGCGTGGCGCTGTTGGCACCCGTGCGCCAGACACTGCCGAAAGGAGCCAACGCCCCGAAGGCCGAGCGGCCCCGGAGTGCCGGGCGCCAGTAGACGACCTCAATGTCGGTGACGCCGACTCGCTGCTTGAAGGTGGCGGCCGGGCTCGTTTCGGGCAAAACGAGGGCGGGAGGAGGCGTCTGGGCGCAGAGGCCGTGAGCACACGCGACCACCGCGAGGGCAACACACGCTGAGCGGAGCAAGGTCGATCTCATGAGTGCGCAGACTGAGTGGAAAGGGAACGTACCCGCTATCGAAAAGAGATGAAAACACACGGGGCCGGACGCCATGCAGACCAGCGCCACTCGCCGCCTCACTCTCTCAGCCGCGCCGGCTCCAGTCGTGGCACGAGGAGATGGATGATCAAGAGCGCGGCGAGATACATCGTGCCCGCGATAATGAAGACGATGAGGTAGCTCCCCGTTGCCTGCAGCAGCGCGCCGACGAGCAGCGCGTTGAACATGCCGCCGATCGCGCCCGCCGTGCCGCCGATGCCGACGACCGAAGCCACCGCTTTGCGCGGGAACATATCCGAACTGAGCGTGAAGAGATTCGCCGACCAGCCTTGGTGGGCCGATGCCGCCAGCGCGATGATAAGGACCGCGACCCATTGGTTGGACACATTCGCCGCAAACATCACGGGCACCACGCACAGTGCGCACACGAACATCGCCGTCTTGCGGGCGCGATTCGTGGTCCAGCCTTGCTTGATCCAATACGACGACATCCAGCCACCGCCGATGCTGCCGACGTCGGCCAGCAGATAAATGATCACGAGCGGCGGCCCCATTTCACTCACCGTGATTTTCACGCCATAGGTCTTGCTCAGAAAATCCGGCACCCAATAGAGGTAGAGCCACCACACCGGATCGGTCATCAGCTTGCCGATCGCGAACGCCCACGTCTGACGGTAAGTCAGCAACGGCAGCCACCGCATCCGCACCTCGGGATCGGCGGGATCGCTGCGGATGTAGGCGAACTCCTCCTTCGAGAGGCGCGGATGCTCCTGCGGCGGGCGATAGACCACCAGCCACCACGAGGACCAGACGAACCCCACTGCGCCCGTGCCCACGAACGCCCACTGCCAGCCCCAGTGCCCGAGAATCCATGGCACCACCAATGGCGTCACGAGCGCCCCGATGTTCGTACCCGAATTAAAAATACCCGTCGCCAGCGCCCGCTCTCTTTGGGGAAACCACTCCGCGACGGTCTTGATCGACGCCGGAAAACTGCCGGCCTCGCCCAAACCTAGCGCGAAGCGCGCGAGCGCGAACCCCGCAGCAGCACCGGAAAGCGTGACGATGGAAAAGCCCGCCTTCGCATCGAGGTTGAGCATCGGGAGATGCAGGCTGGGCATCCAGTCGGCGGCGCCGTGCGCCATCGCCGCGAGGCTCCACACCACCACGGCGAGCGCGAACCCGCGCCGCGTGCCGATCCGATCGATGATCCGCCCGGCAAAAATAAACCCGAGCGCATACGCGAGCGAGAAGGCGAAGATGATCGACGAGTAGATCCGCTCGTCCTTCCAGTCGAAAATCTGCGTGAGCGTTGGTTTGAGAATGCCGATGACTTGGCGGTCGATGTAATTGATGGTCGCCGCAAACATCAGGAGAGCGCAGATGACCCAGCGGTAGCGGCCGATTCGACCGGCCGGGGCGTCAGCAGGGACAGGAGCAGCGGGGGCGTTGGACATAAGGGGCGTGGGGTTTTACAAAACGCAGCGGAGTTGAGGTCGGGCGAGGCATCAGCCCGCCTTCGGGCGGTCTGCGATCTTCCCCGGACGGGCCGAAGACCCACCCTCCTTCGTAAATTCGGGGGCGAGTTGCAAACCGAAGTAGTCCCGCGCGTTGCCGAAGCAGATGTTTTTGACCATGCCGCCGACGAGTTTGTAGTCGCTCGGGATTTCTCCGCGCGCCATGTCGCCGCCGAGGAGATTGCAGAGTGTGCGACGGAAATATTCGTGGCGCGGGTAGCTCACAAAGCTGCGCGAGTCCGTGATCATACCGACGAAACGCGAGAGCAGCCCGAGATTGGAGAGCGCGTTGATCTGCCACTCCATGCCTTCCTTCTGGTCGAGGAACCACCAGCCGCTCCCGAACTGGACTTTACCCGCAATCGAGCCGTCCTGGAAATTTCCGATCATCGCCCCGAGGACATAATTGTCGTTCGGATTGTTGTTATAGAGGATTGTCCGCGGGAGCTGGTCGGTGGAGTCGAGCGTGTTGAGGTAACGCGACAGCGCGACGGCCTGCGGGAAATCGCCGATGGAATCGAAGCCGGTGTCGGGCCCGAGCTTGCCGAGCAGGCGGGCGTTGTTGTTCCGCAGCGCGCCGAGGTGGAGCTGCTTCGTCCAACCGCGCGCAGCGTCCCAACGACCGAATTCAAACATCAAATACGAGCCATAGCGGACGGTTTCCTCAGCGGTCGCAACGCGCCCGGCCCGCGCCGCGTCGAACACCCTCTTCGCCTGCGCGTGCGTGCACGGTTCGGAGAGCGCGTGCTCGAGACCATGGTCGGAGATGCGGCAGCCGGCGGCGTGAAAATCATCATGCCGCTGCTTCAACGCACCCATGAGGTCGTCGAAAGTCTTAATACCACCAGCGGCGAAGGCACCGCCCGCTGCCACGGCGAGTTTCTCGAGCCACGCGTTGAACCCCTGCGGATGGCCGACGGCGAGGGCCTTGTCGGGGCGAAACGCGGGATAGACCCGCGCCTTCAACTTGCCGGGATTCGCGCGGATCTTCGCATGGTAGTCGAGTGGATCGGCCGGGCAGTCGGTGGTGCAGATGACGGCGACTTTCGACTCGCTAATGAGGTCGTGCACGCGGGTCTTGGCGAGCTTGGCATTGGCCTGCTTCCAGACGTTCTCTGCAGTCTTGCCGTCGAGCAGACCGTCGAAACCAAAATAGCGTTTCAACTCAAGGTGCGACCAGTGGTAGAGCGGATTGCGCAGCGTGTGCGGCACCGTCTCGGCCCAGGCCTGAAATTTCTCGCGTGGCGTGGCGTCCCCGGTGACGAAGCGTTCGTTCACGCCGTTGGTGCGGAGCGCGCGCCACTTGTAGTGGTCGCCGCCGAGCCAGAGTTCCGCGAGATCAGCAAACTGATGGTTGCTCGCGATAAGGTCGGGCGGCAGGTGACAGTGATAATCGTAGATCGGTTCGCTCTTCGCGTAGCGGTGGTAGAGCTCACGGGCCTGCTTACAGGTGAGAAGAAAATCGTCGTGAATGAGAGAAGTCTTGGTCATGGGAAGAGAAGGTGCCACGGACGTCTCGCCCGTGAATCGTGTCAATCACGGGCGGAGGGCCCGCGCCGCGCATTACTTGGAAATATCGTTCAGCATCGCGTCGAGCGACGTGTAGCCGGCGAGGAGCTTGCGCGCAGCGGCGCAAGTCGCGGCAGGGGCGAGGCCGGTGTTTTCGGCGAGAAACACGATGTAGCTCGCGATGTTTTTTGAAAAATTGAGCCGGCCCTCGTCGCTGATCGCATAGAAGCGGGCGCGCTGCTGATAACCCGCCGGCGTATGATCGCCCAGCGCAGCCTTCTCCGCGCGACCGCCGGCGGCGAGCACGTGGAGGAAATTATATTCGAACCAAAACATGTGTTCGGGGCTGGCCACCAGCGCGGCGAGCGCACCGCGCGTGGCGGCCGGGTCGGCGAACACGTCGGTCGCCTGGCCGGACTTTGCGAGCGCATCGGTGATAAACACCCGCGCCATCTTCTGTTCCGTGGCGTCGGCGCTGAAAGCACCGAGCAGCGCGAGCTCGAGGGTGAACGTGTACCAATCGCGCCACAGCGCCTGATCAGCCGCATTCTTCGAGGCAAACAGCGCTCGGCCCATCTCGTAGGTGTAGCGGCCGCTCGTCTTGATTTCGAGCCGGCTGCCCGTGACTTGGCCCATGACTTGATAATTCTCGGCCGATTTTCCGGAGCCCGAGTGGAAACCAATGCTCGCACCGAAATTCTGACACACCGCCCACTGCTTCTCGATCAGCGAGCGCAGCGCGGCGTTGTCGGGATAGGGCATGTTTTTCTGGAAGCCGAACGCGGGCGCGACGAAGTGGATCTTCATCCCCAAAGCCTCACAGAGCGCGAGCATAATGGCCGTGGTCTCGGCGGTGGTGAGGCCGGGCAGTTCGTCGATCGAGAGTTCACGTAAGTAGGCCCGGCCGACAGCCGTCGTGAAAAGCTTGGCGCGCGCGGCGGCGTATTTCTCGTCGCGGACCTTCATCTTTTGCAGCGACGGCCAGACGTAGGCGAGGAGCTTGGCGAAATCAGCTTCGTTCAAGGTGAGGCCCGCTTTCGCCACCCGTGCCTTCACCGTCGCGACGAGCGCGGCCGGGACATGGGCTGCGACCCACCCGCCGGCATCATCGGCGACAGTCGTCTGCGCGAGTTCGGGCGAGAGATCGAACGTGATGTAGCTCGCGAGCACACACCCGGTGACGAGCGCGTCTTCACGCGAGTCAAATTTTCCGCCGATGGGCTGGTGGTCAGCGTTGAAGCTCCACGCAATCCCGCGACGGTGGAAACCGGTTTTCAGTTTCGAGAGCACACAACCGTGGCTCATGCCTTCG
>CANIJN010000127.1 GCA_947467625.1 Opitutia bacterium | reverse complement strand
GCTCCGGCGCCCAAAGCCGCCGCCAAGAAAGGGTCAGCAACCTCCACCGGCAGTTGGAGCCCCCACGTCACCACGAGCGCCAAGATCGACGACAACCGCGTCATGCTGGTTTTCGGCAGCCCCAATCTGAAAGACCCTAAGAACGGCGGCGCGGTCCGCAAGGTCTGGGGAGGTCTCGTGCCCTTCGGCAAGATTTGGCGTCTGGGCTCCGACGAGGCGACCCTCCTCATCACGCAGAAAGACATCGACCTCGGCGGCACGACGATCGCCGCCGGTGCCTATAGTCTCTACCTCCAGCCCGAAGCTGACGGTTCGGCGAAGCTTGTGGTGAACAAGGCCGTTGGCCAGTGGGGCTTCGATCCTTATCCAGCAGCCACTGAAGTTGCTCGGATCGCCCTGAACAAAACGGCCCTGCCAGCGTCGGTGGAGCAATTCACGATGAGCGTGAAGAAGGAAGGCACCGGCGGCATGTTGCGCCTCGCTTGGGAAAATATCGAGTATTCGGCCGCCTACACGCTGAAGAAATAAACCCTTCGCAGAGAGCATTCCCCGCGCCGTGTGCGCACCAGCGAGCCCGGTTTCCACCGGGCTTTTTTGCGTCCGGAAGTCGAGCGGCGCGGCAGTCGGCAGTCGGCGTGTTTCCCATTCAGCGTCTTGCTCGCACCAGCCACGCCAGCGAAGGGATCCACGCGCTGTGCTCACGCCGGTGGCCCGGAGGAACTTTTTCAAACGTCGCGGTGGCGGCATGGTTTTTATTCAACGCGGCGGTGAGGTCGGCGGGCAACGGCGGCGGCGCTTTCCCTGCGCGCACCGACCGCGAGGGCGCACCCGACGCAGAGGATCGGCTGGGCGAACGGCGGCGGCCTTCGCGATGTAGGCGGCGCTGCGGGGGTCGGCATGCGGGTGCATCTGGCTTTGGGCAAACCGAACGTCAGTCAGATTTTGCTGCGGACACGGTCGGGGGCGGGCAGTCACATTCGGGGATGCCTCTGATCGACCATCTGCTCGCCTCCGGCCTCGTCCGCCGCGCGATCTGGAAATTTTGGTATCCCTTCCTGACGCGCCGACTCCGGTCGGAGGAGGTCTTGTTTTTGAATTACGCTTTTGAGGAAGATCCGCCGCGCGCCCTCGTGCTTGATCCGGCCGACGAACCGAATCGTGCCTGTATCCAACTTTATTACTACGTCGCGACGCAGACGGAGCTCCGGGGGAAAACGGTCCTCGAGGTGAGCTGTGGCCACGGTGGCGGTGCCTCGTGGCTCGCGCGCACCTTGCGGCCAGCGCGTTATACCGGGCTGGACCTGAATCCGTCCGGTATCGCGTTTTGCCAGCAGCGTCATCATGTCGACGGGCTGGCGTTTGTGGCGGGCGACGCGGAGCGCCTGCCGTTTCGCGACGCTACGTTCGACGCGGTGATCAACGTCGAAGCCTCCCACTGTTATCCGCATTTCCCGAAATTTCTCACCGAGGTGGCGCGCGTGCTGCGGCCCGGAGGGGAATTCCTTTATGCCGATTTCCGCTTTAGCCAAGGACTCGCCGAGTGGGACCGCGACCTCGCGGCCGCGCCGCTCACCCTGCGCAGTTCGCGGGTCATCAACGCGGAAGTCCTGCGCGGGATGACTCGTAATTCCGCCCGCTCAACCGCACTTATCGTGCGCCACTTGCCGACTTGGATGCAGGGCCTGGGCCGGGACTTCGCCGGCATCAAGGGCTCGCGCATTTATGCCGCGTTAGAGTCTGGTGAGCTGTCCTATCGCTCGTATCACTTCGCCAAAACCCGCTAATTCATTCTCCTTTTTAGCCCCCACCCACTCCATGCCTTTTCCGATCTCCGCCCTTCTCCGCCGCTCCCTCTGCGCCCTCGTCGCCAGCTCGTCGCTGCTCGTCGCCGCGGCCTTCGCCGCCGCAGCCGCCGCAGCCGCCCCGCCGCCCCGCGCTCCCGAAAAAATCGTCGCCGAGGTCTGCGTGAATTGTCACGGCACTAACCTCACCGGCATCCCGGCACCCAACCTCCTCGACTATTTTTGGAACCATGGCGGGCGAGAGGCCGACGTTCGGCGCAGTATCAACGACGGTTGGCCGGAGACCGGTATGCCGGCGTTTCGCGGCGTCCTTTCCGAGGAAGAAATCAACGGCCTTGTCGCCTACCTGCAACGGCAGCGCAATGAATTTTTGGCCGGTCGCATCCCGATTCCCACTCCACCGGCCCAGCTCGCAATCTCAAGCGAGCGCCACGCGTTTCGCTTCGAGACTTTGGTGTCCGGGCTCGATACGCCGTGGGGCCTCGCGTTTCTGCCCGACGGCACTATGCTCGTGACCGAGCGCGTCGGCCGCCTCCGTATCGTCGCGAACGGCCAGCTCGACCCGACACCGATCTCCGGCTTGCCCACGATTTACGTGAAACAAGATGGCGGTCTCCTCGATGTCGCCGCGCATCCCGACTACGCGAAAAACGGCTGGGTTTACCTCGCCTACGTCGAAACCGGAACTGCGCCGAACACGTCGATGACCGTCGTCATCCGCGGACGGATCAAAGACCACAGTTGGGGTGATCAAGAAACGCTTTTCCGGGCGGATCAAAAACACTACACGCCGTTCGACACCTCCCACTATGGCTGCCGCTTTCTCTTCGACCGGACCGGTCATTTGTTTTTCTCGATCGGTGATCGCGGTCGACCAGACGACGCGCAAGACCTCGCGAGCCCGCTCGGCAAGATCCACCGCATCTTCGACGACGGCCGCATCCCGCCCGACAATCCCTTCGTCAACCGCGCAGGCGCCCTCGGCTCGGTCTGGAGTTACGGTCACCGTCATCCGCAGGGGTTACAATTTCATCCGGGCACCGGACGCTTCTGGTCCACCGAGCACGGTCCGACGGGCGGCGACGAGATCAACGTGATCGACGCCGGCCACAACTACGGCTGGCCCATTGTTTCGAGCGGCACCGATGCTCGGCGGAAGTACGAAGCCTCGCGCCCCGACATGGATTCGCCCCTCGCCTTCTGGACGCCTTCGATCGCTCCTGCGGGCATCGAGTTTTACACGGGCAACCGTTTTCCCCGTTGGAAAAACAGCCTGTTCATCGCCGGGCTCGGCGGCCAACAACTCCGCCGTCTCGAGACCGACGGCGACCGCGTCGCGCATCAGGAGGTGCTCTTCAGAGAGCTGGGCCGCGTGCGTGAAGTCGTCACCGGTCCCGACGGCCTGCTCTACCTCGCGCTCAATGCCCCGGACCGGCTCGCGCGCCTCGTGCCCACCGATGAGACCGCGCCCACCACACCCGTCGCCGCAGTGGCCCGCTCGGTCGTAGGTCGCACACCGGAAGGCACCGACGTTGAGCTCTTCACGCTCACCAACCGCCACGGCGCCGTCGCCAAAATCATGTCCTACGGCGCCATCCTCGCGGATTTGCGCGTGCGGGACCGCGATGGAAAACTCGGCAGTGTCGTCCGCGAAATCACCCCCAGCGAGCAAGGTTTCGCCCGAGGCTTTCCCCAAGCCGGCGCGGTCTTCGGTCGCGTGGCCAACCGCATCGCGAACGCCCGCTTCACCCTCGACGGACGCGAGGTGCAGGTGACGCCGAACAGCAAACCGAACCACATCCACGGCGGTACGAAAAACTTCAGCCGCGTCGTGTGGACCGCCACGCCCGCGACGGCTCCCGGCATCGCCGCCGTGACGCTGACCTACGTGAGCGCGGACGGGGAAGAGGGCTTTCCCGGCACGCTCACGACCAGCGTTCGCTACACGCTCACCGACCAAGACGCGCTGCGCCTCGAATACTCGGCGACGACGGACAAGCCCACGCCCGTCAATCTCACGAACCACGCCTACTTCAACCTCGCCGGTGGCGGAGATGTGCGGGACCACGAGCTCACCCTGAACGCGGACACCTACACCGTCGTCGACGCGACCCTCATCCCCACCGGTGAGATCAAACGTGTCGACGAGTCGCACCTGGATTTCACCCCGCAACGCCCACTCGGCGCACGAGCCGCGCAACTCGGAGCCAACCGCCGCTACGACCATAATTTCGTGATCAACCGCGCCGCCGGGGATCGCTCGCTGATCTTCGCCGCCCGCGCCGTTGAGCCCCGCTCGGGTCGTATCATGGAAACGTGGACGACCGAGCCGGGCGTGCAGCTCTACACCAGCCCGCTCGGCGCCCAGCCGGCTAACGACACGTTCGGTTTCTACTGTTTCGAGACGCAGCACTATCCCGACTCGGTCAACCATGCGGATTTCCCCACGACCATCCTGCGCCCCGGCGAGACCTTCCGCTCAACTACAGAGTTTCGCTTTTCGGCGAAATGAACGCCGCGGCGCGAGCCCCGGCGACGCAACCACAAGGCGGGCGGTAAATCCTGAAAGGCAGCGTGAGCGGCGATGGCGAAGGCTTTCTGCTCATCGACGATTTCGTCGATACGGGAGTGAATGATTTAAAGCAGAGCCCGTGGATCTTTTTCCCTTGGGATATCGATTACCGCCTAGCGAAACCGATCCACGACGGCGGGCGGGCGGCGCGCGAGCCGTGGAGTGATCAGCAGCAACAAGCAGCCGACACTCCAATCGCGCCGACCCACAAAACAGCCTGAGTTGGCCCCTGCCCTCCGAGCTCATCAAGAAGGGCATGAAGATCCGTGCGTCCGCCGCTCACACCGCCGGCAGCTCCAGCCGCACGCGCATCCGCGCGAGGCGTTGCACCAAGCGCAATTCCGCCCGCAGCGGCCACCAATCATAGAGCAGGAAATCCAAAGGTCGCCACATCGCGACCCAACCGCCAATCGTCAGACTTTCCTTGAGCACCGCAGCCAGAGCGCCTTGGCCGAGCTCCACGAGGAGCTCACCGATCAGCAAACAGCCCGCCAAGAATAGGAGCCCGACAAACAGGCTGATGCGTCCGCGACGCCAACGCAGGCGATACTCCCGGTCTTTCAGCTCCGCCCGCTGCGCGAAGTAGTGCTGGACCGCTCCCTCGACCGCCTTGGCGCGCTCCAGCGGCGGCGGTGTGGTTAAGTGCAACACGAGCTCAATCTCATGCGCGGGCGACAATTCGCGCGCCCAGCTAAGAATAAATTCCTCCGCGTCCGAGTCCAAATCGCGGTCGTGAAACGGCGAAGGATCCATCGAATTAAAGAGCTGCGTGAGCTCACGCAGGCGCAACTTGATCGGCACGGTTGGGGTCGGGTTCATGGTCGTGGACGTTAGCTTCATTCCTGAGCATCGGCTGGCCCCGGTGCCGCAACCAAGGCAAACGGCATCGGCCGCCCAGCCTCGAAATCAGCCACCGCGTGTAACGTCGTCTCCGCTATCGTCGTCAGCGCCTCACGGGTGAAAAACGCCTGATGCCCCGTCACGAGCACATTGGGCAGCGTGAGCAGCCGGGAGAAGACCTCGTCCGTGATCAGGCGGCTCGAACGGTCCTCATAGAACAGTTCCGCTTCGTCTTCGTACACGTCGATCCCGAGGTAACCGATCTGCCCCGCGAGCAACGCCGCGATGACCGCCGCCGTATCCACGAGTGCGCCGCGGCTGGTGTTGAGGAGCATCACGCCGCGCTTCATCCGGGCAACGGTGGTGGCGTTGATGAGATGCCGCGTCGTGGGCGTCAGCGGGCAATGCAGCGAAACGACATCGGCCTGCGTGAGCATTTCGTCGAGGGAGCAGACGGTGACGATGCCCTGCAGCTCCGCGGACAACGGCACAGGGTCTACGGCCAGCACCCGACACCCGAAACCGTGGAGAATGCGCGCCACGCAATGGCCGATCTTGCCGAGGCCCACGAGCCCCACGGTTTTCCCGTACAAATCAAAACCGAGCAGACCCTCGATGGAGAAATTCCCTTCGCGCACACGATTGTAAGCGCGATGGATGTGCCGGTTCAACGCGAGCAGCAGCGCCACAGTGTGCTCCGCCACCGCGTGCGGCGAATACTTCGGCACATGGACGACCGCGAGGCCGAGGCGCCGCGCCGCGGCGAGATCAACGTGATTGTAGCCCGCGGAACGGAGCGCGATCAGCCGCGTGCCGCCCGCGTGCAACGCCGTCAGCACCGCGGCGTCGAGCTCATCGTTCACAAACGCGCACACTGCCGGAAACCCGCGGGCGAGACTCGCCGTAGCCACCGTCAACCGCGGCTCGAAATAGACGAGGCCCTGCTGATGCGGCGCATGAGCCGCATCGAAGAACCGGCGATCATAGGGCTTCGCGCTAAAGACAGCGATGTTCATACGGACAGCATAACCTGCATTTCCCGCGAAGCTAGGCGGTACTTGCCGAAGCGCAGGGAATCGCGGGGCTGATCGCCGCAGGACTCCGGATGACACCGTGACGAGAGGAAGGTGAAACCTTCGCTCCCCCGAGCGCCGGAGCGCACAGCGTGTTCACGCCCGGGATCCGCCGGCCAGGAGCGCGCCAAGATTAGGCCCGCTTACGCCAAGATCTGCGCAGCCGCCGCGACGCCGATGGCGTAGACTCACTCCGATGACAAATAACCCAGCGCAGGTCCTGTTCACCACCGAAGGATTTCCCGCTCATCCCGAGCTGAACGCCTTCGCCGCCGATAAGGCGGCTAAACTCCTGCGTCACACGCACCCCCAGGTAAACCTCGTGCGTCTCCACCTCAAACGTGAGACGCCCCATCGCGGTGCCGCGTTCTTCGCCGCCCGCGCCACGACCGAGCAGGCCGGCCCCGATCACGTGGCCCACGCCTCAGCCACCGAGCCCGAGGCTGCGATTATGTCGGCTATCGACAAACTCGAGCGGGCCCTGGTCGCCTCCACCGGTGCGAGGAAACACCAGCAACACCATCCGCACGCCGTAGAGCTCGGAGCCGCTTTGCCGAAGGCCGAGCGCGCTCGCTAACTCGGTTCGTTCCCGGCTCGCATTCAGGATCACCCCCTTCGAACCATCCGCCCCAATGACGCCTGCCCTGAATCTGGACTTGATCCGGAAACACTCGATCCCCGGCCCGCGCTACACCTCCTATCCGCCCGCGACCCAATTCGCCGCCGCGCAAGATCTTGGCGACGTGGCAGCGGCGATCACGGAAGACAATCGTCCAGGCGCGGGCCCGCTCTCCCTCTATTTTCACCTGCCGTTTTGCGAAAGCCGCTGTTGGTTTTGCGGCTGCACGACGGTCATCACGAAACGTCGCGACGCCGCGGGTGACTACCTCGACGACCTCGCGCGGGAAATGAGCCTCACCGCCGCACGCATGGACACGCGCCGGCCGGTCACGCAGATCCATCTCGGCGGCGGCACGCCGACTTTTTTTCCGCCCGACGATCTTCGGCGTCTCGGTGCGTTGATCACGGAACAGTTTCCCGTGCGCGCCTCCGACTGCGAGTTCAGCGTCGAAATCGATCCGCGGCGGCTGACCTTGGACCACGTCGTCGCCCTCCGCGAGATCGGCGCCAACCGCGCTTCGCTGGGCGTCCAAGACACCAATCCCCGCGTGCAGCTCGCCGTCCACCGCCTGCAACCGCACGACCTCAATGAACACGCTGTCGCTTGGCTGCGCGACCACGGCTTTCGCTCGATCAACGTCGATTTGATTTTCGGCCTGCCCCTGCAGACGCCGTCCTCGTTTGCCGACACGATCGATGACGTGCTCGGCCTCGAACCCGACCGCCTCTCGGTTTTCAGCTACGCCCATGTCCCGTGGATCAAGCCGGCGCAGAGACTCTTCGACGACCGGGGCGACTTGCCCGATGCGGAGCAGAAGTTGGCAATGTTTGCCGTCGCGCACGAAAAACTTACCGCCGCCGGCTATCTCGACATTGGACTCGATCACTTCGCGAAGCCCGCCGACGAGCTCGCGGTCGCACTCCGTGCAGGCACCTTGCACCGCAATTTCCAGGGCTACAGCACGCGCGGCGGCGCTTCGCTCTACGCCTTCGGCATGTCGTCAATCTCCTCGACGGGCGATTCCTACCGGCAAAATATCAGGACTCTGCCCGAGTGGCGCGCGGCGTTGGACGCCGGCCGTCTTCCCATCGAGCGCGGACTCCGCCTGAGCGAGGAAGACCTCCGTCGCCGCACGATCATCATGCGATTGATGTGTGATCGCCGGCTGGATTTTGCGGCGCTGTCGCAAACACTCCGCTTCGATTTTGCCGATCGTTACGCTCGTGAGCTCGCCTCGCTCGCCGACCTCGCAGCCGATGGTATCGTCGTGACTTCGCCTTCTGCGGTGGAGGTCTCCCCATCTGGCGTGCCCCTCCTCCGGGTAGTCGCCATGCGCTTCGATCCGAACGTAACCACCGGATCACGCCGGCACTCGCTCACCATTTGAGAACGGGCCCTGAAGTCGTCGTCGACCGCAACGGCCCGTAGTAACCACCCCGCCACCCCACCCCCATGAACCTCGCCACACCTTACCTCGGCCTTTCTCTGCGCAATCCCTTCGTCGTCGGCGCGTCTCCATTTTGTGACGACGTCTCTGTAGCGCGCCAACTTCAGGATGCTGGCGCTGCGGCCCTCATCATGCGCTCGTTGTTCGAGGAACACCTCGATCCCGCCGGAAGCCACGCGTTGGCCCGCGCGAGCACCACGGAGGGCGCCGACGAGCTCACTGCATTTGCCCCCTATCAAGTTTTCCCGGCAAGGTATCTACGACAGCTCGGACACCTCAAATCCACGGTCACCATCCCCGTCATCGCCTCGTTGAACGGCCGGGATCCCGGAGGCTACTGGCCGGAATTCGCCCTCCAGCTCGAGGGCGCAGGCGCCGACGCGATCGAGCTGAATTTTTATCGCGTCGTCACCGATCCAGCCATCGCCGCCGATCACATTGAGACTGAAATGCTGCGGACGGTCGGCAACCTGACGTCGACCGTGCGGATCCCGGTCTCGGTGAAGCTCTCGCCGTTTCACGCCTCGGTCGCCCAACTCGCCGTAGCCCTTGAACTGGAGGGCGCGGCCGGTATCAGCGTGTTCGACCGGTTTTATCAACCGGACATCAACATCGACGACATCGCGGCCCAGACGCAGCTCCGGTTATCGGACTCCACGGAGCTCCTGCTACGGCTGCGGTGGCTGGCGATTCTTTCCCCGCTGCTCAGCTGTTCACTCGCGGCAACCGGCGGAGTGCAAACCTCCGCCGACACCATTAAGGCGTTGCTCACCGGCGCACACGCGGTGGAAGTCGTCTCGGTCCTCATCAGACATGGACCGTCGGTCCTCGGCACGCTGCGCCAAGGATTGGAAAATTGGATGCGCGAGCACAATTTTTCTGAAATCGATCAATTTCGCGGAATGCTGGACCTAGCCCGCTGCCCCGATCCCGAAGCCTTCGAGCGCGCAAACTACATCCGCGTGCTCCATAGCTGGAAGGCGTAGGGAGGGCTTTTGTAGGCCCCGGCGCCGACCGGGCTACCCCGACACCACCTCTTTCGTCACATACTGCGCCGCCGCATCCGCCAACCGGCCACCTGCCTCCATACAGTTCCCGAGCGAGATCCCGTCTCGACAATTTCCACCGATGAAGAGCCCAGGCGCCGACGCCTCCACAGCCGTGATGACGTCCTTGAAACGCTGATAGCCCAACGTGTATTGGGGGATCGCCCGCGGCCAGCGTTGCACGTTCGTAAAGACTGGGGCGCCCCTCGCGCCCAGCAAACTCGCCAATTCCCCCTGCACCATCCGTAGCAACGCGGGGTCGTCGAGCCCAGCCAGTTGCGGATCGCGCGTGCCACCCACAAACGTCGTGAGGGCGACATGACCTTCCGGTGCACGTCCGGGAAACAGTGTGCTCGAAAATAACGTGCCGAGAATCTGCCGCCGTTCCACTTGCGGCACGAGCACGCCGAATCCATCCAACCGGTGACGCACCTGCACGCGCGTGTAACCAGTAAACACCGACACGACCGACGGATGCTCGATCGCACTCAACGCCGCGAGCCGCCCCGCTCCGGGGATATTTTCCACCGGCAGTGCCGCGATCACTCCCGCCGGCAGCGCGGCCACCACCGCAGCAAACATCTCCCCGCCACGCACGCCGCCACGCTCAAATTCGACCCGCCAGCCGTCCTCGCCCCGCGCCACTCCGAGCACGCGATGCCCCAGTCTCACCGCCGCTCCGAGCGGACGCGCGAGCGCGAACGGCAATTCCTCTAAACCATCGGGAAATGAAAAAATCCGCCCTTTCGGCCGGCCACGAACGTTGCGCTGCGCCCACGCCCCGCGGATCAGTGAACCGTGCGCCTGCTCCAGCGCGTGCAATTTCGGGAACGCCTGCCGCACCGACAACAACGTCGGATCGCCCGCGTAGACGCCTCCGACCAATGGATTAATCGCGTAGTCGAGGAACTCGCGGCCTAGCCGCCGCACGACGAACTCTGCGACGCTTTCCTCGGCGTCGGCCGGCGAGGGTCGCCGCCAGGGTTCGCCGAGCACGGCGAGCTTGGCTCGCCAAGAAAAGAGCGACGTCCCGATGAACGCCCACGGTGAACCGGGAATCGCGACCAGTCGCCCGGCGCGCACAATATAGCGCTGTTTCGCCGCCGGTGCCGCGTAGATCCGCCGCCCGCCCAACCCCACATCATCAATCAACGCGGCGACTTCCACCGAGCCTTCGAGGAGGGAATTCGGCCCGAGCTCGTGCCGCCAGCCCTCACGAGTGATCGCCCCAATGGCTCCGCCTAGCTGTGTCGAACGTTCGAATACAACCGGTGCGAACCCGGCCCGCTGCAAGCGCCACGCGGCGGTCAGCCCGGTAATACCGCCACCCAGGACAGCGATCCGTCCGGCGAAAGGCGAGCGGCTGGAGAGGAGGTTTGGAAGAGTCGACAACGGGCAAAAGTATTTCGGCTGAATCAAAATGGTGGGCCGGGTGGGATTCGAACCCACAGTCAAAGGATTATGAGTCCTCTGCTTTAACCGTTAAGCTACCAGCCCCCGACCTAAGCTCGGGGCGAGCGTGCAAACCAGTCGGCGGTTTCTCAACAGCAAACCTAGTCCGCTACTTTTTAGGATAACAATCATCCACCCCTGCGTCCCGCGCTGCGCCTTACGGTCCCAGTGCGAAGCCGTCTTCCGTATCGGCTTCGATGTGATATTGCCCCGTGCGCTCCGTGCCGACGCGGTAGTTGTAAAGTTCGATCCCGCGGGTGAGCTCAACGAGGCTGATGGTCCCATCATTGTTCGTATCCGCAGAGTGATAGCGCGCGAGCGTCACGACGGCACCCGACGCGCGTGCCAAATCTTGGGTGAAGCCATCTTCCGTGGCCGTCGTGGCCACGGCATAGGCACCGGTGCGGGTGGTGTCTTGGCGCGTAGCGTAGAGTTGGATTAAGCGACTGAGCTCAGCGATGCTGAGGCGGAAATCGCGGTTCGTATCCGCCGAGTGAGGCAAGCGGGCCACCGGCGCGGCGGTGGCGCTGAGCGTCAGGTGGTCGAGCGTCATGCGGAAGGCCACGATGCCGTTGGTGCCGCCGCCGATGGTCCAACCGGTGATCTGCGCGAGGTTGAAGCCGGCGGGCAAGGGACCCAGGGGCAGTTGCACGGCGGTGAGGGTACCGAGCGCAAAGAGGGCGGTGCTCACAGAGAGCGTGTGGGTGCGGAGCTGAGCGTCCTCGAATTGCAGCACGAGCGAGGGTGCGACATTGCCGACGTCCTGCTGGGCGAAGATCGTGACAAAGGCCATCCCGGTGGCGTTCAGCGACTGCCCGCTGGCACCCCAGCCGTTAACGTCGAGCGCGGTGCCAGCAACGGTGATGGCATCAGGACCACGAGTGACGTTATTCACCCACGACGAACCCAGAATCACAGCCCCCGTGGCACCGGGATTGTTAAAATTCTCCACGTTGATCGACTGAGCCGAAGCGAGGACGGCGCAGCAGGGGAAGCAAAGAAAGAAGGCGCGGAAGCGAACCATAGCGGCGAGAAATTTAACCAACCGCCCGGCAGCGTCGATCGTTAACTGCCGCTGAAAGACGTCTGCACCCGCGCTGCGAGCACGCGTGGATAGGGTTTCGGGATGGCTGGACGCAACGAAGCCTGGGAGGCGTCAACGCACCTCGTAGACTTCGACGAGGGCGACGCCGGTAGTGCCGGCGACGCCGGAGACCTGCGCGGTGTAGGCACCCGGGGCGAGATTGATCAACAACGCGGAATCGGCGCTGCCGTTGGCGAGCGGAAACGCGCCGGCGGCGAGCGCAGCCTGGGTGATGCCCGCAGCATCCGGCGAGGTGGACCAGCCAAGGTTGCGCGCAACTTCGACCGCCCCGGAAAACACCGCGAGTCGTGGTTTTTCCACTACACCGGTGACACCAAACGGCGTGAGGCCGGGGCCCACGGCGCGGATGAGCAGGCGTTTCGGCACGGTGCCTTGTACGACGACGCCGACGATCAGCGTGTCGGCATCGGCACCGGCGAAGGCACGCACGGAGAGATTGCTGATCCGTTGGCCGAGCACGGCACCGGACACGTCGTAGACTTCCACGAGCCCGACGCCGGCGCGGGCGTCGGCCGAACTAATGACCGCCGAGTAGGCCCCGGGGGCGAGGGTGGTGAGGAGCGCGGCGTCGGCCGTGCCGGTGTCGAGCGGAAAGGCACCCACGCGGGCGGCGGCGGCGGCGAGGACCGCGGCGGAACCACCGATGGACCAACCGGTGTTGCGCGCGAGGGCCGTCGGCTGGCCACTCTGAAACAGTTCGAGCACGGGCGCAGCAACGGCACCGGGGACGCCGAAGCCGGCGAGCGAGGGACCGACCGCGCGGATGAGCACGGGCTTCGACTCTTCGCCGGTGATCACGAAGCCGGCGATCGCGACTTGATCGCCACTGCCGGCGCGGGCGCGCGTGGAATTATTGACGAGGCGCTGATCGGGAGCGGTAGGCGCCGTTTCGCTGCTACCGATAAAATTCGTCGCACCGCTCCCACCGGCAAGGGTGAGCATCAGTCGCGCAGTGTCGGGGGCGACCGACCCGGTGAGGGCGCTCTGCGTGAGCGTCGTGACCCGCACGATTCCGGAGGCGTCGATGGTGCCGAGGCCGGCGTCCAAAGCGCCCGCGGTTTCGGTGACCGCGAGGAACTGACCCGTGGCATCGGCGATGGCGTAGACGCGACCGGAGGCGTTGACGACGGCGGCATCGTAGTAACCGGCTTGGTTGAGCGTCGGACCGGCGGCGGCGGAGCGGCTCGCCCGGAGCGCGCGGGGCTCAGGCCCGCCGGCCGTGCCGGTGAGGGAACCGGCGGCGGTGATCGTACCGCTGAAGATCGGACCGGCGGTAAAATTGAAGCTGTCCGTGGTGCGGATTTCAAAATTACCACTGTCGTCTAGGGTGAGCGCCAGGCCGATGACGACAGCGCGGGGCAGCGGGGTGAAACCGAGAAACACCCCCGTATGATCGTCGCGGATATGCAAGGCAAACGAGCCCGTCGGGCCGAGCGTCCCGAAATAGGTGCCGGCGTAGCTGCGCGGCGGCACGCGAAGCAGCGCCGCCCGGGAGGTGACGCGGCCCGCCGCGTTGGTGAGGACGACGGAGTATTGGCCGGCCTGCGCGGGCTGGAGGGAGGCCAGCGTGAGCGTATCGGCGGTAGCACCCGGCAACGGCGCGCCGTCCTTGAGCCACTGATACGTCGGGGCGGGCGTGGCACTGGCGGCCACAACCAGTGTAGCCGTGCGCCCGACGATCGCGGTAGCGTCGGCTGGTTGGCGGGTGATGACGGGACCGGTCGGCGCGGCGACGAGCGTCAACGACGCGAGGGAACTGGTGACACTCCCGGACGCATTGGTCACGACGACCTCGAAGGCACCGACGTCGGCGGGGAGCACCGGCAAGAGGGTGAGCGTGGCGTTGCTCGCACTGGGAATGACGACGCCATTTTTCCGCCACTGGTAGGACGGCGACGGGGTGCCACGCGCGGTCACGGTGAACGCGGCACTGCCGCCGACGATCGCCACCTGCGGGCCGGGCTGGCGGATGATCACCGGTGCGGCCGACACCTCGATGGAGCCGAAGGTGACGGCGGCCGTGGCGGAGCGGGCGCTGCCGGCGGAGTTACTGACGACGACGTGGTAATTGCCGACGTCGGTCGCAGTGACGCGCGCGAGTGTGAAAACGTCGCCCGTAGCCCCCGCCAGCGGAAGGTTTTCCTTGAACCACTGGTAGGTGAACGGGCCGGAGCCGACAGCGGTAACGGAGAGCGTGAGCGAGCCACCGGAAACAATTGCGCGGCTCGGCGGAGATTGGGCGATGGTGGGAGGCGCGACCACGCCGACAGTCCCGGTGACGGAAAACGTGCGCGTGACATCGGGGGCGGCGTTGAAGGCGTCGCTTCCAGACTGCGATCCGCGCACGCTCACGACCCCGGGGCCGGTGATGAGGAGGGTGGTGCCGGTAAGGGTGGCAGGGCCGCTGACGACGGCAAACGAGACCGGGGCCCCGGAGCTAGCCGTGGCCACGAGAGGGAGCGAAGCGACCGTGGGCGGCTGATCGGCGACCGCTGGGAAATCGATGCTTTGGTTACGTTTCGTCGTGGTGAAGGAAAAATCAGCCGTCGCCGGCAGGTAGTCCGCTGAGCCGGCTTGGGAGGCGCGGAGGGTGATGAGCGCTGGGCCGGTCGGCGTGAAGGCGAGTCCGCTGAGCGTGGCGCTACCCGACAGCACAGCAAACGTGACGGCACCTCCCGAGGTCGCGGTGGCGTTGAGCGTGACCGGCGTGCCGATCACGAGGTCGGCGGGCAGCGCGCCGAGCGCGATAAGTTGCGATCCTTTTGCGATCACCAGCGTGCCAGTCGCGGTGCCGGCATAGACGGGGTCGTTAATGGTCGCGACCACCGGGTAAGTGCCGGCTTTGCTGGGCGCGTCAGAATTGCCGGCGTACGTAATCGCCACGGCGAGGCCTGCTGGTGACGTGGTCGCGGTAACAGCTTTTGCCGTACCGGTGTAGGTCGCGGCGAGGGCACCGAGCGTGATCGTCGCGGGCTGGGCCGTGACGGAGAGGATAAAACCGAGGCTGACGATGCTGCCCGCGGCATTGGTGACGGTGCACGTGTACGTACCGGCGTCGGTGGGGACGAGGGCGGAAAGCGTGAGCGCGGCGGTGGTCGCAGTGGGATTGGCCGCGAGGGCCGTCGTGGAATTCTTGAACCACTGGTAGGTCAGCGGGGCGGTGCCGGTGGCTGTAACGGAAAAGGTGATACTCTCGCCGGTGGCTTTCGTTTTCGCGCCAAAATCCCCGGTCGCCCCGGGTGCGACGGTGCCGGTAGTCGCGGTCGCATTGAGTGCGAGGTGGTCAAACGTCATGCGCAACGGGGTCGTCCCCACCCCGCCACCACCGATGCTCCAACCGGAAATTTGCGTCAGAGAAAAACCGCCGGTCCAAGCGGTAATCGGGATATGCACGGACGTGAGCGAGCCGATCGCGAATGCGGACATACTGACGGAGAAAATCTGCGTGTTGAGATCGCGGTCTTCGAACTGGATGGCGAACGTCGCGGCGGAGTTACCGGCGTCGCGCTGCGCGGTGACGGTGAGAAAGTTCATCCCCGTGGCGTTGAGGGAAAGTCCCGTGGCGCCCCAACCGTTGTCGTCGCGCGCATTCCCGCCGACCGTCAGCGTGGTCGCATTCTGCGTGGTATTACCTACCCAGCTCGTGCCGGTGCGAACCGCTCCAGTGGTCGCGCCGGCGTTGAACGTTTCTAGCAAAACGGTTTGCGCACCACCGGACGCCGCGCAGACGAAGGCGGCGAGGACACATTTCCACATGCGGTGAAAAAGCCCAGAGGCCGCGAGCAGGTCAACTACCCGGAGTCGGGAAGCTAATCGTCTGGTCCGCGGTCGAGGTGCCGGCGGTGCGGCGCTGCACGAAGACGGGGGTGCCGGATGCGATCACGAAGGAATCGCGGTTGGGCGTCGCATCGCCGACCCGTTGCCAGTGGCCAGCGGTGCTGTTGAAGAAAAAGCTGAACCACGTCGCGCCGCTCCAGACGAGGAGGATGTCGGCGTCGGCTGGGTCGGCCGAGGAGCGCCAGCCCGCGGTGCGGTCGGAGGTTTGCAGCGCGAGCG
>CANIJN010000126.1 GCA_947467625.1 Opitutia bacterium | reverse complement strand
GCTCGCGGCGTGGACCGTCGTCGCGCAGACCGTGCTCAACCTCGATGAAGTTGTCACCCGACGATAATTCCTCCTTCGTCGTCCCTTCTTTAGACGGCTTCAGAAAACGTTCCGCCTGAAGGCGGGACGACGAACAAAAACGCCGATGCACCCTCACGATCTCAATCACCCGCCACCGGCCGATGCGTTGCTGACCCGGCGGCAATTTTTCGGTCGCTCCGCGACGGGCATCGGCGGAGCGGCGCTGACCTCGTTGCTGGCGCCTTCTGTATTCGGCGCGGGGCCCGGTGCGGCGCGCGGCGCAGTGGGGCTACCTCATTTTGCCCCGAAGGCGAAGCGCGTGATTTACCTCTTCATGCACGGCGGGCCTTCGCAGCTTGACCTGTTCGACCATAAGCCGGGTCTGCGCGCACTGCACGGCGCGGACTTGCCGGACTCGGTGCGCGGCACGCAGCGGGTCACGGGCATGACGAGCGGGCAAAAGAACTTTCCGGTCACGTCTTCGATTTTTAATTTTGCGCAGCACGGCCGCAGCGGCGCGTGGGTCAGCGAGCTACTGCCGCACACCGCCGGTGTGGTGGACGAACTCTGCTTCATCCGCTCGCTGCACACCGAAGCAATCAACCACGATCCGGCGGTGACGTTTCTGCAGACGGGGCACCAGCAGCCGGGGCGGCCCAGCTTCGGCGCTTGGACGAGCTACGGGCTCGGCAGCGAAAACCAGAACCTGCCGTCGTTCGTCGTCCTGATTTCGCGCGGCAGTGCAGCGCGGCCCGCGGACCCGCTGTATGCTCGTCTGTGGGGACCGGGTTTCTTGCCGTCGAACCATCAGGGCGTGAGCTTCCGCAGCAGCGGCGATCCGGTGCTTTATCTGTCGAACCCGCCGGGACTCGACGCCGCGGCGCGGCGTGATCAACTCGATGTCATCGGTGAACTCAACCGCGCGCACCAGGCCCGCCACCTCGATCCCGAAATCGAGACGCGGATCGCGCAATATGAGATGGCGTTTCGGATGCAGACGGCGGTGCCGGGGCTCGCCGACCTGAGCGACGAAAGCGAAAACACGTTCACAGCCTACGGCCCGCAGGCGCGCGTGCCGGGGACCTTCGCGGCGAACTGCCTCCTCGCGCGCCGGCTCGCCGAGCGCGATGTGCGTTTCATCCAGCTCTACCACCGCGGTTGGGATCAGCATTACAATTTGCCGAGCGATCTGCGGCTGCAATCGGAGGACATTGACCAGCCCTGCGCCGCGTTAATCCGCGATCTGAAACAGCGGGGCCTGCTCGACGAGACGCTGGTGATCTGGGGCGGCGAGTTTGGCCGGACGGCCTACAGTCAGGGTAAACTCGAGGCGGCCAATTACGGCCGCGACCACCACGGTCGCTGCTTCACGATGTGGCTTGCCGGCGGCGGCGTGAAACCGGGCGTGATTTACGGGGAGACGGATGATTTTAGCTACAATGTCGCGCGCGACCCCGTACATGTGCATGACTTCAACGCCACGCTGCTGCACCTCCTCGGCCTCGATCACACGCGGCTTACGTTCAAGTTTCAGGGCCGCAATTACCGACTCACGGATGTTGAAGGCAGCGTGGTGAAAGCAATTCTCGCATGATGAACCGACTCATTACCTTCCCCTCGTTCGGCCTGCTTCTCGTCGGCGCGACTATCGGCGCCGCCCAGCCCGCCGCCAAACCTCAACGTTTCTCGCCTGAGATGCAGGAGTTCGTGAAGAGCTTTAAACCTGGGGGGCAGGATTTTACCGGGCAGGCCAAGGTGCTCGCACCCGAGGAAAGCATAAAACGGTTTGTCGCCGCGGAGGGCTATGCGGTCGAGCTCGTCGCCAACGAGCCGCTCATTCGTCAGCCGATCGACCTCAAGTTCGACGCGCGTGGCCGGATGTGGGTCGTGCAGTATCTCCAGTATCCGTTTCCCGCCGGCCTCACCGTCACGAGCTACGATCAATACATCCGCGCGGAATTTAACCGCGTGCCACCGCCACCGCCGCGCGGTGTGCGCGGCGCGGACCTCATCACGATCTTGGAGGACACGGCCGGCGACGGAACCTTCGCGAACCACAAAACGTTTCTTTCCGGCCTTAACCTAGCGACAAGCGTGCTGCCCGGCGACGGCGGCGCGTGGGTCCTCAACCCGCCCTACCTGCTTTTTTATCCCGACAAAAACGATGATGACATTCCTGACGGAGATCCCGAGGTGCATCTCGCGGGCTTCGGACTGGAGGACACGCACTCGCTCGCGAGCAGCCTGCACTGGGGCCCCGACGGCTGGATCTACGGGGCCAACGGCAGTACGACGACCTATGAGATTCAGGGTCAGCGCATGCGCGGACAAAATATCTGGCGCTATCATCCCGGCACAAAAAGCTTCGAAGTCTTCGCCGAGGGTGGCGGCAACACGTTCAGCCTTGAGTTCGACAAGTTTGGCCGAGCGTTTTCCGGGACCAACGGCGGCGCCACGCGCGGCCTGCACTACGCCCAAGGCGCGACCTACGTGAAGGGCTGGACCAAGCACGGCCCACCGATGAATCCGTTCATCTTCGGATTTTTCGAGCACATGAAGCACGAGGGCTACGGCCAGCGCTTCCCGCAGGCCTTCATGATTTACGAGGGCGGCGCGATGCCCGCGCTCGAGGGCGAGATTGTCGTCGGCATGGCGATGACCAACCGCATCCAGCCGAGCCGCCTGCTGCGCGACACGTCAAGCTTTCGCACGGTGGACGAGACGGCGCTCGTCACGACCGACGACAAAACGTTTCGGCCCGTCGACATCGAGCTTGGCCCCGACGGCGCGATCTACGTCGCCGATTGGTCCGACGTGCGCCTGAGCCACCTCAACCCCACCGACACGTGGGACAAGACCAACGGGCGCATTTTCCGCATCGCGCCGAAGAATTTTGCGCGTCCGCGCCCCATGAATCTGCCCGCGCTGGCAACCAACGAGCTCGTCGCATTGCTCTCCCACGCGAATCGCGAGCACCGCGATCAGGCGCGCCGTCTGCTCGCCACGCGCTCCGAACCGATTGCGGCGACGCTGCGCGCGATGCTCGCGAAAAACGACGCGACCTCGCTGGAGGCGTTTTGGGTGCTGAATCTCCGCGGCGAACTCGACGAGGTCCAGCTCCGCGCCGCGCTCGGCCACGCGAACGAGCACGTCCGCCGCTGGGCCGTGCGCCTCCTCGGCGATCGCAAGAGTGTCGGGGGCGTGACGCGGGTGGCGTTGACCGCGCTCGCGCGGAGCGAGCCCGCTGTCGAGGTGCGGAGCCAGCTCGCGAGCAGTGCGAAGCGGCTGCCGCCCGGCCAGGCGTTTCCGATCATCCGCGAATTGATCGGCCACGACGAAGATGCGGCGGACATCCACTTGCCGTTGTTGATTTGGTGGGCCGTCGAGGCGCAGGCGGAGACCGGCCGCGACGAGCTGCTCGCCCTCGTCCGCGAGCCGGCGGTGTGGCAGTCGAAGGTTTTTTCCACGCACACCGCCGAGCGCATCGGCCGCCGCTTCACGGCGGATCAGGGGCCACGAAAACATTTCACGCTGAAGGAAGGCGTCTATTCCGAGTGGCTGATCGAGCGCGCGCCGGAATATCTGCGGCGCAATCTGGAAATGTGCGGCAGACTGTTGGAGGCGGCCCCCGGCGAAGCGCAGGCGCAGCGATTGCTGAGCGGCATGGCGGAGGGTCTGACCGGTCCGCGCGTCGATGCCGTGCCGCGGCCACTCGCCGATGTGATCGCACGCCTTTGGCAAAACCAGCCGCACTCGCCGGCGCTGGTGAGCTTCGCCGCGCGGCTCGGGCAGGCGGAGCCCCTCACCGAGGCCTTGCACGCCCTGCGATCAGGCAAACTCAGCGAGACGGAACAGCAAAACTACCTGGACCTCGCCGCCGCGATGGGCGCGACCGAGGCGCTGCCCCTCCTAGCCCAAGCGGTCCGCACGGAGAAGAACGAGACGAAGCGCGCGAAACGGCTCGCCACCCTCGGCGCCTTTGCCGATGCGCGCGCGGTCGAGGCAATCATCGAGGTTTACCCGACGCTCTCCCCGCGCCTGCAAAATACTGCACAGAAGATGCTGAGTGAAAAGCCGGCCTGGGCCGCGGCGATGCTGCAGCGGATGAACGCGGGCACGTTCAGCCCCGGCGTCCTGAGTTCCGCGAACGTTGCGTTGATCCGCGGCCATGCGGATTCGCGGCTGAGTTCGCTGTTGACGAGTTACCGGCAGAAACATTCCGACGACCCAGCGCAGCGGGCGGCGCAGCAGCAGTTCGAGACAGGCAGGACGAGCTTCAACCTCACCTGTGCGCCGTGCCACCAGGAGTCGGGTGAGGGGCTCGCGATGCTGGCGCCTCCGCTGATCGGTTCGCGCTGGCTGCAGCAGGGGGACGACGCGCTGGTGCGCATTGTGCTCCACGGAAAGGAGAATCCCGGCCGTGGTTTGGTGATGCCGCCGTGGCGGCAGTTGGACGACGACCAGATTGCGGCGATTCTGACCTATGTGCGCCGCGAGTTTGGCAACCAAGCTGTGATAGTGGAGCCGCCGACGGTCGCGGCCGTCCGAGCCGCGACGAGCGAGCGCCAGAACGCGTGGTCCGACGCCGAACTCGACAGAATCTTGGCGAGTTTGAAAACGAGGTAGATCGCCGCTGGTGCGCATTTTTTCGTGCGTCGTCTTTTGGCGGGCGCGGAGTGGAATTCTCGAGCTGGGAATAGGAATGGCCTCGCGAAACGTTCGCGGCTCGGCTCCGCAGCGAATTGCGCGACGTTGTGCACGATCACCCGGTTCAGTTTCGGCTTGGCAGCACGCTCATCCCTCTGGGACGCTCCAGCTGCGAGCTATGACGCCACGCCCCCCCACTGTCCGCTCTCGCTTTCGTGGTGCTTGGCACTGGGCCTTCAGTTTGGGCGTGATTGGCTCGGCCGTACTGGCCCCGGCGCAATCGGCCTCATCCCGGGCTGGAGAGTCGCTGCTCGTTTGCCTCGTCTCCGCTGAGGCAAAAGCCGAGGAGTTGCACCGGGCACTCGCCGAAACGCTCGGCCGAAACTCCACCGTCACCCTGGCACCGAAGCATCCCGACGGAACGCTGTCGCTCGCTCCGCTCCGCTCCGCGCACACGGCGGTGTTTCACCGCGGGCCGGGCGCGCTCGGCACCGAGGACGCCGCAGTGCTGCGGGAATTTCTCGCCGCTGGCCGGGGCGTTGTCGTGCTCGCCGCCGCGCGCGACGCGTGGGACGCCGTACCCAATTTCCTCGGCGAATATCTCGGGGCCGAGCCCGGCGGTCGCTTCGCCGCCGGCGCGCCGATGTCCGTGATCAATCTGTATCCTCATCCCATCTACGCGGGCGTCGAGCGCTTCGAGACGCAACAGCCCATGCCCGTGTGGCAGAAAATCGCCGCGGATGCGCAGCTGATCATGGAGGGCACGGTCGGCGAGGAGACCGCTCCGCTCGCCTGGGTGCGCCGCCGATCGACTGGCCGGGTCTGCCATATCGTGCCCGCTGGCGCGGCGCTTTTTAGTGACGCTGCTTATCTCCAAATCGTCGCCCAAGCCGTGCTCTGGACCAGCAGTCGTCCGATCCCGCAGGCCCAGCCGATCGTGCAACGCACCTTCATGCCCGAAAGCTACCCCGGCTCGTTTGCGATCACATTTCCGGGTGGCCCCGGTGTCTGCTTCGATCCCGTGCGCGGCGGAATCAATTTCATCTGGGACGGTGATTTCGTCGATTTGCGCCCCCGCTGGCTCACCAAGCAGGGCGAGCCGGCGCGCATTTTTGGCGAAGTTTTCTACCGCGAAAGCATGTGGCAACCGTGGCGCGTCGGCGCGCCCGGCCGCGAACCAGTGTTTCAGTTCCGCGGCTACCGACTCACTCCGGCGGGACCGGAGTTGCACTACCAAGTCGACGACCGCGAGGTGTTTGAAACGCTCAGCGCCAGCGCCGACGGCCGCGGACTCGAGCGACGCTTCCGCGTCGGCGCCGGCGGCGGGCCGCTCTGGCTGCACCTTGAACCGCAACGCGACTCGGACTTGACGCTGACCGGGCTGGTGCGCGATGGCGACCGCGCCACCTTGGCCTCGTCCGCGGCGGGCGCGTTCACGATCGAGATTCGCCGCAGGCCCGTCTCCGCGCTGCCATGATGATGCGACGAACGCTCCTTTTCGCCTTCGTCTTCGTCCACGCGGGTGCAGCCTTTGCCGCCAGCGACCCCACCGGCCGCATCTCCGGCCACGTGCGTCACTCCGGTTCCGCGGCCCCGATCTCAGCCGTGCAGGCGCGACTCGAGGGCCCCACGCTCGCGCGTTATGAGAACTCAAACCTGATCCAGAAACTGAAGCCCACCGGGCGCTTTCAGTTCAACGTGCCGCCCGGCACCTACGATTTGTGGGTGACTGCGCCGGATTTCGAGGACGTGAAGTTCCAGGTCGAACTCGCCGCCGGGGCAGCCGTCGAGCGCGACGTCGATCTCCTCCCGCTGCACCGCTCGCCATACCGGGTGGAGACGCTGAAACTACCACAGCAGATGGTCGGCGAGGTATCGGGCGTCGCGTTCACGCCCCAGGGCACGCTGGTCGTCACAACGCGGCGGGGCGAAGTGTGGATGCGCGAGTTTCCGAGCGAGCGCTGGCACTGTTTCGCCCGCGGCCTCTACGAAGGCTTTGGGCTCGTGGCCAGCAGCGAGTCCGACGTGACCGTAATCCAGCGCCCTGAATTCACGCGTTTGCGTGACACGGATGGCGACGGCATCGCGGATTTGTTCGAGACGATATCCGACCAATGGGGTATCACCGGCAGTTACCATGAATTTTCCTACGGGCTCGCGCGCGACTCCGCCGGCAATCTCTACGCCACCTCCGGCATGTGTTCGTTCCGCGCCTCCGCCGATCTCAACTGGGTGCGCGGCCCGTTGAAAACTGATCAGTTTATGCCGTGGAGGGGTCGTGGTCCGGTGCCCGACGGCCATCGCTCGGTCGCGCAGTTTCAGGGCTGGGCGTTTCAGGTTACGCCGGCCGGCAGACTGCTTCCGTTTGCCTCGGGTTTCCGCCAGCCACTCGGCGTCGGCGTGAGCCCGCAGGACGAGCTGTTTGTCAGCGATTGCCCGGGTGCGTGGATTCCCACCGCGACGCTCACGCACGTCGAGAAAGATGCATTTTACGGGCACCCGGACGGACTCAAGTGGCATCCGGAACTGAAGGATAAAAAACTAACCGTCGAACAGCTTGCCCAACTGCGGCGCGCGCCGAGCGTCTATCTGCCTCGAGGAACGCTCGGCACTTCGCCGGGCCAGCCCGTGTGGGATGTGACGGGCGGCAAGTTCGGCCCGTTTCGCGGCCAGGTGTTTATGGGCGACGTCTCGAGCCTGATCGTCCGCATCGATCTCGAGCAGGTCTCCGGGGCCTACCAGGGGGCGGTGTTTCCGTTCCTCCGCGGCAAGGGACTGCGCCTTGGCGGCATGCACAATGCCTTCGGGCCCGACGGCGCGCTCTACCTCGGCCAGACCGTGCGCGGCTGGATGTCCAGCGAGGGCAACGAAGGCATCCAGCGTGTCGCCTGGACCGGTGAAACCCCGGTCGATATCCTAACGCTGCGGCTCAGCGCCCGCGGTTTCGTGCTGACGTTCACCGAGTCGATGAACGAGGCCGCGGGCGACACCCGAAACTTCCATATCCGTCGTTTTCAATACAACTATCACCCGCTCGACGGCTCGCTCCGCACCAACGAGGCCGACGTCCCCGTGACGCATGCCAGTCTCGCTCCCGACGGCCGTTCCGTCGAAATCGACCTGCTCGAGGTGCAGCCCGGCTTCGTCTATGAACTCAACGTCGCGAAGACGATTGCCAGTCGCGCCGCAAAGCCGCTGCTCAACTCGACGGCATTTTATACGCTCAACCGCACCTTGGCCGGTGCCACGATGCCGGGCCCCTCCAAAATCGCGGCGATGAAGCAGGCACAACTTCAGCCCGGCGACATCGCGCGCGGCGCCGAGGTCTTCCGCCTCAATTGCCTCGTCTGCCACCAGGCCGACGGCAAAGGCTCGAAGCAGGCCGGCACACCCGATTACACGCAGGCTGGCGGCCCGCTCTCCAAGTCGGACGACGAACTCCTCGCCGTCATCACCCACGGAAAAACCCCGATGCCCCCCGCCGTCACCCCGATGCCGCCGTGGGGCGATGTGCTGCCGCCACAGGCGATTCGCGACGTGCTCGCTTATCTGCGGGCGACGTTCCAGCCCTCGCCGTAACCGCGACGTCAATTTCACCTGCTTCCGAACGATGAAATCCTTCCGTCGCCACTGCCCCATCCCCGCGCCCAACGCGCTTCTGCTCGTTGCCGCCATCTTCTGCCCACTGCGCAGCCAGCCCTCCGCTCCCGCCGCCACCGCGCCGGATCGCATTCCCGAATACACGGTCATGCGCGCCGCGACGCCGCTCACCATCGACGGCCAATTCGACGAGCCCGCGTGGCGGGCAGCACCGCGCTTCGGCGATTTCGTTTTCCCCTGGTGGACGGGCGGCACGAAAGAACAGACGCGCGCACAACTACTCTGGGACGACGATTATCTCTATCTTGCGTTCGTCTGCGACGACGCCCACATCGCTGCCCGCCACACCGAACGCGACGGCAAGATACCGGAGGATGATTGCGTCGAAATCATGCTCGCACCCGACGCCGACCGGCCGCTCGTTTACTTCAACATCGAGTTCAACGTCCTCGGCGGCATCCTCGACAATTTTCGCCCGAACGGGCCCGACCAGCCGCGCGCCGCGAAGTGGGATGCCGAGGGCGTGAAGATCGCCGGCACGTACACCGGCACGCTCAACGACGACTCCGACACGGATCGTTCGTGGCAAGTCGAGGTCGCGATCCCGTGGCGTAATTTCGCGGCCCAAATGAAATCCATGCCCCCGCGTCCCGGTACCGGAATGCGCGCCAATCTCAATCGCAGCGGCGGCAAGACCAACCCGCAATACAGCCAGTGGGTGCTCGGCGGCACGCCTCGGCCGACGTTCCACACGCCCTTGCGCTTTGGCCGCATCACGCTCTCCGATCGCGTGGCGACGCCTTAACCTGATTATTTCATACGTGAACTGATTTTGCGCGTTTTCCCTTAGCCGTAACGATGCAGTTGAAAAAGAGAGCAGAAAACGCGGCTTTGGGGGTTGGGGTCGAGGTGGAATACCGAACGGGATCAGGCCGCTGATTTTTCAGCAGCAAAAAAGGAACCGATCTTGATCCGTTGCTGATCCGTTGGGATTTGTGCCCGCACCGAGGGGAATCAACCTTGGGGTTTCAATGTTTGACGCTGCGCCATGCCGAGAGCGCTCCTGCGAAAGACGTGGGCGACACATTAAGACCGGACTCTTTTTGACGAGCTCTGCTTGGCCTCCCCTGCTGGCCCCACCTTGCGCCATGACCTGCATACGCCCCGGAGATTGCGCTGTATTTTAAGAGGCAGTACGCAACCCCGTGCTACGGGACTTCAGAAGCTCCCCTTGACGCCGAACGTCCAGAGCGCGCCGATGTCGGTGCGCTGCCGGAATTGCGCCGCCGCCGGTGTGCTCGGTCCGAAAACTTCGTTGTCATCCTTGGCGACGCCTAAATTGCGCAGGTTCCCGAAAATCGCAATGTTCCGGCGCAACGAATATTCGCCCGAGAGATCGACGTACAGCCGCTTCAGCGCCCAGTTGTAAGTGCCTGGCTCGATACTGTTGCCTGCGGCAATCGCAGTGCCCCGTTGCCGGGCGCGGTAATTCCAGTTCATCCGCACGTTAAATTTCTGGCGGGTCAGGCTCACGCCCCAGCTCGAAGAGAAAGGCACGAACCCCGCGAAATCCCCGCCGGAGTCGTTCACTGTCCGCTGTGAACTGGCGTTCGCAAACACCTGTATTCCCCGCGCCCACGAGGGCAAAAAGGTCAGCGCCTGCTTGTAGTCGACTTCATATCCCTCCATCCGGACTTTGTTCGCGAGGTTGTATTGGGTCGCCACATCATACGGCGCATAAACGGAGGCCGTGAGTCCGTAGAGCGCCAAGAATTCAGGCGTAGCGTTGAAGACGGTGCTGCCAAAGAAGTTCTCGAAACTGCGGCGGAAAGCGCCGGCCGAAAACTGGCCGACGCCCTCGAAATAATACTCCAGCCGCACCTTCAGCGTTTGCGCCTGCCAGGCCTTGATGCCGACGTTGTTCACGATGATCCGGTTCGCCCCGCTGGGCGGGCTCTCGGTGTCGGGCAGGGTGAGGCCGCCGGCGTATTGCTCAAAGTCGGGCCGGCCGACAGACTCATAATACGCCGCGCGCGCGAGCAGGTTTTCCCTCAAGTTGAAACTCGCATTGAAACTCGGGAAGAGCCGCAGGTATTCCTTTTCCGCATGCAGCCCGCGATCAATGAACGTGAGTTTGGACACGCCGAGGGTATCCGTAGTCGGCAGAATCGTGAGCGGGCGCCCATTCGCCCCGAGCACGGTCCGACCGGAGGCGTCGCGCTGGAAGTTCCGCGTCGGGTCCGTGAGCGAACCCTCGGCGGAAATGTTGGTCTGCTCGGCCCGCACGCCTCCGACAAGTTTCAGCCGGCGGTCAATGAACTGCACATCGCCGCGCAGATAGGTCGCCGAGATCACCTCCTCGGCATGCTTGGAGAGCCCGGTCTCCGAACGATACCAGGCGTTGGGATCCGTCGTGAACAGGCTGGGCCGAGCCTGGGCGGTCGCCCAGAGCTTCTCGTTGCTGCTCCATTGCGCCTTCGGGAAACCGAAGGGTAACGTGCGTTCGGAAAAACTTGGGTCGAGGTAGGGCGCCGCGCTGTCGTCACCGAGCGCAGGATCGGTGCTCGCGCGCCCGTCAGCGCCGACGAACGAGTAGAGCCGGGTCCCGCCGCGCAGGTCGCGCATCCCGTGCCGCACTTCCGCTCCGGCCTTGAGGGTGAACGGCACCGCCCAGGAAAAGTCCCGGCGCGCATTCGCAAACACGCTCCGCTGCAAATCCACGGAGGTGTTCTGAATGCTGTTCGACGACACCAACGCGTAGCTGGCGAGACTGAAGGGATCGACGGGTGTCCCAGCGGCGCTGGTCACGGTGATGCGATTGGGGCGGAGATAAAACAAGTCGTCAAAGGCCACGGTCACGCCGGTGCGCCGGGCCTGGGTGTTGTTGAAGAATCCTTTGTCGATATCGCGGACGTGATTGCTGCCGCGCGAGTACCCGGCGCCCGTCTCCATTTTCCAGACGGGGCCGTCGTGCCGCCAGACCAGAGTCGGCATATAGGTCCGGTTGATCCGGTCGCGCCCGCCCTGCGCCAGCAACAGATCGCCCGCCGCCACCGCGCCACGGGTCGACGTCAGGGAGAAATCACCCGGGAGCACGCGGTTCACGTTGAACGTCAGCGAGCGGTTGGTCGTGTCGGCGTTGAACGAAAAAAACTGGAACGAAAACGAAATACGGTCGTTGCGCGACAGCCGGTAGTCGATCGTCGCCCCGAACGAGCGGCGCGTGGTGTCCTTCGGCGCATCGCGGACGACGTAGCTCGAGAGATACGGCTTGTCGGGCGTCGTGTGGGGAAAGGCGACGCCGTTGGTCGCCGCACTGCCTCCGCGCCAGGTGTTCTGGGAAAAATCTTCCGCAGTATATTGCTGTGCAGAACCACCCGAGAGTGTGAAACCGAAGCGCTGGTTCACCGGCATGATGTAGGTGAAGTCGAAGCTCGGGTGAACCTTGCGCGTCGGGTGCTCGCGCGGGCCGGCCGTCTGGGAAAAATCACGGGCGTTGTCCCGCATCACGAGCGAGACCGTCGTGTTGAATTGCGGCCGCGCGCGCTCGAACGAACTTCGCGGCACCATGTTCACGGACCCGGCGAGGGCCGCGCCCTGCGATTCCGGCGTCGGCGAGTGCAGCACCTCCATGCGCGCGATATTGTTGATCGAGGCCATATCGACCTGCACCGAGCGCCCCGTGTTGTTGTCGCCCCCCGTGCTCGCGAGGTTGAAGCCGTCGATCGTGATCGGCACGTTGGCCGACGGCACGCCGTTGATGGAAATCCCGCGGGCATACCCGCCGCCATATTCGACCGTAACGCCTGGGAGAAATTTCAGGAACTCACCGACGTTGCCCTCGGCGACGTGGCCAAATTCCTCGGTCGAGACCACGTTCCGGATGTTGGCTGCAAAGCGCTGTTCGTTGATCGCAATGGCCGCGCCGTCCATCTCGCGCGAGGCGCCGACGACAAATTGTTCCAGCTGGATCGGTTCGCCACCGCGCACCGACTCCGGCCGGGCGGAGACGCCGGCCAGTTCGATGTTGCGCTGCGCCACACCGCCAGCGGCAACGACCAAGTCGACCGTCTGCGGCCGCAACCCGGTGAAGAACGCCTTCAGCCGTATCGTGCCGATCGGAACGTTCGTGACGCGATAATAACCATCAGAGTCAGTGAAAGTTTCCAGCGAGGTACCATCGACCGTGATACGCGCCTTTTCTAGGAAATCCCCGCTCCGGGTGCTGGACACGCGACCCTCGATCGTGCCCGTTGCGACGGAATCGGCGGCGCGGCCCGCACCGATGCAGACGAGCAGCAGCGCGAAGGTGAGCTGTGCCAGCACGAGCCGGCAGCGCGTGGTGATAAACAGGGATAGGGAGAGACGTGGGTGCATGGAGGGGTTACGGTTAAGCCGGAAGGAAACTGGACCTTGAGCGAGGTTGTGCTGAGAGGAATATTGGAGTGCAACTGAAGTAGAAGCGCGATCAGGAGGGAGGTGGGCAGCCGCTCGCGTGGTCCCAAAAACGGTGAGTTCGGTACAATAACTTGAACGCGAGTGCGTAACTGATAGCGGACTGGATTTTCAGGGGGATCGGATCCGGGAGTAGTTTAAAAAGAAGTGGGCGACACGTTAAACCCTTTTTGCATTGATCTACGAGCCTTCGATATAGGTCCCAGCTCGGACGCCTACGAAAGAATTGGGCAGAACATTAAGCGTTAAACCCCTTTTTTACCGAGGTCGTAACATGAAAGCATTACGAACTGCCCCACCCTGCATGGCCTCCCTGCTGGCCCCACCGTGCGGCCAGGACTTGCATACGCCTTGGAGAGTACGCCGTATCTCAAGAGTCAATACGTGACCCTTCGGCTCGGCTCAAACTGACCGCCGGCAGGATTCCTCGTCCGCGCCGATCTCGTTTCGCTGCGTCCTCGATCCCCTTCGTTCGTAATGTTTCCATCCCGTCACTTTACCCGCCTCCGCTCGTTTCGGATCAGGGGCCTCCTTCCAGTCCCTTACGCACGCGGTGGCTCAATTTGGCGGGGCTCTGTAAATAGGTATTTACAATTCGGATGGATGACCTAGTTACACCTGCAAATTTTCGAGATCCCGCGATTACGGAGTCGTGCGTATCCACCTCGTTAATCGGTGACGCTGCCTTGATACCCTAGACAGCTCGAGTCGGCGAGGTGAGTTTGGCTAATGAACATCTTTTATGATACAGCCTATTTTATCACTACCGTTGCGTCCTTCATCGTCCCTACTGGTTAATACCACGCTCTTGGCTGGGTGGAAATTGTGGCTCGGCGGGTTGGCTTTATTGCGGTCGAGCCGGGGTGGTGTCGGTAGAGCGCTGCGGTGCCTTGCAACGTTAAGCGGGGTGTTTTTATGGGTGGCAAATGCGTGGGCGCAGACCTCGGGGGATTACACTTACACGGTGAGCGGGAGTGCGGCGACGATCACAGCTTACTCCGGCGCGGGTGGGGCGGTGACGGTCCCGGGTACCTTGGGCGGTGTTGCGGTGACGGCAATCGGGAGTAATGCGTTTTCGTTTAATACAACGCTGACAAGTGTGACGCTCCCCAGTGGGGTTATAAGTATCGGGGACAGTGCGTTTAACGGCTGCTCCAATCTGACCAGCGTGGTGATCCCCACCGGGGTGACGAGCATCGGTTCCTTTACCTTTAGTAGTTGTGAACGGCTAGCCAGCATTTCACTGCCTAATAGTATTACCAGTATTGGTATCTGGTCGTTTAATGGTTGTAGAGCACTGACCAGCGTGACGCTCCCGAGTGGGATGAACTCGATCTCTGACACCCTGTTTTATGGTTGCCGAGGTCTGACGAGTATCACGATCCCGAGCACGATCACCATGCTCGGACAAGCCGCGTTTCACTCCTGCACGGGGCTGACGAGCGTGTCGATCCCGAGCAGTCTCACCTACATTTCCGACAGTGCCTTTTACAATTGCACCAGCCTAACGAGCGTGACGCTGCCGAGCAGTGTCACGACCCTGCAAGCCTACGCATTTGGCGCCTGCACGGGCCTCACGCGGGTGTTCTTTATGGGCAATGCGCCCTCCGTGGCGGCCAACAGTTTTGTGGGAGTGACCGCGCTAGGTTTTTATCAAAGCGGCACCACGGGTTGGACGAACCATTTTTTTGGTCTGACCATGGCGATGGCGGGTGCGCCCACGGTGACGTTGCCGACGAGTGCGAGCATCGCCAGTACCACGGCGACTTTGGGCGGAAATGTGACTTCTGATGGTGGTGCGACGGTGACGGCGCGTGGTGTAGTTATCGCGCTGACTTCGGCCAACACGAATCCACGGCTCTCAGGTGCCGGCGTGACCAACGTAGCCGGTACGGGTACGACGGGAGTATTCACGGTAAGTACGACGGGCCTGACTCCTGGCGCGGCGTACAGCTATGCGGCCTACGCGACCAGTAGCTCGGGTACGAGCTACACAACGGTGGGAACATTTACGACGTTGGGTGAAGCGCCGACGATCATGACGCAACCGAGCGCGACGAGCGTCACGGCGGGAACCGCCACGAGCTTCACCGTAGTAGCGAGCGGGACCTCGCCGTTCACGTATGTATGGAAGAAGGACGGAACGACCATTACAGGGGCGACCTCCGCGACCTACACGATCGCTTCCGTCGCCACGGGCGACGCGGGCAGTTACACCGTGGTCGTGACGAACAGCGCGGGCTCGGCGACGAGCAACGCGGCGGCGCTTACGGTGACCGCGGCCGTCACCGCGCCGACGATCACGACGCAACCGAGCGCGACGAGCGTGACGGCGGGAACCGCCGTGAGGTTTACCGTAGCAGCGAGCGGGACCGCCCCGTTGACCTATGTATGGAGGAAAGACGGGACGGCGATCACAGGGCCAACACCGTCCGGGACCCACCTGATCGCCTTCGTCGCCCCGGGCGACGCGGGCAGTTACACCGTGGTCGTGACGAACAGCGCGGGCTCGGCGACGAGCAACGCGGCGACGCTCACGGTGACGGCCGCCGTCACCGCACCGACGATCACGACGCAACCCAGCGCGACGAGCGCCCCGGCGGGAACCGCCGCGAGCTTCACCGTGGTAGCGAGCGGGACCTCGCCGTTGACGTATGCCTGGAAGAAGGACGGAACGGGCATTACAGGAGCAACATCTGCGACCTACACGATCGCCTCCGTTGCCACGGGCGATGCGGGCAGTTACACCGTGGTCGTGACCAATAGCGCGGGCTCGGTCACGAGTAGCGCGGCGACCCTCACGGTGACCGCTGCGCCCACCGCACCGACGGTAACGGACCCAACGAAGACTAATATCACAACGACCACGGCGACCCTAGGTGGTAACGTCACCTCAGATGGCGGTGCGACCATCACCGCGCGCGGCGTCGTTTATGCGCTCACTTCCGCCAACGCTAACCCTCAGCTCAATGGTCTCGGTGTCACTGCCGTCGCCGACTCCGGAAAGACCGGCGTATTCACAGTGAATGTGACTGGTCTCACGCCTAACGTTTCGTACAGCTATATCGCCTATGCGACCAATAATCGTGGCACAACCTACAGCACGGTCGGAACCTTTAAAACACTGGATAGCGCGGGAGCCGATTTTATCTACGAAGATACAGGGAGTGAAGTGGTCATAACTGCATACCGGGGTCGTGGTGGAGCCGTGGTTATTCCGAGCAGGCTTGGTGGTGTCGCCGTCACCAGTATTGGAAAGGGCGCTTTTTCGGTAACAAAAGGGGTTACGAGCATTACGATCCCGGATAGCGTCACTTCAATTGCTCCCTTTGCGTTCTACAATTGCGCGTCACTAGTGAGTGTGACCTTGCCCAAGCAATTAACTATAATTGATGAATACGTGTTTCACTCCTGCATTAATCTCCCCAGTATTACGATCCCGGATAGCGTCACTTC
>CANIJN010000125.1 GCA_947467625.1 Opitutia bacterium | reverse complement strand
GGCGGCGCCGGGAGTCTCCGCTGGATTTTGGATAACACTCGCGATACTGACGTGGTGCTTGGCCATCACGGAGGCGACGCGCGCGAGCACGCCGGGCTGATCTTTGACGGTGAGCCTGACATAGTAGCGAGAACGGATATGCTCCGGCGGCGCGAGCCGCTTCTCGTTGCGCGGCGCCGGAACGCCCTCACCAATAAAGTGCGCGCCCTTACCGTGTTTGATCAGCGCCACGGCGTCGGCGATATCGCTGATGACGGCACTGGCCGTGGCGTCTTGGCCCGCGCCGCGTCCGCTGTAGAGCGTGGTGCCGACGACATCGCCCGTGACCGAGATCGCGTTAAACACCCCGCTGACGTTGGCGATGACGTTGCCCTCGGGGAGCAGGGTCGGATGCACGCGCACGCAGAGTTCGTTCTTCGTGAAGTCGCGCGTGATGATCGCGAGGAGCTTGATCCCGAAGCCGAGCGTAGACGCATTCTTGAAATCGGCCGGCGTGATGCGCGAGATGCCCTCGACGATCATCTGGTCGGTCTTCACCCAGACGCCGTGCGCGAGCCAAGCGAGGACGCTGGCCTTGTGGGCGGTGTCCCATCCGTCGACGTCGAGCGCCTCGTCAGCCTCGGCGTAACCGAGGCGTTTCGCATCGGCGAGCACGCTGGCGTAAGGCGCGTCGCGATCTTCCATCTGCGTGAGAATATAGTTACACGTACCGTTCAGTATGCCGTAGATCCGCGGGAAACGATTTGCGACCAAGCCCTCGCGCAGAGCTTTGATAATCGGGATACCGCCGGCGACGGATGCTTCGAAGAAAAAGTGGCCGCCGTGCTCGCGGGCGGTCGCGAAGATTTCCGCGCCGTATTCGCAGATCAGCGCCTTGTTGGCAGAGACGACAATTTTCCCCCGACGAAGCGCGGCCAGGGTCACTTGGCGCGCGAGCGTCGTGCCGCCCATGAGTTCGCACACCACGTGGATCGCCGGATCGTTGGCGATGGCGAGCGGGTCCGCGGTGAGCTTGGACGCGGGGACTTTGACCGTGCGGGCTTTCCCGAGGTCGCGGACTGCGGCGCGGGCGAGGTTGAGCTTCACGCCGAGGCGCGACTCAAGTTCGGCGCGATTCGCCGCGAGGTGTTTCCAAACGCCCTGCCCCACGGTGCCGAAGCCGCAAAGGCCGATGTTGATCGTAGTCGGTGCTGGTGCGCTCATGAGTGGGATGCGTCGGGTTTCTCTTGGCCGACTTTACTTTCGGTGCCGGCTCGGATGCGCGCGAGATTGGCGCGGTGGCGGTAGATTACAAAAGCGGCGACCATCGCCGACATCGAGATGACCGGTGACGGTTGCTTGAAGGCGAACGCGGCGAAGGGCAACGAGGCGGCCGCGAGCATCGAAGCCAAGGAAACGTAACGGGAAAGCGCGAGCGTCAGACCGAAGATCACGAAGCCGATGCCCATGCCGAGGGGAAACAAAACGAGAAACCCGCCGGCGCCGGTGGCGACACTCTTGCCGCCCTTAAAACCGGTGAAGCAAGAGCAGCTATGGCCGACAATCGCGGCCACGAGGCCAGTGATCTTCAGCGCCAACAGCCCGTCCGCATCGAAGGGGCAAAATTGCGGAGCCACGACATGCAGCAGCGGAAACAGGCCCGCCGCCAACGCCCCCTTCGCCGCATCGAGGAACAGCACAAGATTCCCCGGCCCGTGCCCGAGCACGCGGCGAACATTGGTCGCGCCGGGATTCTTGCTACCGACCTCGAAGATATTCACGCCCTTCCCGCGCGCGACGAGGTACCCGAAGGGCAATGCGCCCAACAGATACCCGCTCACGGCTGCAATGAGGAGCGCGACGATCATGCGCAGAAGGCAGGAGCGCGCTTGCGCGCGATGGCGTGCCGCACCGGTTCGCCTGCCAGCAGCCTACGACCTGTCGAACCGTTCCTCATAGCTGCACGAACTTCGCCAGCTTGATCGCCGCGTGGCTCTTGATGACCGCGCGCGCCGACTCGCTCGGCTCGGTATCGACACGCACGACCATGTAGGCGGTGCCGCCGGGCGTGAGGCGTGAGAGCGACATGTCGGCGATGTTCACTTGGTCCTGGCCGAGGATGGTGCCGATGGTTCCGACCATACCGGGCTGGTCGAGATTCTCGAGGACGAGGAGCTTGCCGTCGGCCGCGACTTCGACTTCGCGACCGTTGATGCTCACGATGCGCGGCTGGTTGCTCTTGCCGATGAACGTGCCCGAGGCGGAAAAGGTGAGGTTATCGGGAGTGATCGCCTCGACGCGAATGAGCTCCGAGTAACCGGAGTCGTCCGTTGATTTCACGATCTCGGCGCGCACCCCGAGACGCTCGAGTGCTACGGGGGCGTTCACGAAATTGACCGAGTTGCCGCTGATGCGCCGCAAAAAGCCGCGCTGGATGGCGCGGGTGACCGCGTTGACGTCGAGTTCGACGATCTTGCCCCAATACGTGATCCGCAGCGTCGCGATCTGTGGGGGAGCGATCTGCTGCACGAGCGTGCCGAGCTTCGCGCCGAGATCGATGGACGGTCCCAGAACTTTGACGGCATTGGCGTCCATCGAAGGCATGTTAACCGCATTGCGGATGACGCCGCCATTGAGCACGTCGGCGATCTGCTCGGCGACTTCGATGCCCACCGCTTCCTGCGCTTCGGAAGTCGAAGCACCGAGGTGAGGCGTCAGCACAACATTGGGGAGCGTGCGGAGTTCGCTGTCCTTCGCGAGCGGCTCTTCTTCGAAAACATCCAGACCGGCCGCCGCAACTTTGCCGGACTTGAGTGCGGCGATGAGGGCCGTTTCCTTGATAATTCCGCCGCGAGCACAGTTGAAGATTCGGAGGCCTGGCTTGCACTTCGCGAACGCCGCTTCGTCGATCATGTGGTGCGTATCGTCCGTCATCGGCATGTGCACCGTGATATAGTCGGACTGGGCGAGGAGTTCATCAAGCGTGACGCCCTCGACCTGCATGGCCTTGGCGCGGCTCGGGGCCAGATAGGGGTCGTAGGCGAGTACCTTCATGCCGAACGCCTGCGCGCGTTTCGCCACTTCCGCTCCAATGCGCCCGAGACCGATCACGCCGAGGGTTTTCTTGAAAAGTTCGATGCCGGAAAAGTTCTTCCGATCCCATTGACCGGCCTTCATCGAAGCCGCGGCTTGGGGCACGGGCCGCGCGCCACAAAGGATGTGCGTAAACGTCAACTCGGCCGTCGCGATGGTATTGCCCGAGGGTGTGTTCATCACGATCACGCCACGCTCGGTGGCGGCCTCGACATCGACGTTGTCCACGCCGACACCGGCACGGCCAACGACCTTGAGTAAAGGCGCGGCGGCAAAAACCGCGGCGGTGATCTTCGTTTCCGAGCGCACCGCGATCGCATGCACGTCATTGACCAGTTCCAAAATCTTCTCCGGAGACGAGCCGTAAGCCTCAATGACTTCAATGCCCGGCTGCTGACGCAGGTAGGCGACTCCTTTGGGTGAGATCTTATCGGCGACGAGGACTTTCATAGATGCAAAGACGAGCAGGGAAATCCGCACGCCTCTCCCTAGCAAGGAGAAGTTTCGGGTATGACGGGAGGCTGTCCGTACTTTGTTGCATCCTCCCGGAACTCCGATTTCACGCGTTCAGCGAGGATCGCACTCTTTCCCTATTTGGCCCGTCCTGCTCGACACCTTTGACAATTAACGAATCCCGCTTCCACCATCGTGCCGTTACCCCGCTAGACCTGCACTCACCGTTTCAACCAACGATCTCCCTCCTAATGATATCATTCCGCTTCCCGCGCTTGCCCGGCTCCGTCCTCATTGCGTTGATCTGCAGCGGTCTATTTACCGGCTGCGGTGACAAACCCTCCGCACCTAACGCCGCCGGCGGTGCTTCGGGAGGCGGCAAACGCGGTGGTGGTGGGGCAGCTCCGGTCTACGCTGGGCAAGTGCAGAAGAAAATCGTGCCCCTCGTGATCGAGGCGATCGGCGCCGTCGAACCCATTCGCACGACCGCCGTCCGCTCCCAAGTCACCGGCACGCTTCTAACCATTGCGATCAAGGAGGGGCAAAATGTCACCCAGGGCGACCTCCTGTTTGAGATCGATCCGCGGCCATTCAAGAACGCTCTCCAATCAGCCGAAGCCGATCTGCAAAAATCCCGCCTGCAGCTCGAGACCGCCCGCACGCAGGTCGCTAGGTATCGGTTACTCACGACCGATCAGATGGTCTCGAAGGAACAATTCGAAAAAATCTCCGACACCGCCCGCGCCTTGGAGGCCGAGGTGCTTTCCAACGAATCCCGTCTTGCCACCGCCAAACTCCAACTGGAATTCTGCTCGATCCGCGCCCCGCTCACCGGTCGCACCGGCAACATGACCATCCACGAGGGCGATCTTGTCCGGGTAAACGAGGCCGGGGGCCTGCTCGTCACGATTAACCAGCTCAACCCCATCTACGTGACCTTCGGCGTGCCGCAACAATACCTCGCCGCTCTCACCCGCTACCGCGCCAACGGCACCCTCCACGTCAATGTCGTGCCTCCTGGCCTCGACGAACAGCCCGAGGCGGGCGAACTCACGTTCATGGATAACACGGTCGATGCCTCGACCGGCACCTTGAAACTGAAAGGCACGTTTCCCAATGCCACCCAACGGTTGTGGCCCGCCCAATTCGCCAAAGTGACCGTTACCCTCGACTCACCCGAGGCGCTCACCGTCCCCAGTAGCGCGATCCAAACGTCGCAGACCGGCCAATATGTTTACGTCATCAAGGCCGACAAAACTGCCGAACTCCGCCCTGTCGTCATCGAGCGTTTCTCAGACAACGATGCCGTGATCGGCAAAGGTCTGAACGAGGGCGAGACGGTCGTGGTTGACGGCCAACTCCGCGTCATTCCCGGCAAACCCGTCGACATCAAGACGCTCGGCGGGACGAGCGGCGGTGGCCGCGGCGGCAAGGGCGGCGACGGCAAAAACAAAAAGAAGGATCAGGAGAAGAAAGCACCATGAACATTCCCGAACACTTTATTCGGCGTCCGGTGATGACCACGCTCATCACCTGCGCGATTACACTCTTCGGCTGGATGGCTTACGAGAGGCTGCCCGTCAGTGAGCTGCCCAACGTCGATTTTCCCACGATTTCGATCTCCGCCAGTCTACCCGGCGCGAGCCCGGAGACGATGGCCGCATCCGTCGCCACTCCGCTGGAGCAACAACTGTCCAGCATCGCCGGTATCGACTCGATGACGTCGACCAGCTCCCTCGGCAGCACGCAAATCACCCTGCAGTTCAACCTCGACCGCGGCATCGACGGCGCGGCGCAGGACGTGCAGTCCGCGATCTCCGCAGTCCAACGCCGCCTGCCGCGCGACATGCCGAACCCGCCGTCGTTTCGGAAATCCAATCCCGCGGAAGACTCCGTGCTGCTCCTCGCTCTCTCGTCGTCCACCTTGTCACTGCCCGAGGTCAACGAATACGCCGAGACCATCCTCGCCCAACGCCTCTCCACCGTGGATGGCGTTTCGCAGGTCAACGTCTTCGGCGCTCAAAAGTACGCCGTGCGCGTCCGCCTCGATCCGCGCGCGCTCGCCGCCCGCGGCATCGGTATCGACGAGGTCCGCACCGCCCTCGACACCAATAACGTCAACCTCCCCGCCGGCACGCTCGATGGCGCCCACAAATCCACCACCCTCATCGCCACCGGCCAGCTGAAGAGCGCCGACGGTTTCCGCAAGGTGATCGTCAGCTACCGCAATGGCTCCGCCGTCCGCCTCGCCGATGTCGCCAACGTCACCGACGGCATCGAGAACGAAAAATCGTACAGCTGGTTCAACATGCGTTACGACGAGGACGGCGTCGAGGACCCCGAGTTCTCCACGGGCCTAAACCCGAAGCGCACCATCACGCTCTCCATTCAGCGCCAGCCGGGCACCAACACCATCAAGGTCGTCGACGGTATCAAGGCGCTGCTCCCCGCGTTCCGCGCGCAACTGCCGGCGACGGTGAGCCTCGAAATCTTCAGCGACAAATCGCTCGCGATCCGCGATTCCGTGCACGACGTGAAGTTCACCCTCGTTCTCGCCATCATTTTGGTCGTGCTCGTGATCTTTCTCTTCCTGCGCTCAGCGGCAGCGACGATCATCCCGAGCATCGCGATGCCCATCTCGATAATCGGCACGTTCGGTGTGATGTATTTCTTCGGCTTCAGCATCGACAACATCTCGCTGCTCGCCCTCACGCTCTCGGTCGGCTTCGTCGTGGACGATGCGATCGTGATGCTCGAAAACGTCGTCCGCCACATCGAGCTCGGCGAGACGCCGATGGCCGCCGCAATCAAGGGTTCCCGCGAGATCGGGTTCACTATCATCTCGATGACGATCTCACTCGTCGCGGTGTTTATCCCTGTGCTCTTCATGGGCGGCGTACTGGGGCGCCTGCTCTACGAGTTCGCCGTCACCATCAGCGCGGCGATTCTCGTCTCGGGCTTCGTGTCGCTCACGCTCACGCCCATGCTCTGCAGCCGTTTTCTGAAACCCGTCAACCACGCCAACAAGCACGGGGTTTTCTACCGCGCGACTGAGCGAGTCTTGCAGGGGAGCGTCGGCCTCTACGAACGCACGCTCCGGATTTCGCTCCATCACCGCGGCCTCACGTTGTTCGTCGCCGCCTCCATGGTCGGGCTCACGCTCTGGCTGCTCGACCTCGTGCCCAAGGGCTTCATCCCCACCGAGGACACCGGCCGCCTCAGCATCTCGATCGAGGCGGCACAGGATGTGTCATTTGAGGCGATGGCCCGCCACCAACGCGCGGTCATGGCCGTCGTGATGAAGAATCCCTACGTCAGCGACAGCTCGTCCATGATGGGCTCCTTTGGCCGCAGTGGCAGCGGCGGTGGCAACACCGGCCGCATGTACGCCGGACTGATCGATCGCGACAAACGCCCGAATGCCACCGTCATCGCACAAATGCTGCGGGCTGAAACGGCCAACATCCCGGGCGTAAAAGTCTTTCCCCAGGTGCCGCCGAGCATCCGCCTCGGCAGCCGCGGCGCCAGCTCGGTGTACCAATACACCCTCGCCGGCACCGACCTCCAAGAGCTCTACCGCGTCACCCCACTGCTCCTCGAACGCGTGAAGGAAGTTCCCGGCATCATCGACGTGAACTCCGATTTGCAGATCACCAGTCCGCAGATCATCATCGATATCGATCGCGACAAGGCTTCGTCCCTCGGGCTGAACGCGCAACAGGTCGAGGAGACGCTCTACAGCGCCTTCGGCTCGCGCCAGGTCTCGACGATCTATACCTCGACGAACCAGTACTCCGTCATTCTCGAACTCGATCAGAAATACCAACGCGATCCGAGCGCGCTCGCCTTCCTCTATGTTCGCAACCGCGAGGGGAAACTTATCCCGCTCGAGAGTGTTTCCAAAGTACGTGCGAGCGTCGGCCCGCTCACCGTCGCGCACATGGGCCAGGTGCCAGCCGTCACCATGACGTTCAACCTCAATCCCGACATCGCGCTCAGTCAGGCAACCGCCGAAATCGAGCGAATCTCTCGCGAGCTCCTGCCGCCGACCATCAGCGGTACGTTCCAGGGCACAGCCGCTGCCTTCACCAGCTCGCTCGCCGGCCTCGGCTGGACGCTGCTCATCGCCGTGTTAGTCATTTATCTGGTCCTCGGGATTCTCTACGAAGATTTCCTCCACCCGCTCACCATTCTCTCCGGCCTGCCCTCGGCGACCTTTGGCGCCCTGCTGACGCTCGTCCTGTTCAAACAGGAGCTAAACATCTACGGCTACGTCGGTCTGATCATGCTCATCGGCATCGTGAAGAAGAACGCGATTATGATGATCGACTTCGCCCTCGACGCGAAACGCAACCGTCACAAGGGAGCAGAGGAAGCCATCTTCGAGGCCTGCCTCGTGCGCTTCCGTCCCATCATGATGACCACCGTCGCCGCCCTCGCCGGCACCTTGCCCATCGCCCTCGGCTGGGGCGCCGGCGCCGATGCCCGCCGCACGCTCGGCCTCGCCGTGGTCGGCGGTCTCGTCGTCTCACAATTGCTCACACTCTACATCACACCGGTATTTTACCTCTACATGGAAAAGTTCACGAAATATCTCACCCCGAAGTCCGTCGATGAGATCGAGCGTGAAACGGCCGCCGTCGGTGCTGTCAGCCTCGCGAAATAATCTTCGCGAGCGCCTCCTCGACCGTTACGCCCGATCCACTCCGCTTTCTCGTAGTCGCTTTGGCATTACGAGGCGATGTCCTCACCGCTCCCGAAAAATGGACGAAGGCCATTGACGCCTAAACGAGCGACGACGACGCGCAGCCGCCGGCCCGGGGTGGCAGCGTGTTTAGCGGTCGCTCTTCGATTCGGAAATGGACGACGCTCGCTCAAGATTTCCCTGTCTCCCCTGCCCCGAACATGACGTCGCCGGCATACTCCACCTAACCCGTGCCGGTTACGCCGTCTGGACGCCCCTCCTCGCGCCGCTGTTTAAAGAAAGCGCCTCGTCCTTCATTCGCTCGCTCCTGTCCCGTTCCGCGCGTGCGCCCGCCGTCATCTGAGCGCGCTCCAGCATTGCCCCCCGAGTGTTCGTGTCTTTGGTGTTTGGCGTGGTTCCTTCTTCCGACTCCCCCCTGCAACGTCTCACCCAGCAGATCGCCTTCATCGCCGAGTGCGACCAACTGAAGGAAGTTTTCCGCCAGACGATCAACACGCGGAGCCGCCGCCCCGAAAACGACGCCGAACACTCTTGGGCCTTCTGCTTGTGCGTCATGGTCCTCGCCGAGCATGCAAACGTCCCTCACCTCGACGTACTGCGCGTCCTCAAAATGGGTCTCATTCACGACCTCGTTGAAATCGACGCCGGCGACACCTTCGCCTACGACACCGCCGCCATTGTCAACCAGCACGACCGCGAAGCCCGTGCCGCCGACCGCATCTTCGGCCTCCTGCCGGGTGATCAATCCCGCGAGTTCCGCGCCCTCTGGGATGAGTTCGAAGCGCGTACCACGCCCGAAGCGAAATTCGCCCACGCTTGCGACCGCTTCCAACCCATGCTGCTCAACGCCCGCACGGAGGGCGGCAGTTGGCGCAAGCACCACGTTACCCACGAACAAGCCCAAGGCCGTAACGCTCCCGTCGCCGATGGCTCCACCGTCCTCTGGGCAGCCATCGAGGCGTTGCTCCGCGAGGCCGTCGCCGCGGGCCATCTCGCGCCCACGCGGCAGCCCGCCCCCTAGCGCCACGTTCCACCGCGCTCAGTTTTTTTGCGCCGTCTGCGTGTCCTTGCGGAGATCCCGTGTCACGTGAGCAGCGGTCGCTTCCCTCAAACTGTCCGCGCACCCTGCCCACATCTCCCTCGCGCGCCCTCGGTGCCGCGTGCAATCCTCATTCTATGCGCTTTTTCCTCCGCATCTTTCCCGTTCTCTCGTGCCATTCAGTGCTGGCTCTCCGCGTCCTCGCCGCTGACGCCACATCTCCCGCCTCCCTCGCCGCCGCTTCACCCCCGCGCGATTGGATCGACCCCGACACCCGTCACCGTGTCATCCGCCTCTCCCCCGATCAAGGGGGCTCCAGCCTTTACTTCCACCAAAACGGCTACACCCCCGAAGGTGATAAACTCATTCTCCACACGCGCGACGGCGCCCTCGCCACCGTCAACTTGACCACGCTCGGTCTCTCGCCCCCGAAACTCGAGATCGTCGCACCCGCCACCCGCGCCATCGCCACGGCTTGGCGCACTCGCGAAGCCTACGTCCGCCGCGACGTCCATATCGTTGCCCTCCACCTCGACACCAAAGCCGAACGCACGGTCATTAAACTCCCCGAGGTCGCTCAGGGCCGCGGCGGCGCCTACGCCCTGAATTGCGACGAATCCCTCCTCGTCGGCATCGCTCGCGATCCCGACGGGAAAACCATCCCGCGCACCCCGCCCACCAGTGGCGCTGGCGGCACCCTCGAAGCCCAATGGGCCGCTGGCACGCCCAAGATGATTTACACCATCGACGTCAAGACCGGCGCCTTCCGCGTCCTTCACCGCGAAAACGACTGGACTAACCACCTGCAGTGCTCCCCCACCGACCCGCTCCAAATTCTTTTCTGCCACGAGGGCCCGTGGCATTTTAACGACCGCACGTGGACCGTCCGCGCCGACGGCACTCCCGCCCGCCTGCTACACGAACGCACGATGAACATGGAGATCGAGGGCCACGAATTCTTCAGCCCCGATGGCAAAAAAATCTGGTACGATCTCCAGACCCCGCGGAGCACCGTCTTCTGGCTCGCCAACGTTGATCTCACCAGCGGCCACCGCACGTGGTATCACCTCAAGCGCGAAGAATGGTCCGTGCACTACAACGTCTCCCCAGACGGTAAATTTTTCGCCGGCGATGGCGGTGGCGCCGGCAGCGTGGCCGCGAGCAGCGGCGATGGCGTCCGTCTCGATCCACCCGGAAACGGCCAATGGATCTACGCCTTCTACCCGTCCCCTGTCCGCGGCAGTTCTTTCCGCGATCAGAGACCACTCATCGACATCGGCGTCCTGAAGTCCGAACGCCTCGTCAACATGGCGAATCACAACTACAGCAAAGACACCGGCGTCGAACCCAACCTCACCTTCACCCGCGATGGCAAGTGGCTCATCTTCTCCGGAAATTTTCACACCAACCCCGGCCATGGTCAAAAGGCCACCACTCACACGTACGCCGTCGAAATCGCCAAACAGTAGTGCGGACTTCACTCCGCCGAATGCAGATCCTCTCCTTTTATGAAACCCCTCCGCCCCTCCCTCCGCTTCCTTGCCGTCGCATTCGTCCTCTTCGCCTCCGCCCTCGCCCACGCCGCCGCCCCCACAGATCGCCCGATCATCGCGCTTTGGCCCAACGGTGCCCCCGGCTCCGAGGCCCGTCGCACCGAGCCTGAAAAAATTGTCGGCTCCAACGTTTCCAACATTCACCAGCCGACCCTCACCGTCTACCTGCCCGCACCTGCCATCGCCACCGGCTGCGCCATCATCGTCGTCCCCGGCGGGGGCCACGCCCGCCTCGCAATCGAACACGAGGGCTACAGCGTCGGGCAGTGGCTCGCCGATCAGGGCATCGCAGCCTTCGTCCTCAAACATCGGCTCGCCAAAGATGACGCGACGCCCGCCGGCACGACCCAACCTTACACCATCGAACGCGACGCCCTCGCCGACGGTCAGCGCGCCGTCCGCCTCGTCCGCAGCCGCGCCGCCGAGTGGGCGATCAACCCCACCACCGTCGGGATGCTCGGTTTCTCCGCGGGCGGCGAAGTCGTCGCATTCACTGCGATGCGCGCCGCCCCGGGCGACACCACCGCCGCCGATCCCATCGATCGACCCTCCGCCCGTCCTGATTTTCAAGCGCTCATTTATCCCGGAAAGTCCGGCCAAATCATCCCTGAAAAAGGCGCGCCGCCCGTCTTTCTCGCCGCCGGCTACGGCGACCGCACCGACATTTCCGAGGGTCTCGCCGAAGTGTATCTTCGTTTTAAACGTGCCGGCGTCCCCGCAGAGTTGCACATCTACGCCGGTGCCGGCCACGGCTTCGGTCTGCGGGAATCCAATAAATCCCCTGCCGGCGCCTGGCCCACCCGCCTCCGCGAATGGCTCGTCGACCGAAAATTCGTGCCCACGAAATAAACGTTCCCGTCGCAGCGATCAGCTCTCCCGCAGCAGCGATCAACGTTCCCGTAGCAGCGATCAACGTTCCCGTAGCGGCGAACGCCAGCGAGCCGACCAATCATCGTCGCGCCAGCCAAGGAGCAGTCACGTCCGTATTCATTACCCGCCCACTAGGCACCCCGCCGTCCTCCTTTTTCTTTCGTCGCTTGCGTGGCTCGCAGAGGCCGCGCCGCTCACGTCGCCAGCACCGCACGCCACAACTCCGCTTCGCCCGCATGCCCATGCGCACTGAGCGCGACCGCGATGTCATCGGTCGTCGGTTCGAGCACCTGATGCCGTGGGTCGGCGGGGAACTCCGGCCGCACCACGCGCACGAGTGCCCAACACGCCCACGCGCGCCAGCAGCGTTGGTCACGCCGCGGCTCGTTCATCCGATCGGCGTAGTGCTGAAAATGTACGCGCGGATTGCCGATGAACACGTCGGGCGGGGCGTGGGCCACCAGCCACGCCACGGCTGCATACGGCAGCGGCCAGTCGCGGAGCACCGGTTCATTACCCCGGAGATCGGCCCCGAGCGCACGGTCGAGGCAGAGGATCGCGCGCGCCGCCAGGCCGCGTTGCCAGAGGGCGTGGCCGTACTCCAAACAATCAAAATAAAATCCCGCCCCGCGCTCCCCGCCCCGATGCGCGTGCAGCGCCCGCCAATCGAGCCCGGGGCGAGGGAGCGGTAGGTGTGGACAGTGGGGCAGCACAGACATCCGCGGTTTGCTGGCGGAGCCCCCGCCCGGCGTCAATGCCACGGTCGCGCGGTGCCCACGACTCCGCGCTTGGCGCGCGCAGGAGTTTCGGTGACAACCCCTCGCCTGAACTCGCCGCCTGACATTTCCACCCTTGCACCCGTCCCCGTACTCGCGGTCCACCATATTTCCTGCTGGCACCGCGCCGTCCTCTGGCCCTTCGGCCTACTACTCAAACTCTGGGGCCGCTCGCTGCGCTTCGAAACGACACCCGAAGACCTCCGCGCCTATACGAAAAACGACGAGCCAGTCGCGATCGTGCTGTGGCACAACCGCCTGTTTCTCGCCGCCGAGATTGTCCGCCGTTACCGCCAAGGTCGGCCCGCCTACGCGCTCGTGAGCGCCAGCAAAGACGGCGCTTGGCTGACCGCATTTTTCTCCTTGGCCGGCATGCGCACCGTCCGCGGTTCGAGCAGTCGCCTCGGCCGCGAAGCCGCCACCGCGCTCGTCGATGTCTTGCGGGCCGGCTATGATGTCGGCATCACCCCCGACGGCCCCCGTGGACCCTGCTACGAAGTGAAGCCCGGCGGAATCATTGTGGCACGACGCACGAAGGCTCCGCTGCTTTTGATCGGCGCTGAATTTGCATCCGCTTGGCAGCTGCGCAGCTGGGATCGTTTTTTCATCCCACGCCCGTTTTCGCGGGTGCGGATGCGGTGCGAAGTGATCACCAGCGAGCAACTCGCCGACCGCGACGCGGCCACCGCGGCGATTCAAGCGAGACTACGCGCACTCAACCCGGATCACCCCACGCCGGATCGCTCTCCCGTCGTCCGCTAGGTGCGGGCCGATACCGCTTCGTCGAAGCTGCGTCCACGGGGATCACGGGAGAGGGTGGCCGCGTTGGTCGTGATGAAGGTGCGGACGTTTTCTGCGGAGGCAGGCCGCCAACGGATATTTACCGTCGCGGCCATCCGTGGATTGCGCGGGCGGGCCTTCCTCTCCGTTATCTGCCTTGGCCATCATGCACACCCCTCCTCTCCTCTCGCGTCCGCCTTCCCTCCGTCGCTTCATCGCACGCTCCCTCCTGCTCTCCGGCTTTGCGCTCGCCGCTATCGCCGCCTCCGCTGAGAAACCCAACATCCTCCTCGTCCTCTGCGACGACTTGGGCTACTCCGACCTCGGCTGCTACGGTGGTGAAATTCCCACGCCGAATATCGACGCGCTCGCCACCCGCGGCCTGCGCTTCACGCATATGTCAAACTCGGCGCGATGCTGCCCGACCCGCGCCTCGCTGCTCACCGGGGTCCATCCGGCCCAAGCGGGCATTCCTAATTTCAATGGTGAATTGGCGGAAAACACCGCCACCCTCGCGGAGGTCCTCCGCACCCGCGGTTACAAAACCTACATGACCGGCAAGTGGCACGTCGGCACGTCCGCCGCCGCCAGCCCCACGAATCGCGGCTTCGACGAGTTCTACGGTTTTACCAACGGCCACTCGCAGGACCAATGGAATCCCGAAAAATACAAACGCCTCCCCGCCACGCGCACGCCCGAGTTGGCCTTCCCTCCGGGAAAATTCTACGCCACCGATGTATTCACGGCCTACGCACAGGAGTTCATCCGCCAGGCCACTGCCGAGCAGCAACCGTGGTTCCTCTACCTCGCCCACTCCGCCCCTCACTTCCCACTGCAGGCTCCCCCTGAATCGACCAAGGCCCTGCTCGCCACCTACCGTCAAGGATGGGACGTCCTCCGCTCCGCCCGATTTGATCGCCTCAAGCAGATCGGCCTGATCACCGACGAACGCTGGAAACTAGGCCCGCTTTCGCTCGTTCCGGTGGAGGCCAATAATGCCATCGCCAACGGGTACTCCGGCCAACCAAACCCCGCGTGGTCCTCCCTCGATGCCGACCGCCGCGAAGACCTCGCCCACCGCATGGCCATCTACGCTGCCATGGTGAAACACATCGACGACGGCATCGGCCGCATCGTGCAGCAACTCAAAGCCGCCGGCACCTACGAGCACACGCTCATTCTCTTCACCTCCGACAACGGCGCATGTTACGAATGGGGCCCGTTCGGCTTCGACGGGGTCTCGCGCGCCGCGAAAACAATTTTGCACACCGGTGCCGACCTCACCGCGATGGGCACCACGCACGAAGAAATTTCCTACGGCTCCGCTTGGGCCAATCTCAGCAACACCCCGTTCCGTCTCTACAAACACTTCACCCACGAGGGCGGCATCGTGTCTCCCTTCATTGTCCATTGGCCGCAGGGCGTGACCTCGCCGGGGCGCTGGGTCCGCGATCCCGCGCACGTTATGGACATCATGCCCACGCTCGTGGAGGCCGCCGGCGCCACCTACCCCACCACCCGCAACGGCACCGCCGTGCAACGGCTCGAAGGCGTCAGTCTCGCGCCGACCTTCCGCGGAACGGCCGCACTGCCCGAACGCGCGATCTGTTATCAACACCAGGGCGCCTACGCCATCCGCAAGGGCCCATGGAAACTCGTCAAAGGAAAGCGCTTCCCCGTCGAAGCCGTCTGGGAGCTTTATAACATCCACGCCGACCCCACCGAACAGCACGACCTCGCCACTCAAAACCCCGCACTCGTCGCGGCGCTCGCTCAAGAGTGGGACCAATGGGCTGAACGTACCGGCTCCTTGGTAAAAACTGAAAACATCCCTGCACCGAACCAGTCCAAGAAGAAGGCCACCAAGTCCTGAGCTCGCGCGCGTGCGATCTTCCGCCACTGCCCGTCGCGCCCGTTCTCCGGCTCCAGCGCCGCAACCGCCACCAAACCCGTCCCCTAAAAACGGCCTCCGCGCCGAGCCGCCGGCCTGATCGTGCTCCGTGAGGAATGTCTTCGTCGACCGCCATCCTGCGCACCCCGGACCAACCGATTGGAGTCAGCCGACCGGGTTCCGGCCGTAGCCATGTCAGCCGAACGGAATCGCGCGCCGCGTTCGACAGCAGTCGCCGCCGACCCGAGCAGGTCACCGGTCAACCCCCACGGTTGGGACTGGAAATCACGACCCATTCCCGCGACATCCTACCGCACCCACTCGCCCACTCATGCACCACCCCTCCATTCTCTCCTGCGGCGAAATGCTGTGGGACCATTTCCCCGCGGGACCGCGCTTCGGCGGTGCTCCGGCTAACTTCGCTTGTCACGCCCGGCTGCACGGCGGCCGCGTCACCCTGCTCAGTGCCGTTGGCGATGATCGGAGCGGTCACGAGGCCACCGAAATTCTTTGTCGCTTCGGTCTGGATACATCGCTCATCCAAACGATCGCCACAGCTCCCACCGGCGCCGTCGGCGTGAGCGTCGATGCGGCCGGCAAACCCAGTTTCGAAATTCACCCCAACTCCGCGTGGAACCAGATCGCGTGGACTCCCGCGCTCGCCGCCCGTCTCGCTGACGTCGATGCACTCTACTTCGGCACACTCGGGCAGCGCGGTGCGACTTCCCGCGCGACGATCCGCCGCGCCCTCGCCGTCGCCACGTCCCGCGGCCTCATGCGGGTGCTCGACGTCAATTTACGCCGGCCGTTCTTCGATGCCGCGTTGATCCGCGAATCGGTCGCCGCGGCCAGCGTGCTCAAACTCAGCGATGACGAACTCGCCGAAGTTCTCAGCGCCTGCGACATCGCACGCGGACTAGACCCCACCGCTTCCCTCCGCGCGCTGCTCGTCCGCTACCACCTCGATCTCATTGCGCTCACACGCGGCGCTGCCGGAGCCCTGCTCGTTACGGCAGACGAGGTCATCGATCAACCGGGTATATCCACGGTCGTTCGTGATACCGTGGGCGCGGGCGACTCCTTCACCGCCGCGCTCGTCGTCGGT
>CANIJN010000124.1 GCA_947467625.1 Opitutia bacterium | reverse complement strand
GGCGAACGCGCCCGCGGCGAAGTCATCTCCATCGCCCTCGCCAATGATGGCCAGCACCAGGACACCGGCGCGAAAATGATTCACGCCGCCAACAACACGACGTCCAACATCGTCGCGAAATCCATCTCCGTCGGCCAAGGTCGCAGCACCTACCGTGGTGTCGTCCACATTCCCAAACACCTTAAGGGCTGCAAAAATAACACCGAGTGCGACGCCCTGCTGATCAACACCAACAGCCGCACCGACACCTATCCCGCGATCACGGTCCGCGGTGATAAAAATTCCACGCAGCATGAAGCCTCCGTTTCAAAGGTTTCGGAAGACATGATCTTCTACATGCAGCAGCGCGGTCTCACCGAAGGCCAGGCAATGAGCCTCGCCGTCAACGGCTTCATCAACGACCTCGCCCGCCAATTCCCGATGGAATACAGCGTCGAACTTAAACGCCTCATCGACCTCGAAATGGAAGGCAGCGTCGGCTAACGCCGACGAATGACTAATGTCTAATGACGAATGTCTAATGACTGAAGTCCCGCGCCACCCCTTCACGCCCACCGCACCTCGATTCGTTCATTAGTCACTAGCCACTAATCACTAGTCCCTAGCCACTAGTCATCAGTCATTAGACATTAGTCATTCCGCTCAGTCCGCCATGTCCGCCAACACGCTCACCGCTCCGTCCACGCTCACCGGATCCTTCACGCCCGAAGCCTTCGCCGCGCACCTCGCCAGCCTCCCGCCGTCGCTTCCCGCTTGGTGGCTCGATCGCAAACGCGCCGCTTACGCCCGCTTCGCTGCGCTCCCGATGCCCGCCCGCACCGACGAGATGTGGCGCTTCAGCAACATCGGCACGCTCACCCTCGACGGCTTCACCTTGCCAACCGTCGACACCGAGCTGGCGCGCGCTTCCATCCCCCACTCGCCCATCGGTATTCCCCAGGCCGCCACACTCGTCTTTGCCAACGGCCGTCTCTTCTCCCGCGAACTCCTCTCGCCGGAACGCTCCGCCCGGGGCGTCATCGTGGATACACTCCACAGCGCCCTCATAAAACACGAGGCGATCGTCCGCGAGCATCTCCTCACCCAGCCGCCCAAACTCGGCTCGCCGAAGTTCGCCGCGCTCCACGAAGCCTTCCTCGCCGACGGTGCCTTCATCTTCGTGCCCCGTGACGTCCACCTCGATCTGCCCATCGGCGTGTTCTCCTACGCCCTCGGCGCCACCGCCGCTGTTTTCCCGCACACCCTCGTCGTCGCCGGTGAAAACGCCCGCGTCTCCATCGTCGAGTATTTCGGTTCCGGCAACGACACCGAGGCCCAGTTCGCCGCCGGTGCCAACGATCTCTACGCCGGCCACGGCGCGCAGATCAGCTACATCGGCAAACAGGACTGGAGCCACCGCGCCCTCTCCTTCCAAGCCAACTCCACGATCGTCCGCCGCGACGCCCGCGTGCAGTCCCTCAATCTCCACCTCGGCGCCCGCCAAGCCCGCCACGAATCCCTCTCGCTCCTCGCCGCCCCCGGCGCGTTCTCCGAGATGCTCGCGCTCACCGTGGCCGAGGCCGGCCAAGAGTTTGACCAACGTACTCTCCAGATCCACCAGGCACCGCACACCAAGAGCGATCTCCTCTACAAAAATGCCCTCCGCGGCACCGCCAAGACCATCTTCTCAGGCCTCATCGTCGTAGATTCCGACGCGCAAAAGACCGACGCCTACCAGAGCAACCGCAACCTCATGCTCAGCGACGACGCTGAAGCCTGTTCGCTCCCCGGCCTCGAAATCCAGGCCAATGACGTCCGCTGCACCCACGGCGCCACGTCCGCGCGCATCGACCCCGAGCAAGAGTTTTATCTCCAGTCCCGCGGTATCGCCAAAGAACAAGCCGACGCACTCCTCACCTTCGGTTTCTTCGAAGAGGTCCTCAACCGCCTCGCCGACGACGATCTCCACGAAGCCCTGCGCACCCTCATCCAGACGAAGTTTAAGAAATAATTTTCCGCCCACGACACCCGCCGCACCCACGGAAACTCCTCCGCATTTCCGTTTCCTCCGTCCGTTTTTCTTCCGTGTATTCCGTGTGTTCCGTGGGCCACTCTCCGTCCTCCTCCTCTCCATGACCAACCGTGACCGCATCCTCTCCCGCGAAGTCATCGCCACCCAGATTCCCTCTGGCGACAAGGCCACGCTCCACGCCGGCACGACGGTGATGATTCACCAAACGCTCGGCGGTGCCTACACCGTGCAAACCGACTTTGGTCTCTTCCGGATTAACGGCGCCGATGCCGACGCCCTCGGCGAACAGGTCGCCTCCACGCCGGCCGCCAAAGCCTCCGCTGCGCCCGGGGCCGCCCCCGATCCTGAAGCCGTCTGGGCCCAACTCCGCCACGTCTTCGATCCCGAAATCCCCGTCAACATCGTCGACCTCGGCCTCGTTTACACGATGGACATTGAGGCCATCACCGATCCTGAGCCCGGCCACCGCGTCAACGTCGCGATGACGCTGACTGCCCCCGGCTGTGGCATGGGCCCCGCGATCGCTGAAGATGCGAAATCGAAAATCCTCCTCGTCCCCGGAGTCAGCGACGCCGATGTCCGCATCACCTGGGAGCCAGCCTGGAATCAATCGATGATCAGCGAAGAAGGGAAAATGAAGTTAGGTCTGATCTGATCCTGATCTGATCCCAACCTCTGTTGATTTCGGGATTTCCTCGGAACGTCCCACCGGCGGATCTCGGTCAAGATCTCGTTCAAGGGCAGCTACCCGCAGCGACCCACTGAACACCGCGAGGAACCCGCGACTTGGCTCACACCCCTGGTTACTGAGGAGCGACAATCCGATCAATCGGCTTGTCGTCCCCCTGAAACCTCGCCCTTCTTGCGTCGTCTTCGCGCCGCCAGCCGGTCGCTCCGGATTCGCCCCACTTCGTCCGCCTGTCCCTCCCCCTCCCCCCCCGCCCATCGTATGCAACCACCCGTCGCCCCTCACCTCCGGCAGCCGAGTCGCCGCGAATTCCTCTACGTCGGCTTGCTCGGCACCGTCGGGATGACCATGAGCGATCTGTTTCGCTCGCAGGCCAGCGCGGCCGGAGTCACGCCACTCGCCGCACCCGGTCTCGGCCGAGCAAAGTCGGTCATCAATATTTACCTCCCCGGCGGCATGTCCCACCAGGAGTCGTTCGATCCGAAGATGACGGCCCCGGTCGAATACCGCGGCCCCATGGAGGCCATTAAGACCAACGTCGACGGTCTCTATTTTTCGGAAAACCTGAAGGAAACGGCCAAGATCGCCGACAAGATTACCGTCATCCGCTCGATGACGCACGGCGAGGCGGCCCACGAACGCGGCACACACACGATGTTCACTGGCTACCGGCCCAGCCCGGCGATCCAATATCCCAGCATGGGCAGCGTCGTCTCCCACGAACTCGGCCCGCGCGCCGACCTGCCGCCCTACATTCTCATCCCCAATCAGACCACGCCCTTCGCTGGCACGGGCTACCTCGGCGCCGCGTTCGGCGCCTTTGCCCTCGGCAGCGATCCGGCGACCGATAACTACGCCGTGCGCGACCTCACGTTGCCCAGCGGGATCGACGCGGCGCGTTTCGCCGAGCGCCGCGAAATGCGCTCCGTCGTCGACGCGCATTTCAGCGCCCTCGAAAAATCCGACGCCCTCGACGGCATGGATTCGTTTTACCAACGCGCCTACGCGATGATCAGCTCTGACAAGGCCCGCGCCGCGTTCGACATCAAGGCCGAGCCAAAGAAAACCCGCGATGACTACGGTCGCAACGCCGCCGGCCAGCGCATGCTCCTCGCGCGCCGCCTCGTCGAAGCCGGTGTCCGTTTCGTGTCCCTCACCTACGGCGGCTGGGATCACCACGACAATATCAAGCGCGCCAACGGACTCCAGATGCCCAATTTCGACAAAGCCTACGCGACGCTCATCCGCGATCTCGACGAACGCGGGCTGCTCGATTCCACACTCGTCGTAGTCAACACCGAGTTTGGTCGCACGCCCAAGATCAACGCCACCGGCGGCCGCGACCACTGGCCAAAAGTGTTCAGCATCGCCCTCGCCGGCGGCGGCATGAAGCGCGGCTACGTCCACGGTTCCTCCGACGCCACCGGCGGCGAGCCCGACAACGACCCGCTCACGGTCGAGGATTACGCGGCGACGATTTTTAACCAGATCGGCATCGACCCCGCCAAAACGCTGATCACCCCCGGCGGCCGCCCGCAAGCGATCGTCAAAGACGGTCACGTCGTCAAAGAACTGCTGGCCTGAGCCATGGTTCCCTCGCGCGCAGGAAATTTCACCCGTCCCTTGGCGACCGCCGTGGCGTGTCTCGCCACCTTCTTTGCCGCGTCCTCCGCCCTCGCCGTCGCGCCCAACTTCACCGCCATCGCGCCCGCCGGCGGGCAGCGCGGCACGTCCGTCGAAGTCACCCTGCGCGGCGACCGTCTCGCCGACGCGCAGGACATTTTCTTTTACACGCCGGGGATCACCCTCGAAAAAATCAGCGACGCTCAGGATAAGGCCGTGAAGGGGGTCTTCCTCATTGCCGCCGACTGCCGCGTCGGCGAGCACGCCGTGCGCGTCCGCACCGCGAGCGGAATTTCCGCGCTCCGCCTCTTTTATGTCGGCCCGTTTCCCTCCGTGGAAGAAAAGGAGCCCAATAACGAAGCCACTAAAGCCCAGCCCATCGCGCTGAACTCCACCGTGCAGGGCACCATCGGCAGCGAGGACGTGGACGTCTTCTCCGTCGAAGTAAAAAAAGACCGACGCCTGTCCGTCGAAATCGAAGGCGCGCGCCTCGGCCGCACGCTGTTTGATCCCACCGTGACCGTACTCTCGGCCGACGGTCGGGTGCTCGCCGCTTCGGACGACACCCCCCTGCTCGGCCACGACGGCTTTGTGTCGCTCCTCGCGCCCGCCGACGGGAAATATCTGATCCAGGTGCGCGACATGACTTACGCTGGCACCGGACATTTTTATCGGCTGCACCTAGGAACATTCCCCCGACCGGCCGTCGTTTTTCCGCTCGGCGGGCAACCCGGCGAAACGCTGGAGGCAACATTTCTCGGCGATCCCAACGGGGATTTTACCCAGCCCATCACGCTGCCCAGCGAAAAATGCCGCTCCGCCCGATTCGGACTGGTCGCGGACCACCACGGTCTCGCGCCTTCGCCGAATTGGCTGCGCATTTCCCCACTCGCCAACGCCCCGAGTATCACCCCGGGAAATACGCTCGGTAATGCCACCGCCCTCAATACGACCGCGCCCCTCGCCTTCAACGGCGTGCTCACAACCAAGGGTGACGCCGCGTTCTTCCGTTTCACCGCGAAGAAGGACCAAAACCTCGATTTCCAAATCTACGCGCGCCGCCTCGGTTCGCCCCTCGACTCCGTGCTCACCGTGTTCGACGCCAAAGGAAAATCACTCGGCACTAACGACGATGCCGCCGGCAATCCCGACAGCGCGGTGCGCCTGAAAATCCCCGAAGACGGCGACTACACCGTCAAGGTCGCCGACCAACTCGCCCGTGGCGGTCCACGCTTTACCTATCGCGTCGAGATCGCCGAGGTCGCGCCCACGCTGACACTCTCCATTCCGGACACGGCCCGCTACGACAACGAGACGCGCAAATCGATCGTCGTCCCGCGCGGCAACCGCTTCGCCGTGTTGCTCAACATCAATCGCGACACCTTTAACGGAGACCTCGCCGTAACATTCGACGGTCTGCCGGCGGGCATCACCGCCCTCGCCGACACCGTGCCGGGCAGCCTTTCCGCCGTGCCCGTGGTCTTCGACGCCACCGCCGATGCCCCCATCGCCGGCACCCTCCTGACGCCCGCCGCCCAAGCGGTCGACGCCACCGCCACCAAAGGAAAGGACATCGTCAGCCAGTTCCGCCATACCGTCGATTGGGTGCGTATTCAAAACGACATCGGTTACAGCCGGTCCGAGGTCAGCCAAATCGCCGCAGCTGTCGTCGAGGCTGTGCCGTTCACCGTGCGCATCGTGGAACCGAAAGTCCCCCTGGTCCAAAGCGGCGAGGCGGCGTGGAAGATTATCGCCGACCGCCAGGAAGGTTTCGAAGAACCCATCACCGTGAAGATGCTCTGGAATCCGCCGGGCGTCACGTCGCCCCCCGACCTCGTCATTCCGAAAGGGGCCAGCTCGGTCGACTACAAACTCAACGCCTCCAACAAGGCCGAAGTGCGCAAATGGAAGACCGCAGTGGTCGCCACCGCGACCGTCAAGGGCGGCGCCGCCCACGTTTCCTCGCAACTCGCCGAACTGGAAATCGCGGCCCCGTTCCTCGCTGGGAAAATCGCTCTCACCAAGATCGAACGCGGCCAAACCGCCAAACTCGTCTGCACGTTGGAGCAAAAAAATCCGTTCGCTGGCACCGCCGTCGCCCGCCTCGTCGGCCTCCCCGCCAACACGACCGCCAGCGATGTCGAGATCACCCAAGACAGCACGGCAGCCACCTTCGAAATCGTCACCACCGATAAGAGCCCGCTCGGCAGCCACAAAAACATTTTTTGCAGCGTCACCCTAACGCGCGACGGCGAGCCAATCACCCACCTCATCGCCCAGGGCAGCGTGCTGCGCATCGACGCCTCGCGCCCGAAAACGGCCGGAGAGAGTAAGCCCGTTGCTCAAACGAAAACCGAGTAACGCCCCCCAGCCACCCCCACCCTCTCCGTTTCAAAATGACCATCGCGACCATCGTAGGGCCAGCGCTCGCCTGCGCGCCGTCACGCAACAACCGTGATACCCGCAACGGCGGCCCGACCAACGGCGGGCCTACCAAACCGTTCCTGCGTTATCTCAAAATCGCCATTGGGGCCGCCGGCCTGTTCGCCGCACTTGCCCATCCGCTAACCATCTTCGCCGCGAAGCCCACCCTCACCGAAGTCAAAGTCTTCCCCGCCGACGTCAACCTTAAGACCCGCGGCGACCACCAGAGCATCGTCGTCCAGGCCATTTACGCCGACGGGGTCACGCGCGATGTCACCGCGCAGGCCAGTTTCACGCTCGGCAACAAGACCCTGGCAAAATTCGACCACTTCATGCTCACCCCAGTCGCCGACGGGCAGACCGAGCTAAAGGTGAAGTTCCAAGGCAAGACGCTGGTCGTGCCGGTGAACATCGAAGCCGCCACAGTCGCCGAGCCGATCAGTTTCATCAAGGACGTGATGCCTGTATTCACCAAAGCCGGGTGCAACACCGGCGGTTGCCACGGGACCTCCCGCGGCAAAGACGGTTTCCGGCTCTCGCTGTTCGGCTACGATCCGGACGGCGACTACCACCGCCTCACGCGCGAAGCGATCGCACGCCGCATCAATCTCGCCCTGCCGGAGGAGAGTCTGATCCTCGAAAAGGCCACGCGCAAAGTGCCGCACACCGGCGGCGAACTCTTCACGTCGGACAGCGAATTCTACCGAACCCTCCTGGCGTGGCTCCGAGCTGGCGCCCCCAAGGACGCCCCCGATGTCGCCAAGGTCGTGCGTCTCGAAATCAATCCCCGCCAATCCGTTCTCGAGGGCGCCGGCGAGGCCCAGCAACTGAGCGTGCGCGCGTTTTACTCGGACGGCACCGACCGCGATGTGACGTCCCTCACCGCTTTCATGGGCAACAATGATGCCGCCATAAAGGTGTCCGCCTCCGGCAAGGCCACGGCACTCGCGCGGGGCGAAGCGTTTATCACCGCCCGTTACGAAGGTCTCGCGACCGGCGTACAGGTGCTCGCCATTCCGAAGAACCTCCACTTCACTTGGCCGACCGTCACGGAAAACAACTACATCGATACCCACGTCAACGCGAAGCTGCGCAAACTGCGCATCGCGCCGTCTGACCTCTGCGACGACCCGACCTTCCTCCGCCGCGTTTACCTCGACATCACCGGGACGCTGCCGTCGCCCGATCAGGTGCGGACGTTTCTCGCCGACACGTCCGGCGGCAAACGCGACGCCGTCATCGACGACCTGCTCGGCCGGAAAGAATTCGTCGACCTCTGGGTGATGAAGTGGGCCGAGCTTCTGCAGATTCGCAGCGCAGACCAGCAGGTGCAGATGAGCACCAAGTCGGCGCTGCAATACTTCGATTGGCTCGAAGGTGAGATCACCCAAAACGTGCCGGTGGACGTCATGGTGAAAAAACTACTCACCGCCACGGGCCCGAGCTTCGAGGAGCCCGCAGCCAATTTCTATAAGATCGAGCGCGACACGCTCAAACTCTCGGAGAATGTCGCGCAGGCCTTCATGGGCGTGCGCGTCCAGTGCACCCAGTGCCACAACCACCCCTTCGACCGTTGGACGATGAACGACTATTTCGGGTTCGCGGCTTTCTTTGCCCAGGTCGGACGCAAAGCCGGAGAAGACCCGCGCGAGACAATTGTCTTCAATAGCGGCGGCGGCGCCGTGAAACATCCGGTGACCGGCAAGGACATGGCACCGAAATTCCTGGGCGGCGCCCAGCCCGAAATCGCCAAGGGCGCCGACCGCCGACAGGTGCTGGCCGAGTGGCTCACCGCTCCGGAGAATCCGTATTTCTCCCGCAATCTCGCCAATATCATTTGGGCGCAATTCTTCGGCAAGGGCATCATCGACCCCGTCGACGACGTGCGCGTCAGCAATCCCGCGACCAATCCCGAACTGCTCGATAAACTCGCGGCCCAGCTCACCGCCTACCGCTACGATTTCAAGAAACTCGTCCGCGATATCTGCACGTCCCGCACCTACCAATTGTCCGCCGTGCCCAACGCCACCAACGCCGGCGACGAGGCCAACTTCGCCAAAGCCGGCGTGCGCCGCATCCGCGCCGAGGTGTTACTCGACGCCTTAGGCTCCGTCACCGGCAGCGCCGAAAAACTCCGCGGCCTGCCGCAAGGCGGCCGCGCTATTGAAATCGCCGACGGCCGCACGAGCACGTATTTCCTCACGACGTTCGGTCGCGCCACGCGCGAGACGCCGTGCTCCTGCGAGGTAAAAATGGAACCGAACCTCTCGCAGGCATTGCACCTGCTCAACGGCGACGCGGTGAACGCAAAAGTCCTCAACGGCGGCCTCGTGAAAAAACTCCTGAAAGAGGGCAAGCAGCCGCCAGACATCATCGAAGAGCTCTACCTCCGCGCGTTGGGCCGACCGCCCACCGGGGCCGAGACCACAAAGCTCCAGACATTTTTCACCGAGGGGAAAAAAACCGATGTCGTCCTGAACGATCTCTTCTGGGCGCTGCTCAATGCGAAGGAGTTCGTCTTCAATCACTGATCGACGCCGATGCTCCCCCTGTCCCATCCATCGCGTGGAAAGCGCCGCTCCTTTCGGAACGGCGGTTTCCCAGCCGCCGCCTCGTTACTCGCCCCGTTACTCGCCTCGTCGCTCGCCTTCGCCGCCGAGCCGAAAAAGGTCACCTACGAGGACGACGTTCTGCCGATCTTCCGCGACAACTGCCTGAAGTGTCACAATCCCGATAAACTCAAAGGCGACCTCGACCTGTCGTCATTCAGCAGCGCCATCAAAGGCGGCGGCAGTGGCACCACCCTCAATCCCGGTGATCCCGACAGCAGCCAACTGTTCAAATCGGTCACCCACACCGAGGACCCCGCGATGCCGCCGAAGTCCAAGCTCTCCGACAAAGAGATCAGCACGATCCGCCAATGGATCACGGGCGGCCTGTTGCAGGGCGCGGGCAGCAAGGCCCTCGCCGCCAACAAACCGACTGTGGATCTCACGCTCAAAGGCGCGGCGATCGGCAAACCCGAGGGACCACCCCCGATGCCCGGCGCCCTGTCCGTTGAGCCCTTCGTGCGCGCCACGCACGGCACGCCGCTCAGCGCGATCGCCAGCAGTCCGTGGGCTCCCGTCGTCGCGCTCGCCGGTGCGCGCCAAGTCGTGCTCTACCACACAGGCGATTTGGAATTTCTCGGCGTGCTCCCGTTTTCGGAGGGCACGCTGTGCGATCTCAAGTTCAGCCGTAACGGCAAACTCCTCCTCGCGAGCGGCGGTCGCGGAGGACACTCGGGCCTCGTGGCCGTGTGGGACCTCGCGAAGGCCGAGCGTGTCATCACCGTAGGCGACCAATATGATTCCGTCCTCGCGGCCGACATCAGCTCGGATCAGCAGTGGATCGCCCTCGGCGGACCAGACCGCGTCCTCAAGATCTACAACACCAAAGACGGCTCACTCGAACATCGCATCAAGAAACACACGGAGTGGGTCACAGCCGTCGAGTTTTCGCCTGACAGCAAGTATCTCGCCACCGGCGACCGCAACGGCGGCCTCGTGCTCTGGGAATCGGCCACCGGCCTAGAACTGTTCAATTTGCCCGGCCACAAAGGCGCCATCACCGCCCTCACGTGGCGTCGCGATTCCGAGATGGTGGTGTCCGCCAGCGAGGACGGCACCCTCAAGCTCTGGAAGGCCACGGATGGCGCGGCGCTCAAAAATATCCCGGCTCACCCCGGGGGCGTCTTATCCGCCTCCTTCGCACCCGACGGCCGCGTCGTTTCGTGCGGTCGAGACAACAAGGTGCAAATCTGGGATCTGGCTGGAAAAAATCTCGCCACACCCGCCTTCAAGGGCGATCTGCCCAATCGCGTGACGTTCAACGACGACGGCACTAAGGTCGTCGGGAGCGATTGGACCGGAAAAGTTTTTGTGTGGAACGCCAAGAGCGGCCAGTCGCTCGGCGAGCTGGAAGCTAATCCGCCCACGCTGGCTGAGCGTGTGCTCCGCGACGTGCAACGGATCGCCGCGCTCGCGGCCCAATCCGCGGCAGCCCAAACCAAGCTGAGGAAACTGGAAACGGACAAGGCGCTGGCCAACGAAAGCCTCGCCCGCGTCACGCAAGATCTCGCCTCCTCCCAAGCCCTCGTCGCCGCGTCCACGGTCGCGGTCCGGCCAGCGACCGTGGCACCACCCGACGTCGCGGACTCGCCACCACCACCAGCGCCGCATCCCGGTGAGGAAGCCCAGCGACTCAAAACTGCCATCGAAGAACTTAAAAAACAGCTGGCCACCCGTACGAAACAAGCCGCTGCCCTGACCAAAGATTTCGCGATCGCGAAGTCCGCGAGCGACGAAGCGACCGCCAAACTGCGGGCCGCCGAGGCCTCTTTGGTGAAATGGCAAGCCGCGCAGCAAAATTTAAAATCAAGCACGGCCGCGGGGAAAGGGCCGAAACTGAGCCGGGGCACCGAGTGAACCGCCCGCCTCAATAAAGGGCGCGATACAGGCGCGTCTCCCAGTTATCGCTGCGCTAGGCTAACATGATTATCTTGCCCCCGTTTGCCGACCTCCCGACCCCACGGCCCTACGCCGGCGCCACGCTGCGCCCCCTTCAGCCGCGACCGACAGCTCGGAGCGCCCTCCTTTCGGTAAACGCAGCCTTCCTTTCTGGCGTCATTTTGTGCCTCTTAACGGCACTCTCATGACTTGGACCGAACTCGACTGGTCGGCGCTCGACCGCCTCCGCCAAAAATTTCTCAGCAGCACCCCCGGTGCCGCCGCCGGCGTCTATTGGGAGAATCCTGCCGACCTCTCCAGCTACGACTTCACCTACGGCGAACGCATCGGCTGGAAATGGGACCATGTCCTCCGCGAGCTCCGCCTCCGGCATTGGCAGCCTGCTACCACCACCCGCTCCGTCTTCGATTGGGGCTGCGGGAGTGGTGTCGCCGCGCGCCGCGTCATTTCTTTTTTCGGTGCTGAGAACTTCGACACGCTGACCGTCTGGGACCACTCCCGCCTCGCCTGCGACTACGCGGCCAGCGCCGCCCAAGCCGCCTTCCCGTCCCTCCGCGTCTCGGTTGCTACTCCGGCTCTGAGCGCTCCGCTCTCCGCCCTCAGCCCTGCCGGCTCCATCGGCCTCCTCATCATCAGCCACGTCCTCAACGAACTCTCCCCCGACGCTCTCGCGACACTCCTCACCCTCGTCGCCCGCGCCGAAGCCGTGCTCTGGGTCGAGCCCGGCACCCACGCCGTCAGCCGCCACCTCGGCTCGCTTCGCGAAAAATTGCTCGCCACGGCTTCCTTCCGCGTCGTCGCCCCCTGCACTCACCAGAACACCTGCCCGATTCTCGCCCCCGAACACACTCGCGACTGGTGCCACCACTTCGCGCCGCCACCCTCGGAAATTTTCGCCAATCCCGACTGGGTTAAGTTCGGCCAGCGCGCGGGCATTGACCTCCGCAGCCTCCCCTACGCCTTCCTCGCCCTCGACCGCCTGCGCGACGCGCCTCCGCCACCAGCCGATCTCGCCCGCGTCATCGGCCGACCGGAACATTTCAAGCCGTACGTGCGTCTCCTCAGCTGTGATTCCTCTGGCCTCGCCGAGCTCGAACTACCGAAGCGCACCGACCTCGCGCTCTTCAAACACCTCGACCGCACCAAAGCCCCGCTCCTCTACCACTGGCGCCACGATGGTCACAAAATCCTCGCCGGCACCCCTGTCTCTCCGCCGCCCGTTTGATTTACCGATCATCGTAGCTTTGTTCCACTCGCCTCTCGCCATGTTTCGCGCCTTCCTTCGCTCCCTCGTATTTGCCTGCGCCGTCGCCCTCACGACGGCGCCCCTCGGCGCCACCTCCGTCACCCCACCGACGTTTACTCAGCTCACCGGTCGAGCCGAAGCGATTTTCCGCGGCGAGGTCACCACCCTGCGCACCGAACTCATCACCCGTGGGGAAAGCCGCGCCATCTTCACCTACGTCACGTTTCGCATTCAGGAAATCCTCAAGGGCACCGTGCCCGCCAGCGCCAGTGCCGATCACACGGTGACGCTGGAGTTTTTGGGTGGTACCGTCGGCGAACTCACGATGGACGTCGCCGGGATGCCCCGTTTTTCGGTCGGCCAGATCGAGCTATTATTCGTCGAGAAAAACGGCCAACACATTTGCCCGCTGGTCGCCATGATGTTCGGCCGCTATCGCATCCAGCGCCACGCCACCACCGGCGCCGAGTTTATCGCTCGTGACAACGGCGATCCCCTCACCTCCACCGACGACATCGCCCTCCCGATGGTGGCGGCCGCCTTCGCAGCCCGCGTCGCGCCGCTTCGCGCTGCCGCCTTAACCCCGGCGGCGTTCTCCGCCTTGATCCGCGACGAAGCGGCGCGCGTGCACACCCCGTAGCGGCTGGTTGGCCTCGAACCATGATTGCTTCCTCCCGCCAGCTCTGCGCGCGTGGCCTCCTCTTGATCGCGGTGCTGGCTTTCGCCGGCCCGCGCCTGCTCGCGTATACTCCCCTCGCCGGCAGCCCGGTGTGGCCCGATGGGAATATCGTCATGCACCTCCAACTCGGCGCGAGCACCCGCCTCGCCGACGGTAAGACATGGAACTCTGCCGCGATCGATATGCTCGCCGAATGGAACAAGCAGATGGTGCGGTCGCAGTTCACCACCGTAGCCGATTCCTCGGCCGCCGTCGGTGACGGCAACCGCGTCAACAATGTCCTTTTTTCCTCGAGCATTTTCGGCCGCACGTTTGGCACCGACACCCTCGCAGTCACCACGGTCTGGACCCAAGGCGGCCGCCGCGTTGAGAGCGACGTCCTCTTCAATAGCCGCTTCAATTGGGATTCCTACCGCGGCCCCCTCCGCACGGGAGCAAACAATGCTGAATTTTCCCGCGTCGCCCTCCATGAATTCGGCCACGTCCTCGGTCTCGATCATCCCGATACAGCCGGCCAATTTGTATCCGCGATCATGAACAGTCGGGCCGGAGCCCTCGACGCACTCACGCAGGACGACCGCGACGGCGCGGCCTTTCTCTACGCGTCCAACGCCGGGGTCAGTGCCCCCGTCCTCACCTTGCCGCTCGTCGACCAATCGCCCGTCGACGGTGACACCGTGGATTTTGCCGTCGCCGTTTCCGGCGCCGGCCCCTTCACCTACCGGTGGTCTCGCGATGGCATAGTCCAAGGTGTGAGCACCGCCCAGTGGACCTTGAGCAACGTCGCGATCGCGAGTTCCGGTCGCTGGACCGTCACCATCACCAACAGTCGTGGCGCCGTCAGCAGTTCGATGAACCTCACCGTCACCGCTCGCGCCGTGGCGCCCACGATCACCCGCCAACCCTCCGCCGTGAGCGCCCGCACGGGCCAAAGCATTGCCTTCAACGTCGCGGCCAGCGGGTCCACGCCCCGCTTTTTCAAGTGGCGAAAAGATGGTCGCGATCTCGGCATCCCCACTGCCAGCGATACCCTCACCTTAACCGACGTTCAGTTGACCGATATCGGGGCCTATTCGGTCGTAGTGACCAATGCCGGCGGGTCCATCACCAGTGCCGACGCGAGTCTCACCGTCACGCTCCCGGATACTCCCGCCGCGATCTCCTCCGCGCCCGTCAGCACGACTGCGGCCATCGGCTTCGAGGCCACCTTCTCCGTCATCGTGACGGGCACGGCACCGACCACTTACCGCTGGTCGCGCAACGGGGTCGCCCTCCCCGGAGCGACGGGCACCGTCGCCACGAACAATCCCACGGCCACCCTCACCCTACCACGCGTGGCCGCGTCCGACGCCGGCAACTACACCGTGACGGTCAGCAACGCCTTCGGCTCCGCCACGAGCGCCGCCGCGACGTTGTTCGTGGCACCCGTCTCGACCGCCGGCCATCTCTTCAACCTCGCCATCCGCAGCCTCGCCGGCACCGGTTCGGAGACGCTCATCGTCGGCTTCACCTTGGCCGGCGCGCAAGCGACCGGCACGCCGCAACGGCTCTTGCTCCGCGCGGTCGGGCCGACGCTGGCCGCATTTGGTGTCACGGGCACCTTGGCCGATCCCCGCCTCGACGTCTTCCGTGGCCAGACGCTCACCGCATCCAACGACAACTGGTCCGGCAATGCTGAGGTCTCGCTCTACGGGGCGCGCATCGGGGCCTTCGCCCTCGCTACTCCCACCAGCAAAGATGCGGCGCTGATTCATTCACTCACGACAGGCGGTTACTCCGCGCAAGTGACCGGTGCCGGCACCGGCGTGGCTCTCGCCGAAATCTATGACGCCTCCGACGCCTACACCGATCTCTCACTCCGCTTCACCAACCTCTCCGCCCGCACCCGGGTCGGCACCGGCGGCGATATCCTGATCGCTGGCTTTGCCCTGGCCGGAACGTCGCCCAAAACGCTGTTGATCCGCGCCATCGGCCCCGCCCTCGCGCAATTTGGAGTCGCTGGATTCCTCGCCGATCCCGTCCTCGAAATCTACCGCGATACCCAGCTGATCGCCGATAATGACAACTGGCCCGGCACCTCCGATCTCCAGAATTCAGCGGCCGCCGTCGGTGCATTTTTCCTGCCGATCAACAGCAACGACGCTGCCGTGATCCTGACACTACCCGCCGGCCCCTACACCGCCCAAGTGCGCGGTGCCAAGGACACCACCGGCGTCGCCCTAATCGAAGTCTACGAGCTGCCGTGACGTATTCAATCAGTCCGCACACGCACTAGCCCGTGAGCCACCGTCACCACGAGTTGTAAGGCTGGCGCTCGCCGCCATGCCGCGTTTTTCCATCGCGAAACGGCACATCAACTCAGAGCCCGAAAGCACGGAAACCCCGGCCACGGCCGCTTCGCCATCGAACAAAACCTCTACCCGCAAATACTACGGAGCCACAAACGAAACCTCACCGGAACGCACCGTGAGTCCCGTCCGCACCTGCGCTTCGTCGAGTTGTAAGACCAGCATGTTCGTCCCGGCTCTCGCCTCGACCGTCATCTGCGCACCGGCCTTGAGCGGCACACCGTTCAACCAGGCGTCTTTCAGCCCACCCACGACCGTGAAGTTCACTTTACCACTGCGCGCCGCTTCGAACCGCGTGGCCGCATAGAGGCCGCGCGAATTGACCATCGCCGGAAAGGTCGCCGCGATGAGTTCTCCCGGCAGCACGCCACTCACGAGCGTCAACAGCGGCTCCCAGCCGGCCAGCGTCTCATCCCCACTCACGACGCGCTCGGCGCCGAGGTGCTGATTCTTGCTCACGATCATATAGAAATTCCACGCCCGTGCGACGCCACCCTTCGCCGCGTCGAACTCACCCGGCCGTCCCAACTGCGAAAGAAACTTCACCAGATCGAGCCGCTCTTCGGGCAGCAGTCCGTCGATCAATCCCGCCGGCATCAACGAGCCCGCACTGGTCCGCTTCGCGATATTCTTCACAGCAACTTGCACCTCTTGGTTCGCCGCGTTGCGCAACATAATCTCCGTCGCGGTCTCGCGCGTGATCATGCCGCTCAACTCCTGCTGGTCCTTCGTCGTGATGATCACGGAGTGATAACCTTCTTTAATCTTCGCACTGGGATAAAGCAG
>CANIJN010000123.1 GCA_947467625.1 Opitutia bacterium | reverse complement strand
CGCAACCGCAACAGCGCCGCCTCGTAAATCGCCTCGCGCGGCGCGATGGACCGGCTCCGCTCCGTCGCAATTGCAAAATCGATCATCAGGATCGCGTTTTTCATCACGATACCGATCAGCAAGAACAGCCCGAGCAGCGCGATCAGCGAGAATTCCGTATTCGTCAGCCGCAGCGCCAGCAACGCCCCCAGACCCGCCGACGGCAAGGTCGACAGAATGGTGAGCGGATGCACCAAACTCTCGTAAAGAATTCCCAACACGAGATACACCGCCACCAGCACACCGAGGATCAGGAACGGTTGATTCTGCAGCGTCTTTTGAAAACTCTGCGCACTGCCCGACAACCGCGTCTGGATATCCGTCGGCAACATAATGCCCGCGAGGGCGCGGTCGATCGCCGCGAGCCCCTCCTCGAGCGAAACATCCTTCGCCAACGCAAAGCCCACGTTCTCCGCGGCGAACTGGTTGCGATGCCTCACGCGGTCATCGACGATAGAATAGTCGTAACGCGTAAAGGCCGAGAGCGGTACCTTCGCACCGTCGGCTCCGATCACCTGCACCTGGTCCAACACCGCCGGATCTGAGGTGAATTGCGGCTCCAGCTCCATAATCACGCGATACTGGTTAAGGCGGTCGTAGAGGGTCGCCACCTGCCGTTGACTGAACGAACTGTTCAGCACCTGTGACACCATCTGCATATCCACACCCAGGCGACGCGCGGCCTCGCGGTCGATGTGCAAACTAATCTGTTGAGTGCCGCTTTCGGAATGGTTCTCCACATCCGTGAGCTCGGGCAACTCCTGCATCGCCGCGGACACTTTCGGTAACCACTTGCGCAAATGGCTCAGCTCGGAACTCAGCAAGGTGAGGTCGTAGGAGCCCGCTTCCGACGTGCGAGGCGCATCCATGTCCTGCGAGACGCCCATCCACAACATGCCACCGGCCACCGGCGGGGCCGCGAGTCGCAAGCGGTTGACCACCTCGGTGGCCGACACGCCGCGCTCCGCCAGCGGCTTCAACCGAACCATCATGCGCGCGTTGTTCAAACCGCTGCTACCGCCCGAAGAGCCGATCAGATCCTGCACGGCGGGATCCGCCATAATCAACTTCCGGTAAACATCGACCTTCGGCTGCATCACGCGGTAAGAGAACGCGTCGTCGCCTCGCGCAAACCCCGTCAATTGCCCAGTGTCTTGCGACGGCAGAAATCCCTTTGGAATCTTGATGTAGAGCGAAACGTTAAGTGCAATCGTCCCAGCTAAAATGATCAGGGTCAAAGTCGCATGGCCTAACACCCAACTGAGCGATTTCGCGTAGACACCTCGCACCGCTTCAAACGCCCGCTCGGTCGCCCGACGCAGCCGGCCCGTGGGCCGAGCTTCTTTGCGCACCAACCACCGCGCACACAAACTCGGCGTGAGCGTGAGCGACACCGCCAGCGAGAGGAGGATCGCCGCCACCAACGTGATCGAGAACTCGCGGAACAACCGTTCGACCAGACCACCCATAAACAAGATCGAAACAAATACCGCGACGAGCGAGAGGTTCATCGCCAGCAGGGTAAAACCGACCTCCTCCGAACCGCGCATCGCTGCCCGAAATGGCGAGAGCCCGCGCTCAATATGGCGGGAAATATTCTCCAATACGACGATGGCATCATCGACCACGAGACCCGCGGCGACAATCAGGGCCATGAGCGACAGATTGTTGAGTGAAAATCCGTAGAGATGCATCACGCCAAACGTCCCGATCAACGACACCGGAATCGCGAGACTCGGAATGAGCGCCGCGCGCGCGCTACCCAGAAACAAAAACACCACGAGCATCACGAGTCCGGCCGAGATGAGCAGCGTGCGCTCGGATTCCCGAAGCGTCGCCCGGATACCCGGCGAACGATCCATCACCACCGCGAGGTCGGCATCGGCCGGCAACAACGCGCGCAAGCCCGGCAACTGGGCGTTGATCGCATCGATGGTCGCGATGATGTTGGCGCCCGGCTGACGGCTGATCATGAGCAGCACGGCGGGTCGGTCGTTATGAAAACCGTTACTGTAGCGGTCCTCCACCGAATCGGTGACTTTCGCGACATCACCCAGCCGCACCGGAGCACCGTCGCGATAACGGATGATCATGGGCAAATATTCCTCAGCGCGCCGCAGCTGATCGCTGATCTGCACCTGCCACTGGCGCCCGCCTTCCTCCACGCTGCCACGCGGACGGATCGAATTGGCATTGGCGATCGCCCGGCGCACTTCGTCGAGAGCGATCCCGTGATGCGACAGCGCGTGAGGGTTCAACTGGACACGCACTGCCGGCAACGAGCTCCCACCGACCGACACCTCACCGACCCCCTGAATCTGGGAAACTTTCTGCGCCAGGACCGTGGCCGCAATATCGTAGAGCGCGCCGGGCGCCAGATTCGGCGAACTCAGCGCCAGCGCCATGATCGGGGCCTGCGAAGGATTGGATTTACGATACGTCGGGTTGCCCGGCATGCCGGCCGGCAGTTGGCCGCGAGCGGCGTTGATCGCCGCTTGCACGTCGCGGGCGGCGGAGTCGATGTCGCGGTCAAAGTTGAATTCCAGGGTTATCCCGACCGAACCTTGGCGACAGTCCGCCGAGATATTGGTGATACCGGCGATGCTGCCCAAGGCCCGCTCCAGCGGCGCCGACACGCTCGAGGCGATCGTTTCGGGGCTGGCCCCGGGCAACGACGCGCTCACGCGGATCGTCGGGAAATCCACCTGCGGCAGCGGCGCGACCGGCAGCAATCCGTAGGCGAGCGCACCCACCAGCACAATCGCGACGGCGATCAAAGCACTCGCAATCGGGCGTCGAACAAAGGGACGCGAAAGGTTCATCCCGAAAGACTCTCGACCGGCTTTCCCGTGACCGCCGCCTTCGCCACCTGCGGCGACTTCGCCCGGTGCGCGAGACGGTCAAAAAACAGATAGACCACGGGGGTCGTAAAAAGCGTGAGGACTTGGCTGACGAGGAGGCCGCCGACCATGACGAGACCGAGGGGTTGACGCAGTTCCGCGCCGGAGCCCGACGACAACATCAACGGCAACGCACCAAACAGCGCCGCCAACGTCGTCATGAGAATCGGACGAAACCGGAGGAGCGCCGCCTGCCGAATGGCGTCAACCGGACTGAGCCCCTGCCGTCGCGTCGCATCCAGAGCGAAATCCACCATCATAATACCGTTTTTCTTCACTAAGCCGATGAGAAGGATCACGCCGATGATCGCGATCATATCCAGAGGACGTCCGGTCAGCCACAACGCCAGCAGCGCTCCGACCGTGGCCGACGGCAGCGTCGAGAGAATCGTGATCGGATGAATCAAGCTCTCATACAAAACGCCGAGCACGATATACATCGTCACGACTGCGGCCAATACCAGCAGCAGCGTGCTCGCCAGCGACGAGCGGAACGCGTTCGCGGCACCCTGAAAACGTATCTCGATCGCCGGTGGCACCCCGAGTTCCTCATTGGTTCGCTCGATCGCCGCCACCGCATCGCCGAGCGAGGCTCCTCTGCCGAGATTGAACGAAACCGTCACCGCCGGGAACTGGCCGACATGACTGATCAACAGCGTCGTCGGCCGCTCTGAGACCCGCGCAATACTGGAGAGCGGCACGGGGCGTCCGGCGCGCGTGCGCACGAAAATCGACGTCAGTGCTTGCGGACCAGCCGCCTGACGCGGGTCCACCTCCAGCACGACGCGATACTGGCTGGACTGCGTAAAGAGCGTCGAGATCTGGCGCTGCCCAAACGCACTATAGAGCGCATCGTCGATGTCGGCCACGGATACACCGAGCCGGCTCGCCGCATCGCGGTCAATTTCCAGGAAGGCCTGCAACCCCTCGTCCTGAATGTCGCTCGCCACATCCGACAAGGCCGACAGTGCTTGTAATCGCTCGAGGAGTTGAGGCACCCAAGTGTGCAGCAATGTTTCGTCCGGACTCGTCAACGTAAACTGAAACTGCGTGCGACTCACCCGGTCCTCAATCGTCAACTCCTGCACCGGTTGCAGATACAGCGTGATGCCGGGGACCGCGAGCGCCTGCGTGCGCAGGCGCTCAATGATCTGGAGCGCGGTATCGGGACGCTGGGCATGAGGCTTCAGATTGATGAGCATCCGACCGCTGTTGAGCGTGGCGTTGGTGCCGTCGACGCCAATGAACGACGAGAGGCGCGACACCGCCGGGTCCTCGAGAATTTTGGCCGCGAGCGCTTGCTGGCGCTCAGCCATGGCGGAAAACGAGATCGACTGCGGGGCCTCCGTAACGGCCTGAATCGCGGCATTGTCCTGCACCGGGAAAAATCCTTTGGGCACGATCAGGTAGAGCACCACCGTGAGTGCGAGTGTGCCGACCGTCACGAGCAAGGTCGCGCGTTGCCGCAGCAACACCCAATCGAGCCAAATCGCGTAGCGCGCAATCACCCCGTCAAGGAAGCCACGCTTGGCGGGCTCGCGCGAGACGTGGGCCGGCAGCATGCGTGCGCACATCATCGGCGTTAGCGTGAGCGAGACCACGAGGGAAATTAAAATGGAAACCGCCAACGTGATCGCGAACTCGTGGAACAACCGCCCGACGATATCGCCCATGAACAACAGCGGAATCAGCACGGCGATGAGCGACAGCGTCAGCGAGACGAGGGTGAAGCCGATTTGCGAAGCACCTTTGAGCGTCGCCTCCAGCGGCGGGTAGCCCTCCTCCCGGTAGCGCGCGATATTTTCCAGCATCACGATGGCATCATCGACGACGAAGCCCGTGGCTACCGTCAGCGCCATCAACGTCAGGATATTGAGCGAATAGCCGGCCAAATACATCACGCCAAACGTCCCGACGAGCGACAGCGGCACGGCAATGCTCGGGATGATCGTGGCGGCGATGTTGCGCAGAAACAGAAACGTCACGAGCACCACGAGGAGCACAGCGAAAATAAGTTCGTGCTGAACCGAGCGAACCGAGGAGCGGATACTCTGGGTGCGATCCGTGAGCACGGCGACGTCGACGGCAGCGGGTAGACTGGCCGAGAGTTGCGGGAGCAAGGCCTGCACGCGGTCCACCACTTCGATGACGTTGGCACCGGGCTGACGCTGCACGTTGATGAGCACCGCCGGCAACGTATCCGCCCAAGCAGCGAGCCGGCGGTCCTCGGCGGCGTTTTCGATGCGGGCCACGTCGCCTAGCCGCAGGGGCCGCCCCTCGCGCCAAGCGATGATGAGATTGCGGTATTCATCGACGGACCGGAGTTGGTCATTCGCATCCAGCAGGATCGCGCGCAACGGACCATCAAAACTCCCCTTGGGTCCGTTGACACTGGCCGCACCGATGGCGGTCCGTACATCGGCGAGGCTGAGGCCACGGGCCGCGAGCTCGCCGGGATTGATCTGCACGCGCACCGCCGGGCGCTGGCCACCGGCGAGACTCACCATGCCGACGCCGGGAATTTGCGCTAACTTCTGGGCGATGCGCGTATCCACCAAATCATGCACCTGCGGGAGCGGCAGACTGCCGGAGGTCACGGCGAGCGTCAGAATCGGGGTGTCGGCGGGATTGACCTTCCGATAAACCGGAGGCGTGGGCAAATCGTTCGGCAGGAGATTGCTCGCAGCGTTGATGGCCGCCTGCACTTCCTGCTCCGCGACGCCCATGGAAACCTTCAGCGAAAACTGAATCGTGATCACCGACGAACCGCCGGAACTGACCGACGACAACTGGTTGACCCCCGGTATCTGACCGAAACGGCGCTCGAGCGGTGCAGTGATTGAACTCGCCGTCACTGCCGGGCTCGCACCCGGATAGAACGTGAAAATCTGGATCGTGGGAAACTCCACCTGCGGGAGTGCTGCGACAGGCAGGAGTCGATAGGCGAGGATGCCGGAAAGCAGCAGCGCCACCATCAGGAGGCTAGTCGCCACCGGACGGAGGATGAACGGGCGCGAGGGGTTCATTATTCCTTCTTCTTTTTCTTCTTCGCGCCGTCGCCCTTGGCCGCACCTTCGCCACCGGGAGCATGAGCCGCTTTCGCCGGATCATCGCTCACCACCGAAACCGCGCGGCCTTCGCGCAATCGGTCAAGGCCTTCCAGGACGACGAGGTCGCCGGACTGAAGGCCTTTCGTAATCGACTGCTGCGCTCCGTCGGATGGCCCGAGGACAATGTCACGCACCGTGGCCTTGTTCTCAGCGTTCACGACGTAAACGTACGTGCCACGCGAGCCATATTGCACGGCGACACTCGGGATCACCAAGGCGGCCTTCAACGTGCGCACGCGGAGCCGGACATTCACAAATTGATTCGGGAAAAGTTTCTCGTCCGTGTTGGCGAACTCCGCCTTGAGCCGAAGGGTGCCGGTCGCGAGGTCGATCTGGTTGTCCACGGTCTTCAAACTGCCGGTGGCGAGCACCACACCTTCATTCCGGTCCCACGCCTCGACGACGAGTTGTTCGCCGGCGCGAAGCGGCTCGACGACTTTCTGCAGCTCAATCTCCGGAATCGTGAACATCACCGAAATCGGACGCGTCTGCGTGATGACGACCATGCCGCCCGCATCGCCAGCCCGAACGATATTACCGGCGTCGACCTGGCGGAGTCCCAGCCGGCCAGCAATCGGAGCCTCGACTTTGGTATAGGCGAGTTGCCGCCGAGCATCTTCGACCTGCGCCTGCGCGGTGGCCAAGGCACCCTCGCGCTCCGCCACGAGGGCCTGCTGCGCCTCTAGTTGCTGCGGCGAAATGAGCGTTTGCGCATGGAGCACTTTGAAACGCTCCAAGTCACTGCGCACGGTGCGCAGCTGCGATTCGCTCAACCGGAGCTGCCCTTCCATTTGCGTCAGCCGCAGCTGATAGGGCAGTGGATCAATTTCCGCGAGCAGCTGCCCCGCCGTCACCTCCTGGCCCTCTGAAAACGGGACCCGCAACAATTGCCCGTCGACGCGGCTGCGCACCGTCACGATATTGAGTGGCACCACGGTGCCGATGGCGCGCAAATGCACGGACAAGTCTCGGGGTTGCGCCGCCTCGGCCTTCACGGGCACCGGCTGGGCATTGCTCTTACTGCTGCGAAAGTAGCTTCCGCCGCCGGATTTCGGTGCCTCGGCGCGAAAACCGAAATACCAGACGCCTCCCGCGAAAACCAAGGCGACGGCACTATAGATAAACCAGCGGCGGGAAGATTGAGGGTGCGGCATTTCGAAAGGAGGTGGGGTCGTCGGAGATCGTGGACAGTTGCCTGCCAGACGACCACGCAGGGGACAGCGTTGCTACAAAAAATTTTACTCAGCGAGTTTCGCACCCGCTGAGCGGGGCGACCCGATCACGCGCCTCCGAGAAACGCCGCGACGCGCGGCACCACTTCGTCCCGCGCGTCCTCGAGCACGTAGTGGCCGGCATCAGCGAGGCGGTGCACTGCGGCTTGGGGCAGAACCTCGCGCCACCTCGCCAAAAACGAGTCGTTGAAACAAAAATCGCGTCCACCCCAGACGATCATCGCCGGTCGATCGCGAAAGTGTCGCAACCCCTGCTCCACCTCGGCCAGCGCCGCCCAACTCCGATGCGCGGCGTCCAACGGGATGTCGCGCACGAACGCACTCACCGCGACGCGATTCGCCCAAGAATTGTAAGGAAATAGGAATCCGGCCCGCTCGTTTTTTGTCAGCGAGCGCCGCTGCATCGACATCCACGTCGCCGGCCACGCAAAGCCATTCAGGCCGCGCACCAAGAGCGGTCCGATCAACGGAGCCTTGCACAGGGCGATGCGGGCCGGAATACGCGTCGACGCGAATGCCGCCGTATTCAACACCGTCACGCGCCCAATCAATCCCGGATGGCGCGCTGCAAAGCCAAACCCAATCGCACCGCCCCAGTCGTGCACGACGAGATGCACGCGGCTCAGTTTTAGTGACGCCACCAGCGCTTCGACGTCGGCGATGCGGGTTGCCAGCGTGTAGTCGTAGTTTTCCGGCTTATCGGAAAGTCCCATGCCGATGTGATCGGGCGCGATACAGCGTATCGTCGGTGCGAGCGCTGCCACCAGTTTTCGATAATAAAACGACCACGTCGGATTGCCGTGCAACATCAGCACCGCTTCGTCGCGCCGCGGCCCCTCGTCGACGTAGCTCATCCGAGCACCGCTCGCCGTCACCAACGATTTCGGCGCGAACGGATATTCGCCGGCGAGCCATGCTGGTATCTGGATCGTCGCTACCATTCGAGAGCGAGCATCAGACAATTCAGACCGCTCCCGATACCCAGCAAGCCGACGCGCTGCCCTTCCCGGACCGCGCCGGCATCGACGGCGGCACACAACGTCGCGGGCAGGGCAACCGAGCCCGTGTTACCCAAGGTTTCAAAAGTCGAAAAATCTTTCGCCAGATCGAGGCCCAAGGTCTCATAGAGTGTTCGCCGATGGGTGCTGCCGACTTGATGGCAGATGAATCGATCAAACGACGCCCCCTGCTCGGCGCTAAAATCCCGCCACGTTGCTTGCGCGAGGCCCACGCCGGCGATCAACAACTGCTCCGAATCCGTCTGCATCGCGAGCGCATCGGCGCCGTGGGTATCACCCTGGCAAAGCTCACTGTGCTGGGTCGCGGCGCGCGCAATACCGCCGAGCAGACGATGCGCGTTACCCTTCACGAGCGAGCGATGACACACCATCGCGGCCACCGCGCCCGAGCCAATGGTGAGGTTGGCAAAATACGGTTTGATGTCGTTTCGCGAAAGCGGTTTTGCCAACAGCGTCTGCACGGTTTGCTCGACCAACGGGCGACCATTCTCACCCGAAACCACGAGCGCGCAGCGAATCTGGCCGGACTCAATCAAACCGGCGGCGACCGTGAGCGCATTGAGAAAACCGAGACACGCATTCGACAGATCAAAAATCTGAGCCGTGGACGGCAGACCCATCTTGCGATGCGCAAACGCCGCCGTCGCCGGTTCCAGCATGTCGCGACTCACCGCCGCGTGGACGAACAACTCGACGCGATCCGCTCCGAGCGCGGACTTCGCCAGCACGGCTCGGCCCGCCTGCGCACTGGCATCCGACGGACGCGTGCCGGTCGGCCACATCCGCCGCTCGCGGATGCCCGACATGAGTTCGAGCCGCCCGACCGGCAGCTTGAGTCGCTCATAGAGCGGGCGGAGCCGCTCCTCGATCGCGGCGGAACTCCACACCTCTTCGGGTAACGCGACAGCCAACGACTCGATGCAGACGTGTTCGAATTTCATGCGGCGGCGCTCACTGCTCCATCCGCATCGCGAGCCGGATAATCTCTTTGTCGAAGGTGTTCGCGCCCAGCCCCGCGTCGACGATGAGCGTCGTGCCGTTGATTCCGCTGCTCCGCTCGCTCAGGAGAAACACCACGGAGTTGGCGACCTCTTGGGTTTCGAGATTTTTTTTTCGAAAGGTGAGCTTCTCCGCGTAGAGATAGCTTTCCAGATAGCCGGGAATGCCCGCCGACGCGCTGGTCTTCAGCGGCCCCGCGCCCACGGAGTTGAATCGCACCGCGGAATCGGCACTGAACGATTTCGCCAGAAACCGCACGCTCGATTCGAGGGCAGCCTTGACCGGCCCCATGTAGCCGTAGTTGTCGGGCGTCACGAGCAGCGAAGAAATGCCGATCGTCACGACCGAAGCGGTCGGCGCGAGGTGCGGCTTGAAGGCCCGCGCCACCTCGACAAGCGAGAATGCCGACACCGCCGTAGCCTGCAAAAAATCGGCGCGCTTCGTCTCGTGAAACGGTTTGAAGCCCTCCGAGTAATTCGCAAAAGCGATGGAGTGAACGATCCCGTGCAAGGGCCCCTGAACGGCCGAGGCAATGTCCGCCGCGAGGCGGTCCGCCGCTCCGGGTTGCTCCACGTCGCAAAGGAAAACTGGCTTTCCGGCCAGCAGGGTTTCCAACGATTTCTTCCGCGCCTCGGAGCGCACGCTATAGATCACGTGCGCGCCCTGCTCTTCGAGGGTCTTCGCGACCCACCAAGCGACGCTCTTGCGGTTCGCGACGCCGAACACGAGAAACGTTTTCCCGGAAACGTGCAGAAAATCGCTCATGCGGAAGGAGCCCCGTCGGGTGTTTTCCATGCCACGGTGAAGTCCACGCTCAGCACACGCTTGTCGCCGCACTTTACTTGACCGCTCATCAAGGTGAACCCGCCCAGCGCCTCTTTGCGCTTCACCTCGATGGTGATCGTGTCGCCGGGATAGACCGGATTGCGAAAACGTACGTCGCTGATTTTCGCGAGCAACGGCACGCCGTCCTGCGTCCCCTGCCCCGCCATCAACCGAGCCATAAAAAGCGCTCCCGTTTGGAACACCGCTTCGCACAACAACACTCCGGGCGTGATCGGTGCGCCGGGGTAGTGCCCACGGTAAAAATCTTCGTCGGCGCGAAACGTTCGGCGCGCGACCAATCCGTCGGCAGACTCGCTGACGATTTCGTCAACGAACAAGAACGGTGGCCGGTGGGGAATGAGGTCGGTGACTTGAGACATGGTCAGGTGGTGGCGACGGCGGCCGATTGCTTGATCTGGAAAATAGCCTTGTCGATCTTGTTGGCCGTGATGACGCCGTAGTTAATCGTACCGAGCCAGCCTGACATAATAATGCCGACCGACCCCGCGTGGTAGAGGCCCGGAAGTTTCTCCGACAGCTCCATCGAAACTTTCAGGCCCTCGAACTTGGTACCAAAGGATGTGCCGGAAAAATGCTGGGTGTAACGCTCGATCGTCCGCGGCGTGGCGGCCTCCAGCCAATCGATCTTCGCCCGCACTCCGGGGATGTATTTCTCCAGCGCTACCAATGACTCCTCGATCAACCGCTGCTTTTCGCGCGCGTAGTCTTCGTCAGAGAGTTTCTGCCAATCGGCATACTGGCCATTCAGCGAAACCACGACGGTGTAGCGGTCAGAACCTGGGCGCGTATCCGGGTAGTAAACGGAAAAAGTTCGGCTCGTGGTATGCAGGTCGGTCAGTTCCGTGCTGCTGAACCTCGGATTCTCCGAGGTGAAAACCAAATCACCAATATGCGGAATAGTTTCGCCCTTGCGGATGCCGAAATAGACTTGGCACGAGCTGGAATTGATCCGGACGGCCTTGGCCTCGGCCACATAGTCAGCAGGAAAATTCCCCTCCCCGCCCAGACGGAAAATCGTGTTCTTGATATTGGCGTTGGACAGCACGGCTTTCGCCCGAATCACGCGCCCGCTGGTGGCAACGATGCCGCAGGCCACCTTTTGCCCCGCGCGCTCTTCCACCAAAATGCGCTCAACGAGCACCTTCTTGCGCACCTCAACGCCATTCTTTCTCAGCTCGGCCACCATCTTCTCAATCAAGAGGTCCGATCCACCGCGGAACGTATAGACGCCCGAACCCATAAAATTGGAAAAGACGATGCCGTAGGTGATGGCCGGATCGTCCAGCGTCGAGCCGTTGGCGTAAGCGATGGGCTCCATCAGGAGGCGTTTCACATCGTCACGCCCCGGGAAAAACCGCTCGAGCATCTCGCCAGTTGTCTCAGGGTTGTTGTCGTAGAAATTCATCGCCCGCAGGTAGTCGTAGAATTTCTCGACGTGGGCGCGGTCCAGACCAAATTTCTCGACGAGGACTCGCGTGTAGTCATCCCGAGTGAAGGTGGTCCACACGTCCATCTGCGGATTGACGAACCGGATGTCTTTCAGCGGTACAATCGAGTCCGAGATCTCCTTCGTCCAATACTTCCGACATGACTTGATCATCCCCACGGGAAATCCGTGCAGCGAAATATCGAAGATATGCCCGCCCTTGCGCGTGAACCACGTGGCGAGTCCGCCAAACTGGTAGTGATGCTCGAGCAGCAACACACGGTGGCCGGCCTTCGCGAGCACGTTGGCTCCCGTGAGGCCGCCTAAGCCGCTGCCGATGACAATCACATCATACTCGTCCGCGACACCTTTGAGCCAGTCGTAAGCCATGGAGAATCCCAAGTGAGTACGCTCCCGGCCCGAGCGCAACTCAGAGTTTGAGCGCCCGCAGATATTTGAAGGAATCGGGGATGGATTTGAGCGGCATCACCGTCTCGTCTTCCAAGAAATAATGTTTCACGCCGATTTTATGCGCGGCGTTCAACACCTCGGCCCACTGGATCTGGCCTTCGCCCACCGCCACTTTGGCCGTCGCCGGGCTGCCACCGGTATGCACGCCGCGGGTGAAATCCTTGAGCATATCCTTGATGTGCACCATCGACCAGCGGTCGGGGTACTTGGCCAACAGCTTGGCCGGATCGAGGCCGGTGATGTAAACCCAATAAACATCCATCTGATAGGTCACGAGATCGGCCTTCGTTTCCCGCACCAAAAGATCGAACATCGTCTCGCCGTTACCTGCGGCCGTCGGACGAAATTCGAGCCCGTGGGGATGATAGCCAAAGCGCAGACCTTCTTTTTTGCAGGCCGCTCCCCACTCGTTGAACTTTGCGGCCATCGCATGGGCCATCGCCTCGGAGAATGGCTTGTCCTTGCTCACCGGTGGATACGGCACGACCACGAACTTCAGCCCCAACTCCTTCGCGTCGCGGATGACAGCGGCGATGTCCTTGTCGAACAGAGCGTAGCCGAAATGACCGCTGACCGGAACAAAACCGCGCGATTTCAACTCCGCAGCGAACAGCGCCGGCGTCAGGCTACCGGTACCAGCAACCTCGACCTCCTTGATGCCGTAAGACTTGGCGATATCGAGCGCCCCAGTGGTGCTCTCCTTGGTTTGCGCGCGGAGGCTGTAAAGTTGGAGACCTAGGTGGTCACGGAAATCGGCGGCGTGCAGCGCAGCGGCGATGAGTGGCAACAGAGCGAAGCGCAGGAGTTTTTTCATAAGGAAGGGAGACGGATGTCGGCGGCCGCTCAGCCTTTTTGCAAGATGTGATAATTGGCCATCGAAATACCGCTCAGCATGGCCCCGACAATTCCGAGAAACCCTTGGTCGGTCCCACAGAGATAGAGATTGTCGAGCGACGTGCGGCCCTGACGGTGTTTCACGGTCGCCCCGTAAATCGCGCCTCCGAGGTGCCCCGTGAATTTCGTGATCGTGCGAGGCGTGAACATATCGGTCGTGAGCGTTGCCGCCACCAGCGCATCGTCGCTCGCGAGCGGAGGCAGAAAGCGCCGGGCGCTGCGCTGCACCTCGGGGAACCAACGTAACTTGTCGGCTTGGTAATCCGCTTCGGGCAGGGTTGCCCAGCGATCATAGTTGGCGAGGCAGGTAACCCGGAAAATGCCCTCGGGCAGGACGCGGTCGGCGCCGTAATCAAAGTTATTGGGAATGCAGATGACGCCGCTGCGAGGATCGACCTGCTCGGTCGGCCGCACGTAATCGAACCGCGTAGAATCATTGAAAAAAACGATCGTATCGCTGCCCCAGCCCAGTTCCGCCGGTTGCCGATCGAGCATACTGATCGTCTCCACGAAGGAGAGCGTGGGCGCAGCCGTGGTCGGCTCGCCGGCGCTCGCCGCTAACAGGCGATCGGTCTCCGGCGCGCCGATGGAAGAGATGACATGGTCGGCGGTAATCTCTTCACCGCTGTCGAGGATAACCGCACTTGCGCGGCCTGCGTGGGCGCTGATCTTTTGCACGCCGCATTTCATCCGCCGCTCACCCCCAGCCGCACGATATTTCGCCAACAGCACGCGCAGCACAACCCGGACCCCTTCAAACGGTCGCGCAAATCCTTCGAGGAAGAGCGCCTTGAACATGATCACGAACTGGCCGAACTCCATGTCACGTTCGGTCGCGCTCCCGTAATACATCAGCGGGCAAAACAACATGTCCTCCAAGAGCGGATCGGAAATGTGCCGACGCACCGCTTCACGAGCCGACATCGGCGCAGCGTCGAGCGACACATCATCAAACGTCCGCACGGCGGCCGCGAGTCTCCGGAATCCATCGGCTTGCGCGGGAAACGCCGCCACCACTTCGCTCTCAAAGACGGCAAAATCGTTGGTGAAGCGCAGGGAACATTCGCCGCGCGGGCCGAACGCGATCCTCGACTGCTTTTGTTCACAGAGGGCAAACTCATCGCGGTCAATGCGGAGCTGGCGCAGCAGTTTGCCCAGTGGCGTGCCTTTGACCCCGGGCCGCACAAAATTGGTCATCGCGTGGAGGCCCACGTCGAATTTCCGTCCCGCGATACTGTAAAAACTATTCAGCCCGCCGACGGCGTTGTGCCGCTCGAAGATGCAGACCTTCTTCCCGAAGTGCGCGAGGCGGATGCCAGCGGCGAGGCCCGACATGCCCGCCCCAATGATGGCCACGTCGTAGTGGGAGCGGGTGTTCATGCGCGGCTACAAAAAAGGCCGGGAATCGTCCCGGCCGAAACATTCGCTCGGCTGCTCGCCCTCAGCTCTTACCCGTCAGGGCGTCGAACTTTGGCGTCAGATAGTCTGCGCAGCTGTCGAGGCTCGCGAGCTGTTGATAATCCTTCTCAGGGACCTCAATGCCGTGACGTTTGCGGAGCTCCATCACGATATCCAAAAAATCCATGCTATCGAGCTGCATCTGGTCGCGCAGCCGCACCTCGGGCTTCACGTTGCTCAAGTCCTCGTCGGGGGCGATGTCGGCGATAATATCGAGCACCACTTGCTTGCATTCATCTTTGGTCATAGTCGGGAGCGGGCATTAGGGGACAAACCGTTTAACAATCAACGCGGAATTTATCCCCAACATTCCGAAAGAATTATTAAGGATGGTGTCTACTTTCGCAACCGCCCGCGGCTGATTGAGCACCAAGCCCGGCAGCGCACAGAGCGGGTCGAGGTCGTCGACGTTGATCGTCGGATGGACGATAAGGTCGTCGAAGGACGGCAAGTTGCCCGCCAGTTCGAGCGCGCCGGCCGCACCCATGCAGTGGCCAATGTAACCCTTGGTGTTGTTAATGGAGGTGTCGGGGCAGCCTTCGCCGAAGACCGCGCGGATCGCTTCGCACTCCTGAATGTCTCCGAGCGGCGTGGCCGTGGCGTGAGTGTTAACAATGTGGATATCGCGCGGGACGAGCTCGGCTCGGCTGATCGCCGCGCGCACGCATTCGGCCTGGCGCGCGGGATTCGGCAGCACGTAGTCGCTCGCATCACTGTTCACGTGATAGCCGGCGATTTCCCCGTAGATTTTCGCACCCCGCGCCAGGGCATCGTCCAAACGCTCCATCGTGTAGAGCGCGCCACCCTCAGAGATCACAATACCGTTGCGGGCCTTGTCGAAGGGCCGCGATGCCTTGAGCGGGTCGGCGTGCGCCGCGAGGGCGTTCTGGGATTTGAAGCCAGCGAAAATCCCAAACGTGTGAATGCTCTCGCTCACGCCACCACAGATCGCGAGGTCCACCTCGCCCAAACGCAACATCTGCGTGGCGTGGATCAGTCCCATGTTTCCTGCCGCACACGCGGCACCAATCGTGTAGGCGGGGCCCGTCACGCCGAGATTGAGCGACGCTTCACCGGCCGGGTTGTTCGCGACGGTCCGGGGGTTGTGATAGTGCGACCAAAACTTCGTATCGTAGTTAAACTTCGAGATGTTGTAGATTTCGTTCTCGGTCTCGACGTTGCCGTGCTCCGTGCAGCCAATGTAAATACCCACGCGGTCCTTCGCCACCGCCTCCCAACTGAGCCCACTGTCCGCCAGCGCCTCGCGCGCGCAGTAAATCGAAATACTCCCGGCCCGCGTGCCGACCCGCACCTCTTTTTTCGTCTGGTACTTCTGGGCGTTGTAATCGCACACGCCGGCGAGCTGCGAGCCCATGTAGCGAATCTCCCGGCGTTGAATTCCGGCCACCCCCGCGAGCAGATTGGCCCGGAATTCGGCTAACGAATTACCGTTGGGAGCGGTCAGACCGACGCCTGTGATGACGATGCGCGAGAGCTTCATTAAGGTGGAAGGGAAATCGCTAGCCAACCTCCGCCCGAAAGCAATACAACCCTCCTTTCTCTATGAACGTTCTCGTCGTCGGAGGCGCCGGTTACATCGGCAGTCATTGTGTTCGCCAACTCGCAGCGGCCGGTCACCGCCCCGTGGTGCTCGACAATTTCGTCTACGGTCACCGCGCAGCCCTCGCGCCCAATGTGACCGTGTACGACGCAAACTTAGGTGACGAAGTCGCCGTCAAACACCTCCTCGTCGCCGAGAAAATCGAAGCGGTCATGCACTTCGCGGCCTTCTGCTACGTCGGCGAATCCGTCACCGACCCCATCAAATACTACCTCAACAACAGCGCGGCCACCCTGCACCTGCTCAACGCGATGCTCGCTGTGGGCGTTAAGAAATTTATCTTCTCCTCGACGTGCGCGACCTTTGGCGTGCCGGCGACGCTGCCCATCCACGAGAACCTTCCGCAAGTT
>CANIJN010000122.1 GCA_947467625.1 Opitutia bacterium | reverse complement strand
CCAATACGCCGGCGGCGTCACCCTGCCCGACCTCTCCGCTCCGCCGGGCCCGACAAATTTTATCTCCCTCAGCAACACCGCGATCAAGGTCTGGAGTGCGCGCACCGGCAAACTCGGCCTCGAGTATTATTTCGAAGGCATCGGCCTGATCTCAGTCGGCGCGTATCGCCGGCAATTCGAAAACTTCTTCGGCAACACCACGCTCGCGAGCACGCCCGAATTCCTCGCCATCCACGGCCTCGATGCCGCTGAGTACGGGCTCTTCGATGTCCGCACCCAATACAATGTGGCTGGCACCGTGCACATGGATGGCGTCGATCTCCAATACCGGCAGGCGCTCACGTTTCTCCCCTCCTGGGCGCGGGGCATTCAGGTTTTCGCCAGCGGCGTCTCGCAGCGCATGACCGGTGCCGAGGCCGACAATTTTTCCGGCATGATTCCGCGCACCGCGAGCGCGGGGATTTCCCTCACGCGCACGAAGTTCAATCTCCGTCTCAACTGGACCTACCAAAGTCGCCGTCAACTCGCCGCCATCACCGGCGGCAGCGTCGGCCCCGACACCTTCACCTTCGCCACCCCGCGTCGCCTGATCGATGCCACCGGCGAATATCAACTCACGAAAAAAGTCTCGGCCTTCGCCAATATCCGCAATCTGACCGACGAACCCGAGGACTTCGAACGTCGCGGCCCGCAGACTCCCGCCTACGCCAAGTTCCGCCAGAGCGACCGCTACGGCGCCCTCTGGATCTTCGGCCTGCGGGGAAATTTCTAGCATGATCCCCACCGCCCTCACCGCCCTCACCGCACGACTCACAGGACTCGGCATTCTCCTCCTGGGCTTCGACCTCGGTCACCTCAACGCCGCACCTCCCAGCCCCCTCCCCTCCCTCGCAACCGCCCTCGCGGCCAAAAGCGATCTCTGGGGCGAGGCCGCCATGGCCCAGCCCAACGGCGCCAGCTACGAATTCTTCGCGCCGCTGCTGCCACCACCGCGCTACGTCAACGCCGACTTCCGCTACTACCCCATCGTCCTCAGCCCGCCCAACGCGATCGTCAAAGCGCGCCTCATCTCCAACGGCAGCGGCGTCAACCTGCGCGGCGGCACACGCAGTTGGCACGACAACGGCACGCCTTTCACCTTCCGCGTCGGCCCCGATGAACTCATGTTCGGCACCTTCCGCGACCGCACCAGCGAGCCCACACTCGCCGAGGGTTGGCTCCCCATCGCCGAAATTCGGTACCGCCACATTTCCCCCGTCCAATCCGAAGGTGCCGTGCCCCTCACCCAAGTTCGGCCCCAGCGCATCCCGGAGATCTATCGCCTCGAAGCCTTCGCCAGCACCGATCCCGCCTTCGCCGCGCATGGCGTGACGTTCGTAAAATTCGACCTCGCCCAGGGCACCGCCGGCACCATCACCGTCACCGTCGACGACCGCACCCCGGTCACATTCTCCGCAGGCACGCTCACCAATGAAAAAGGCGAGGTGCTCGCCGTGTTCGACAGCGCGTGGAAATGGGAGCGCCAGCGCGCCACCGCGAAACTCACCGCCACGAAAGGCGCCACCTTTGCGCTCGCGACTAAACCGCTCCCCGCCTCCGTCACGCCCGCCCAGACCTCGCCGAACGGGCCTGCCCTGAGCGGGCCGCAGGCGCTCGTCCCCGACTACGCCGCGCAGCGCGCGATCTGCGTCGCCACCTGGCGCTCGCTCCTCGCCGGCGGCATGTCCGTCGTCACGCCCGAACCCCTCGTCAACGACGCGTGGCGCCATCTCATCGCGCAAAACTTTGAGCTCATCTCCGGTCACCGCATGCACTACAGCGCCGGCAACCAATACAATCAGCTCTACGAGGCCGAGGGCAGCGACGCCGCGCTCGCGTTGATGACTTGGGGTTACGCCCGCGACACCCGCCGCCTCCTCGAACCGTTGCTGGACTTCACCCGCAAGGGCCTGGAGCAACATCAGGCCGGTTTCAAACTCGCCGACATCTGCCGCTACTACTGGCAAACCCGCGACGCGGACGCCGTGCGCGCCCTGCGTCCGCGCTGGGAAAAAGCCGCGCGCCTCCTCGTCGAGACGCGCACCGGCCCGCATGGCCTCTTCCCGCCCGAGCGCTACGCCGGCGACATCAGCACCCCCGCCCAATCCGTGAACGTCAACGCCAACTCCTGGCGCGCCCTCCGCGATTTGAGCGCCGTGCTCGCCGAAATCGGTGAACCCGCCGAGGCCGCGCGCTACGCCGCCGTCGCCCGCGAAATCCGCCCCACCGTCCTCGCCGCAATCGCCCACAGCGCCCGCCGCGAAACCACCCCGCCCTTCGTGCCCATCGCCCTGCACAGCGACGAGCCCGCCCATGATCCCCTCATCCGCAGCCGCATCGGCAGCTACTGGAACATCATCATCGGCTACACCATCAGCAGCGGTATCTTCCCGCCCGGCAGCGTAGAAGAGAGCTGGATACCGCGCTACCAAGAGCAACATGGCGGAATTTTTATGGGCATGGTCCGCTCCGGCGGAGACGAGTTCAATTTCTGGACCGGCGCCGAACGCGTGAATCCCCTCTACGGCACGCGCTACACCCTCGACACGCTGCGCCGCGATGACCCCGAGCGGGCCCTCGTGAGTTTTTACGGGATGCTCGCGCAAGGCTTTACGCGCAACACCTTCATCAGTGGCGAAGGCGCGGCGCTCACCCCCGTCGACGCCGACGGCCGGATTTTCTATTGCCCGCCCAACAGCGCCGCCAACGCCCACTTCCTGTCGATGCTCCGCGCGATGCTCGTGCAAGACACGGACCTCGACGACGACGGCCGCCCCGAGACGCTGCGTCTCTGCTTCGCGACGCCGAAGCGCTGGCTCGCTGACGGCCAAGCGATCACCGTCGAACGCGCCCCCACCGCCTTCGGCGAAGTCTCGGTCACGCTTACGTCGCACCTCGCCGCCGGCGAAATCCGCGCCGAAGTCTCCCTCCCCGCGCGCCAAAATCCCACTCGCACGCTCGTCCGCGCCCGCGTCCCCGACGGCTGGCGCGTTACGAAGTGCCTCACCCCCACCGGCGAACTCCCCACCGACCCCCGCGGCACCGTCGACCTCACCGCGCTCCGCGGCCAAGTGTCACTTCGCTTCCAGGTCGCGCGCGCCGCCGCACCCTAGCGCTTGCCGCGACGCACGTGAGCGGGCCCACAAATCTGCGTTGCCCCTTCACCACAGCGTAGTGTGCCGCCGTAGGCGCGCCGGTTACGCTGCGGTGCCAACGGGCGGCAGGCAGGTCGCCCCTCCGCCCGGTGCCGTCGCCGCGCCGTGTGGGGCTGGCTTCACGCCTGCCACCCGCTACCAGCCACCCACTACCCGGCATCCAGCGGACTCCGCACCCCTAGCCCCGGCCGCACCATCACGTGCGTGTAAATCTGCGTCGTCTCCACGCTCTCGTGCCCGAGTAATTCCTGCACGGTCCTGATATCGGTGCCAGCCTCCAGCAGATGCGTCGCGAAGCTGTGCCGCAGCACATGCGGCGTCACGCGCTTATCGAGCTTCGCCGCCTCCGCCGCGCGCTTCAGAATTCGTTGAAATGTAGTGTCGATCACATGGTGCCGGCGACGCGCCCCGGTCACCGGATCGACGCTCGCTTCTCGCGAGGGGAACAACCACTGCCACTCCCATTTTTCGCCGGCCCGTTGGTATTTGGCCGCCAGTCCCTCCGGCAGCCAGACTCCGGGTAAACCTTCCGCCCGGTCCTTTTCATGGAGTGGCCGCAGCCGGGCCAGTTGTCGCTCCAGCGCCGGGCGCAGCGAGTTAGGCAGCACCGTCACGCGATCCTTGTCGCCCTTGCCGCCATGCACCACGAGACAGCCCCGCGCCAACTCCAAGTGATGCACCCGCAGCCTCAGCAGCTCCATGAGCCGCAGTCCCGCGCCGTAGGCCAGCTCGGCCATCAACCGCTCCGTGCCCTCCAACTCCGCAAACAGCCGCTTACACTCCTCGCGGGACAACACGGTCGGCATCCTTCGTTGCGGTGACGCCCGCCGAAAATCGATCTTTCCCAACTGGCGGTGCAGTCCCTCCTGCATCAAGAAGACCAACGCGTTCAGCGCTTGCTTTTGGGTCGAAGGACTGGCCCGCCGCGTGACTGCCAGTTCTGTCAGAAACGCCGCCACGTCGCCCGCCTCCGCTGCATAGGGCGACCGTGGCGCGAGAAACCGGGCAAACCGCGCCGCCCACCCCCGATAAGTCTCTTCGGAGCGCCACAACAGCCCCCTGCTCCGCGCCGCCTTGATCAGATCGCGTTCCCAATCCGCCCCGCCCTGATCCTCCGCGGCCCGCGGCGGCACAGACCCTCGGGCCACCGCCCGGACCGGCGGATGCCCGACCGCTCCCGGTGGGGCTGGCTTTACACCTGCCACCTCGACCTTCGCCACCCGCTTCGCTTCTTGGAAAAACCACAGCAGTGGCACCCGCGCCGCGTTTGGCCCTTGACTCGCTCGTTCCGCCAAATACTCCTTCACCAGCATGATCGTCGCCGGTGCCCTCCTGACCTTGCAGAGATGCAGAAACGCGAGGATTTCCTGTCGATACTCCGTTTGCTGGGCCTCGGGCCAACCTGTGTTCGCGAGCGCAGATTTCCACGTCGGAAACGACACCGCTTCGGTTTCGGGGCTCATCGGTCGAGTGCAGCTTTACGCGGCATCGGCATCAACCGTAAAAAGCTGCACCCAACCCTCGTTTACCTTTGAAGCGACCGCCCGAATCCGCCTTTTACCTCACCCTGCAAACGCTGCACTGAGTGCAGCCGAATAACACTGTTCGGCAAAGAAAATAAAACCATGTCGCAAACCAAAATTCTCCTGATCGCGATGTGCTGCCTAACGGCGCTGTGCGGGTGTGCTACGACTGGCACGAACGGCATTGTTCCGATTGGACCGGATCTCTACATGATAGGCCGTCTCGGCAAGTTTACCGACTTTTCTAGCAGTGCAGTGAAAGCCCGATTATACGAAGAAGCCGCCGAATTTTGCCGGAAGCAGGGAAGGATTATGGTCCCCGTGAACAGCACTGGGAAAGATTCTGGCTTGGGCACCTATGCCTCGGCAGAGATTCAATTTCTCAGTTTGTTGCCCGGCGATCCTCGAATACCAAAATGAAGAAAGAGCCGAACCAGGCGCCAGAGCCAACGGCCCCGGGCGGCCGTGGCTCATCTTGAACGTTGGGCAAAGAAAGAACATGATCCACGACCTCACGGGCTTGATCCATACGTTGGCGGCTTCGCTGGCGATCATCGTTGGCGCGGTTGTATTCCTGCGACCCAAAGGCGGCGTGTGGCATCGTAGGATCGGCTACCTGTATTCGTTTTGCATGGTGACCGTTATCGTCACCTCTTTTGCCATCTACCGGCTGACCGGAAGGTTCAATTTTCTTCACGGAGCTGCCATCGCCAGCAGCATCAGCGTTGGGTTTGGCTTCAGCCATGCCTTCCTAAGAAAGCCAAAGGAGATGTGGTATGCCCTGCATTTTTATTGGATGAGTTGGTCATTCATCGGATTGCTGGCTGCACTGGTTGCCGAAATTGCCACACGAATCGCTCTGCCATTCATGATCGCGAGATTTGGGCGCTCATCCCTTTTCGGCTTTTGGTGTGTTGTGGGTGTCGCCGCATTGCTTGTGGTTTTAGTTGGTCGACACCTCGTGGATAAGCACAGCCCGTTAAGAAAAAAGACAGAGCCCAACCAGAGCACTACAGCACAACGCGCTTCGCGCGTGGCTGACCGCTGACGTTCGGCAAAAGAATGAACGCCATGTTCGAAGTTATTTATCCGCGGCCTCGCGACCTAGATCGCGAGCGGAAGATTTCAGAGATCGTTGCATCCCACGGCGGGCGTTTCGATTTTTTCGAAGAGACGGACATTCCGGCTGTGGCGCAGACCATCACGCTTACGTTTGTGTTCGATGATCGAGCACAGGCCGAGACCGCGGAATCGGCGCTTTTGTCTCTTGGCCACCACGTCGAAGGAGTATGCGACTACCCAAAGTCATGAGTGCATTTTCACGAACCGAGAAAGAAGAAGAGCCGAACCAGTCGTCAGAGACAACGCGCTTACTGGCCCCGCGATTTCGGGCATTGGGCTTCCGCTCGGCGGCGCGTTTTCACTCGAAAGAAACCGGCGACCGCGCGTCGCGCGTGTCTCACCTTTAACGTTCGGCAAAACAAGCATGTCATAGCCGCGCCGGTGACATTGCGACCTGTCTCAGCCCCGCGCTCCGCGCGATCGACGCACCCCGCCTCTGCCTCGGTTTTCGCCGACTGTCCGTCTGCAAATGCGCTGCCCGCACGTTCGAACCAAGCCCAGGGGCAGTTGTGAAGAATCGACTGTGGTAGCGAGCGTGCTCGCGACTCGTTCGCCAAGGATCGCGAGCAAGCCCACGCCCACCCCACCCAACCAGGTCGGTGCTTCCTAAGCGGTCGGATCGAACCCTCGCTCAGGCCAGATATTTTAGGGATCATATTAGATTGATTGCGTCCATAATTTGGCTATTAATGATCATATGTTATCACTTAAAACGGAAGCTGACCTGCTCCGCGAGGTCGCCGATTTGCTGCGCGCCCACCGGCTGACACTCGGCTGGAGGCAGACGGATCTCGCCGCCCGCAGCGGCGTCGCCATCGCCACACTCCGTCGGTTTGAGCGATCGGGGCAAATCGGTTTCCGCGGGCTCGCCAAGCTCTTGGTGTCCCTTGGGCTCGTGGACACCTTTCTGGAGGCTTTCAAACCGCCGGTGTCGTCATCGAAGTCGATCGCCGCTTTTCTCGAAGACAAACCCACCGCGAAACGACCGCAGCGCGCCCGGCGACCAGCCCATCCGCCGAAATGAAATCGCCGCCCGAACCCACGCTCCTCACGCTCAAATTTCTAGGAGCGCCTTTGGGCCGACTTGCCTACCGTCCGGACGGCTCCGTCTACGCCCTCGAATTGGACCCGGCGTTTCTCGCCGGCGGCCACGACTTGTCCCCGCTCAGTCTGCCCGCCGCAACCTTTGCAGCCGGGCCACGGCTCTTCCGGCTGGGCGATACTCCGTTCGCCGGCGGACTGCCGGGGCTCATCGCGGATTCGCTGCCAGATGCGTGGGGCGAGCGGATGCTCCGCCAAGAACTACCCGAGGTGAAGTCGGTGCTCGGCAAACTTGCAGCCATCGGACAACGCGGGCCTGGTGCCATCACGTTCGAACCGGTGCTCGGTGCCGGGGCCGACCTCCGGCCGACCGACGCCAACTTGGCCGAGCTCGCCCACACGGTGGATACCTTGCGCGCATCACCGGTCCCCTTCACGCCGGATCGGCGCAATGCCGCTCTCGCCCAGGGCGGCACGTCGCTCGGCGGCGCCTTTCCCAAGACCGCCGCGCACCTCCGCCTCGCAGGCGACGTCATCGAACGACGGGAAATTCTCATCGGCGGTGAACCCCCTCCCGGCTTCGCTCCCTGTATCCTGAAATTCGCACGATCCAGCGACGAGGCCGAGGGCGCCGTGGAATTCGCTTTTTGGCTCATGGCGAAAAAAGCCGGGATTCGACTGCCCCGGGCTTGCCTGGTTCACGACGGCGAACGCCGCCACTTCGCCTCCGAGCGCTTTGATCGCTACCGCCGCCCCGACGGCACGCCGGCCCGGCGTCACGTCCACACGTTGAGCGGAATGCTGCATCGGCGCGCCTCGGACGGAGCGATCGACTACGAAGAATTCATGCGCCTCAGTCGTCGCCTCGGCGGAGCAAGTGAAGCGCAAGAGTGCTTCCGCCGTGCGCTCTTCAATGTGCTCGCGACCAACCGCGACGACCATGGCCGCAACCACGCTTTCCTCTACGACGAAACCGACCGCAGTTGGACCTTGTCTCCAGCGTATGATCAAAACCCCCATGTGGCCAACGTCCTGATCGCCCTCACCTGGCTGGGCAGCACCCAGATTCCCACGCAGTTCGCTTCGCTCCTCCGGCTAGCGGAAATCGGCGGTATTTCGTCCAAGACCGCCCGTGAAATCTACACACAGGTTGAAGCCGCCACGGTCGGGGGATGGCGGACGGCCGCCCGCCAAGCCGGAGTACCGACGGCCATGATCGCCTATTGGCACCAGGAAATCACCGCGCAAACCCGCGCGCTTCGCGCCGACGCCAAGTCCGCTATGCGACCCGCAAAACCGCGAGGGCCAGAAAAAACGCGACGTTGAGACCCACAGGGGCGAGGAGGTCTGGAGCTCATACCAACGTCATTTGAGTTTTTGACTTCTGGTCGCTGCGAGCGTGAGCGTGTGGTGTTTCGACTCTCGTCCAACGTTCACGAGCCGTTGGTAGGACGCCGATCGGCTTCGTTGGTTGGTGCAGCTTCGAAGTGGAGTAATCTTCGCGGGCCCGCCTCGGCGACACTCACTGGCCCACAGTCGCCGCCGCCCCGCGCCGCACCCACCGGTAAGCGACAGCCGAGTTTCGCCAGAAATATTTCTCCGCCGTCGCCCGGTCCTTGCTCGCGAAGTAATCCGCGACGACGCGATGCACGGTCGCATACGGCGCGACGCGGTCGCTCACCGGCCAGTTGCTCCCATAGACAACGCGGTCCGGGCCGAACAACTCCCACAAGGTCTCGAGCGCGGGCCGATAGTGCGCCGGATCATCGATGAGCTCGCCCTTCACCCGGCGCACGACGTTGGAAATTTTCGCGAATACGTTGGGTCGGCGCCCGAGCTCGAGCAGCGCGGGCCGCATCGCCGCTGGGTTAGCATCCCACTCGCTGAACGGGAAGTGATCGATCACGATGCGCAGGCCCGGCAGCAGTCGGGAAAGCTGCAGCGTGGGCTCGAGAATCGCGGCCCCACCGAGCGTATCGATCGATAGATCGAGATCCGCGACACGCTTGAGATCGGCGGCGACGGCCGGTTCCGCGATACGCACGAGATCGCTGCTGCGGATCCGGAGACCGCGGAAAAGCGGATCGGCGGCAAACCGCCGCAGGTTATCTGCAAACTCCGGTTTCCCAGGAACGAGATGACCAACAAAGCCAACGATCGCCGGATTCGTTTTCGCGAGATCGAGAATCCACTGGTTATCACCGACCCACTCGCTCGCCTCGACGACCACGGTGCCGACGACATTCAGATCGCCGCAGTGGATTTTGAAATCTTGGGGTAGCCGCGTTCGGTAAAGGACCTCGTCCGTGCGCGGGGGCCACGGCACGCCTTGGGCGCGCGTCGGATCGTAGAAATGCGTGTGCGTGTCGATTATTGGAATCGGCGCAGGCTTGGCGGCTGCGCCACCGGTGCGGGCAGCGAGCACGGAAGCGGCGGCACTGGAGTAGAGAAAATCGCGGCGGGTCATGGGGATGGGGTATGAGGGAAGGAGACCAGACTGGCGGCCGCTGGCACGCCGCCGCAACCCACGAATTATTCACGAGACTCACCGTCGCTCCCCGCCGTGAAATCCGGCTGGCATCCCTTCTCGCCCTCCGACTATCGTCATCCCTTTCCCCCATGAACCACCCGTTGCATTCCCTTCCCTCCCTGCGTCTGGCCTGTGCCGCTCTGCTCGCGCTCGTCTTCATCGCCGGCGCTCACGCCCAAGGAAAACTCAAGGTCCTGATCATCGACGGACAAAATAACCACCAGTGGGCGACGACCACCCCGTTGCTAAAGCGCATCCTCGAAGACACCGGCCGCTTCACAGTCGAGGTTTCAACCACGCCGCCGAGCGCCCCCGCCGCGCCGAGAATGGCCAAGGAGGCCACCCCCGCGCAGAAAACCGCCCACACCGAGAGTCTCACGAAGCACGCCGCTGCGGTCACTGCGCACAAGTCTGCCGCGCCCGCGCTGTGGGCCAAATGGCGCCCCAATTTTTCCGCCTACGCTGTCGTCCTTTCCAACTACAACGGGGAAAGCTGGCCCGCCGAGGTGCAGACCGCGTTTGTTGCCTATGTGAAAAACGGCGGCGGCTTCGTCTCCTATCACGCGGCCAACAATTCCTTCCCCGAGTGGCCCGAATATAACGCCATGATCGGCCTCGGCGGTTGGGGCGGCCGCACTGAAAAATCCGGCCCCTACCTACGCCTCCGCCAATCCACCTGGACGAAAGATCTGACGCCCGGCCGCGGCGGTAGCCACGGCGCCCAGCACGAGTTCCTCGTCGAGGCCAGCACCCCCGACCACCCGATTCTGCGCGGCCTCCCGGCCAAATGGATGCACGCCAAAGATGAACTCTACGACAGTCTCCGCGGACCCGCCGAAAATGTCACTGTGCTCGCCTCCGCGCTTTCCGACAAAACCAAGGAACAGGAACCGATGCTCATGGTGATCCCCTACGGACAAGGCCGCGTCTTCCACACCGCGCTCGGTCACTACGTCGACGCCGTGAACGGCGCCGGTTTCCAAGTCACGCTCGCCCGCGGCACCGAATGGGCCGCCACCGGCAAGGTCACGCTCCCCGCGCCGAAAGCCGCCGACCTCGCTGCGGACCGCGCCAGCCTCCGCGTGCTCCGCGCTCCCTGAGCGCCGCTCATTCCTCTGCGTGTTCACGATGAGCTGAACACTGGGTTTTGCATGAGCCTGCTGGCAGGCAATTTCGCGGCACGGGCATCTTGCCCATTATAGGTGTCGTGGCCGCACCCACGGGCGGGGCACGCCCGCCACTGCCCTCTCACGCTTCACTTTGAGTGACAACGCCCGCCCCAAACCAATCAGCGGTTCTCGATTTCTGCCGAAGATTTCTGCGCGCGTAAGAAACCCTGGAGACCGGTGAGTTGGTCTGTATTAATCAAGTCCACACCTGCTCCGTACAGAACACTCCACGTCGCAGGGTTGTCCGGTGTGTTCCAAAATCTGAGCTGGCGGCCTTGGGCGTGGGCCTGCTCGACCAGCGCTTGCAGTTTCCGGGCCTCGTCCGCCGGGATTGGGCCGGTCCAGCGCCACGAAAACACTTTCTGCCAGTTATCACTGACCAAGGGAATGAGCGCGGGAGCCGTCTGGCCGTTAAGATCGTCGATGCGTCCGTCCATCGCAGCGTAGCGAAGCGCTTGGGCGGCCATCACGGCAGGGGCGCGGGAACCCGACACAATCACCGTAATCGCCCCGGGCGTGGTGACCCCGTCACGAAAGACCGTCAGCATCGCCGCATAGTTTTTCAGCACTGCGTGCAACGCTTCATAGGTCGCCACCGCTTCAGACTTCACGTCGATTAACAGAATGATCGTCGGACCACTGCGGTAAGCACGTCCGCCATTTTGTTTCACTCGTTCGCGAAGAGGATCCAAGTAGAGCGCCTCCAATGTGCGCTCGGGCTTCACCGCTTTGCGATCATGCGCCACGAGCAATTGTCCATCGACGAGGTGAACATCGGCTTCGATGCTCCCAAAACCGCACGCCAAGGCATCCAGCAACGGCCGCGGGTGCTCGTAGTCATTGTGCGCGTGGGCCCGGACCAGCGGCGGGGTATCGGCAGCCAACGCCGCTGTACCGGTGAGGAAGGCAAAGAACAACAGGCGGAGTGGATTCATGGAGCGAGCAGGGAGGGACCAATTAACGAGAAGTCTTTTTCGCCGCGGTCACGGCGAGGGCAACCTGCAAACACGCCGTGCGAGCCGCTGGCGCCTGCGGCCCGAAATCGCACCGTCCCAGCGCGCCTCGACGTTCGTTCGTCATCGCTCGAAACGCCCCCTCAGAAGCGACCCCGCACGCCGAGGGTCCAGACAGGGCCGAGGATCTCACGGGAGCGCAGGAGTCCCGGCTCATTTGAGTAGTAGTCTTGAAACGCGTTCGTGATGTTCCGACCGCTGAGTGTGAGTTCGTAGGTCCGGCTCAATTTGTAGGTGCCGCTCAGGTCGACGAGCAGTTGTTCACCCCACCAGCGGACTTCATTTGTGGCCACGGCATTAATCTTGGCCGCCGTCCAGGTGGCGCGCACTTGGAGATTGAAACGGTGGTTGCCGAACCGGATGCCGCCGTTGGCGGATTTCGGTACGACGTTAACGAGCGGAGTATCTGCTACCGTGCGCGACAGCGACCCGAACACACTGAAGCCGCGCCACGCGCCCGGCAAAAAGACGAGCTGCTGGCTGTATTCGAAATCCACGCCCTTCATTCGGCGCGTTCCGTTCAGATTAGTGGGCCGTACAAACGTGTAGCCAGCGTAGTCCGGTTCGTCGGCGTAACCGGCGGCCGCGGCGGAGATCGACGTCGTGGACGAGCCCTTGTTCCGGATGTCGATCTGATAGCTCGAAACCGACAGCGTGCCCGCCGGCTCGAGGTAATACTGCGCGCTGACAAAATATTTTTTTGAAAGCTCCGGTTTCATTTCCGGATTCGGCAAAGTGATTATCCGTTGCGTCTCGTTGATGGTCGGGATGCCGGCGAGCAGGTTGTAACTCGGACGCAGGATCGCTTCGTTAGCCGCCACCTGGAGGACAAGATTTCGCGTGAAGGAATATTTGGCCCCTCCACTCAGAAACACGTTTCCGTAGTCACCATAGGTACTCGAACGCCGGCCGTAGCGGTATTGATACGCTAAGTACGGAATCGTGCCCGCACTGTAGCCGGCAGCCGCAACGACGGGCGCAGGCAGCGGATCAGGGACCCGCGCGAGGTTGCGCGTACGCTCGTGACGCAGGCCGAGGTCGAGTCGCAGTTTACCCACGCGCGTTGAACCTTCCACATAGGCCGAGTCGATCTGTTCTTTGAGGCTGCGGGGTGCGGTCAGCTCATTGGTAAAATTCCCGATCGTGTCGGGCACAAAATGCGAGGGGTGGGCGACGAACATGCGGTGCAAAACGGTATTGTCCACGTAGGCAAGGTTGAGCGCGCGGATGTTGCCCCCAATACGGGGATCGAACGGCACGAAGTTTTGAAACACCGGGAACACCGTGGTCACCGCGGTCTGCGAGCCGGACGGACCGACAAAGGTCCAACTCCGGTTGCCCTGTCGTTCAATATCATGAGTGACCAACCGCGTCTTGAAGCCGGACTCCAACAGCACGGGCAGGCCGGCGACACGCAGCGTTTTCGCCCCATTCAGGTAGCCCTGAAAAACCTGATTTTGTCCGGACAGCTCGCGACTGCGAACGGAGTTCGCGTTGGTGTCGTTGCGTCCCAAACTGGCCGCGCTCGACCAGGGCAACCCGGAGAGTTGCGTGAGACGCCAACCCGGTTCGGACGTGCGGTCGCGCTCCGCCATCCAACTCATGCGGGTCAGGCGGGCACCGACGGTTTGAAAAAAGCCGTTACCGATGTCGCTGAAGTGATGCCGACCGCGCGAGTAGCCGCCGCCAGCCGTGAGCGTGAGATCGCCCAACCGATAGACGAGCTTCGGCGTGTAGGAAACGGTGTCGTTCAGACTGTTGCGATGGCTCTGGGCCTCTTCCATCCGCGTATTGGCGTTGGTCGTCGCCAACGCGATGACCTTGGTGAGCGTGGAGGCGCGATCGATCTGCGCGGCACTGGCCAGAAACGTCACCGTGCGGTCGGCGTATTCATCGTTGAAGTGCGCACCCGCGGTGCGCAGCGAAAACACCAGACCCTCGGTGAGCTTGTAGTCGAAATTGGCGCCGAAGGAATCACGCCGCGATATCTTGGGGGCCATGCGGAACGAGACGTTGGTGATAAACGGTCCGCGGACGGGATCGCTGAAATCGTAGTTCGTCGTCCCGTTCTCTTGTTCGGTGTAAGCGACATTGGTACTGAAATTCAGTTGGACGCCCACCCTCCCGCCAAACGATTCGCTGTAGCTGAGTTTGCCGCCCGGAAACACTTTCAGGTGGTTGCCATCATCCGGCCCGGGCGTCTTGCGCAGCGTCAAATTGTACGCGTTTCCGGTCAACGACGCCTCCGCCACAATTTCGCGGCCTTTGCGCTCAAAGGCATTTTTGCTTCTGAGGTTGATCGTGCCCGCGACCGCATCGGCGTCCATTTTTGCGGTGAGGGTCTTACTGACCTCGATGGACTCAATGCTGTTGATCGAGGTCTGATCGAACTGGAATCCGCGGGAATTGTCGTCGAACGAGGCCGACGAGGAATTCGCCATGCGCATCCCGTCGATACTCACGCCGACATACTTCGGATCGAGGCCGCCAATGCGGGCGGCACGCGCCTCAGACTTCGTGTAGTCGAGCACGACGCCCGGAAGATATTTCACAAATTCACCGATGCTGCCGCTGGTCACATCTCCAAAATTGTCCGTCGCTACCACTTTCATCATGTTGAGCGCGGCGCGTTGATCCATGATGGCCTTCGCGTTGCCCTCGCGCTCCGCCGAGACGACCAAAGCTCCGAGCTTCTGGACCTCGCCGTCCTTTCCCCGAGCGGCGGCAGTCGCTGGCGAGCGATAGATTGATCCCGTGAGTTCGAAATCCAGCTCCAAACCAGCATCAGCGCCTAGATTCACCTTGGCCGTGGTCACGTCGTAACCCGTGAACATCACCGAAAGCCGCACCTCGCCGCCGGGAACATTGGTCAGCACGTATGAGCCGTCTTCGCCCGAGTAGGCGACGAGGTCGGTGCCGTTGACGCGGATCTCGGCATTGCGGACATAGGCCCGCGTGATGGGATTGAAAATCCGGCCGGAGATTCTTGCGGCAGAAACGGACGGGGGGAAGACGGCGACCGCCATTCCGACGGCACCAAGCCGCAGCAGACGGCGAGCAATCGAAGCGGAAAATCTGCGGACAGGCCACCCGGCGCAGTGGTAAAGGTGATTCATAGTAGAGAGGCAAACGAGGGGCCGTTAGCGCCGTCACAGCAGGACTCGCCCTCGCATCCGTCAACGACGGCTCCGGTCAGTCGTGAAAACGTCACGTGAACGTCGTAATCACGGCTTGCCCACCGTCTCTAAAGAGCCGCCAGCAATCCGCCGTCCACATAAAGAATCTGGCCATTTACAAAATCCGACGCCCGCGAGGCGAGAAACACCGCGGTGCCGATGAGCTCGCGTGGTTCCCCCCAACGCCCGGCCGGCGTCCGCGCGCAGATGAAGCGGTCAAACTCCGCGTCGATCGTGAGCGTGCCTGTCATCGCAGTGCGCATGTAGCCGGGACCCAGTCCATTGACCTGGATGTTATGGCGGGCCCACTCCACCGCCATCGCCCGCGTGAGCATTTTCAGCCCACCCTTGGCGGCGGCGTAGTTGGCGATCGTCGGCCGGGAGACTTCACAGTTGAGCGAACAAATCGTAATGATCTTGCCCGCGCGGCGTCGGATCATTCCACCCGCGACGGCGCGGGTAACCAAAAACGCGCTGGTCAAATTTACGTCGAGCACGTCCTGCCATCGCTCGGTCGGCATCGTCGCCAAGGGCGCTCGCCGATGAATCCCCGCATTGTTGATCAAGATATCCACCGGACCGATCACACGCTCGATCTCCGCCACACTCCGCGCAACGTCCCCGCCGTTCGTCACATCAAAACAACGCCCGTGCACCACGAGGCCTTCGCCGCGCAACGTCGCCACCGCCTGGTCCAATCGGGCAGGATCGACGTCGTTGAGCAACACTTCAGCCCCGGCCGCCCCCAAGCCGCGAGCGAGCGCAAATCCGATGCCCTGCCCCGCACCGGTGATGAGCGCACGCCGTCCGCGCAGCGAAAAAAGGTCTCCGCTCCCTTCGGCAACGGCCCCGACACGCGACGGACAGGGGGAAGTTTCGTCAGACATTTCGGCGACACGGTGAATCATTTTTAACCGAAGTGAAGCTCGGCAGTTGCCGGAGTCTGCAAACATTCGAACGATGGGTTCTTCCCCGTTTGCTACCTACTTTCTCGTTCACCCAACCCGCGCATGCCCCCGAATCCCACCCTGCTGCGATCACGCGCCAGTCTCCGCGCCGACTACGGCAGGTATCATCTTTGCATGCTTAGCCACCTGCCGTAAAACCGCTCCATCAGTTTCACGTTCGCCCCCGCGCACAGGTGGACTCTTGATCCCCAGCACTAGAACGGGATGCCGCCCTCCCCTCCTCCCCAAAATCCCCATGAATAAAACCGTTCCCCTCAGCATGGCCGCCGCGCTGGTGAAATTTCTCCAGCAACAATACATCCGCCGCGATGGGACCGAGCATCGCCTCATCAACGGCGTCTTCGGTATCTTCGGCCACGGCAACGTCACCGGTTTCGGCCAGGCCCTCGAGGAATTCGGCGGAACGAAGCTCCCTTTTTTTCAGGCCAAGAACGAACAGGCGATGGTCCACTCCGCCGTGGCCTTCGCTAAGGCCCGCCAGCGCATGGGCACCTACGCGTGCACCAGTTCCGTCGGCCCCGGCGCGACGAACATGATCACCGGAGCCGCCGTCGCCTCCGTCAACCGCCTGCCGGTCCTCCTGCTGCCCGGCGATATCTTTGCCCACCGCCGCCCCGCACCCGTGCTCCAGCAGCTGGAGTTTCCCGGCAGCCAAGACGTGAGCGTCAACGATTGCTTCCGCCCCGTCTCAAAATACTGGGACCGCATTAACCGTCCCGAACAACTCCTCACCGCACTGCCCGAGGCGATGCGCATCCTCGCCGATCCCGCCGACACCGGTGCCGTGACGATCGCCATGCCCGAAGACGTGCAGGCCGAGACCGGACTCTACCCGCTGCATTTT